>JBGSOE010000126.1:0-2155 GCA_041739295.1 Thiohalobacterales bacterium | reverse complement strand
GCAGGCGCATGCGCGCGCCGCGCTTGAACGCATCGCGGCGGTCGAAGATCTGGCGAAGGATGTGGCGGAGGTGGTGGGGAATGCGTTGAAGGCTTGAACTCAGAGGGGCCGCGTTGCCCATGCAGGGCGATGTGCGTGGATGGCTTTCGGCTAAACAGGTTCTTGTTGGCTGAATTGTTGCTGGCTGCCATCGACCCAAAGCAGAAATTGGCCAATCCGGAAAACGGATATTTAACGTTATAAGACTAGGTCGCAAGACGTCTCAAGTATCCTGATTAGGCATCTCCTTGGTTCTTGATTCAACCCGGCAAGATTGCGCCACTGTCTTCTCTGTTCTCATATGGGTACCTTTGCATGTACATCTTGATAATGAGTTCTAGGCGTGCAGCATCTGGACTTGCGGCGAATTGTTTTCGCTTAGGAATAGGGATGTTTACAGCCACCATTTCGAAGTCAAAGAATGTGAACTCGTGTTTGACACCATCAAAAGCTAGTCCAGCGATCACGTCCTCGTCCATCTTTCCGTAGTCGTTACCTCCTTTAAGAAACTCCTCCAACAATTTCTCGTCAAAATCAAAGGTCGTTCCAGCCGGTAGAGTCACCGATGTTCTCCGAACCAGTTTCTTGGCTGAATCCTCTCTATCGTCAGGTCGATTCCCAATTGCCGTAATTTCCTCAAATACTCTGAGTGCCTTACGTGATTTTCGATCTAGGTTTGAGTTTGGAATCCCGAAAGATGAAAATCGGGTTGTCGTTGCAGGTGGGTACCTTATCAACGATGGAATATGGATTTGCAACCAGCACTCAAGTAAACCATGACAACCTGAAAAAATTGGCATTTTTAGTGTTGCGTTGGCGATGCTTGTTAGCTTCTCCTGGATCACATCTCTTGCATGATCATTAGTCAGTCCCCAGGTTAGGCCATTGTGACTGAAGGCCACCTTCGTTACGTCTGCTGCGATGAGGCCATAGGCTTTTCTCGCGCCATGCCTACTTGGCATTCGCGATATCAGTTGGCGCTTGGCTTTTATTAGGTTTTCTTGAAGATTCTTAGGACCGGTGATTCTCTTGCATTCCAAATAGAATGCATGTTCTTGGGTTGTTGCAATGACATCAGTTCTGGTCGAAAGATCAACCTCGCATCCAGCTTGACAGAAGTAACTCGCTATTCGTAGCTCGAATTGGGTGTTTCGTGACTCAGTGTGAGTATCCAGTGCAGCAAAGTCATTTCCACTAACAATTTTTCGAAGTTTCTCATCAACGCCTTTCGGAATATGCACTTTGATGCCCTTGAGAATCCACATAAGCTCGTGTACTTCCCGTAGGACATAGAGCAACCAATCTGTGCCACTTTGAAAGCGGGCATCGAGTACGTTTTTGAATATCCGTTCTACGTTAATAGAATGACCGTGCACAGCTTGTTCGAGATACTGTATGTACCGATCAATTCGCGTGTTATGGGTTTGGATTCCTCTGACTTCTAGAAATGTCTGTATTTCAACAAGATCCGCAACGTGGTCAGAGAATCGCAAACCCGGAATAGAGGTAGTTGGTAGCGGGTAAGACAGCCTCTCTTCAGTCATCTTGTCTAATAACGCTCGCGTTCAATCAAAATACCGTAGAAATTCGGATATCAGTTCAGTTTTCATGTTGAAGCCTAACTGTTATTCATCAGACCGACCGGTCTGGACTATTGAAATTGGCAGAAAAAATTGGGCCAGACACCCTATGTGCTATGTGCGGTGAACATCACGCCCCAGGCCACAGCCGAGAAAAGTCAAACGAAAGCTGGCGGTGATGCCGGATGGACAGCAGGTAAACAGTGGCTTCGATCTCCGATGCGGTGTACAGCATGAGGTAGTCGCCATGCAGGTATTCGCGCAGAGCCTGGGCGGCGCCGGCCGGCAGCGCGGCGAGTTGGGCCAGCGCTTCGGCCGATTGGGGCGGACTGTCCAGGTAGCGCCGGCCGATGCGTGGATAGCGACTCAGGTTGGGGATGACCGAGGCGCGCAATTCGGCCAGCAGCGTATCGAAGGCGAGGCCCGCGCCGGCTTCCCGCAGGAAGGCTTCGATGGCGTCGAGGCGTTCCAGGAATCTCGCGGTCAGTTCGAGCCGGTACCGGTGCTCAGCCACGCTTCCGGGTGGGCTTGCCAGC
>JBGSOE010000113.1:0-17814 GCA_041739295.1 Thiohalobacterales bacterium | reverse complement strand
AAAATCTTTTTTAAATAAATAATCATGGCGTACTTGGCGTCTTGGCGGTTCGAGAATCTTGGCGGTCTTGGCGTCTTGGCGGTTCATAGCAATAATCATCACCAGAAAAACAAAGCCCCGCCGAAGCGGGGCAATATTCATTTCAACAATTTGCTCAGTGCTGGCCGGCGGGACCACCGATAGTGCCTTCGCCGGGTTTCGCCGTTGGCGTTTCAGTCGCTGGAGCAGAGCCGCCGCCAGAGGCAGGCTTATCGTCTTCCCAATCCTCCGGCGGACGTGGCGGCTTACCGTTCATGATGTCGTCGATCTGCTGCGCATCTATGGTTTCGTATTTCATCAACGCATCGGACATCGCATGCAACTTGTCGAAGTTGTCCTTCAGTATCTGCGTCGCACGTTTGTAGTTGCGATCGATAATAGCGCGAATTTCTTCATCAATGGTGTGTGCGGTTTCGTCCGAAACATTCTTATGCTGAGTCACGGAGTGGCCGAGAAATACCTCGCCCTCTTCCTCGCTGTACGTCAACGGACCCAGGCGCTCGGACAGACCCCACTTGGTTACCATGTTGCGCGCCAGCTCGGTGGAACGCTGAATATCATTAGAAGCACCGGTGGTGACCTTATCTGCACCGAACACCAGTTCTTCGGCGATACGCCCACCAAACAGACTGGAGATGCGACTCTCAAGACCCTGCCGGCTGAGGCTGTAACGATCCTCTTCGGGAAGGTACATGGTCACGCCCAACGCGCGTCCACGAGGAATAATGCTGACCTTATAGACTGGATCATGATCCGGCACCAACCGACCAACGATGGCGTGCCCGGATTCGTGATAGGCAGTGAGCTTCTTCTCGCTCTCACTCATCACCATGGAACGCCGCTCGGCACCCATCATGATCTTGTCTTTGGCCTTTTCGAAATCATCCATGTCCACCGTGCGTTTATTGGAGCGCGCCGCAAACAGCGCAGCTTCATTCACAAGATTGGCGAGATCCGCGCCGGAGAATCCCGGCGTGCCACGCGCGATAAGTTGCGGCTTGACGTTATCGGAGATCGGCACTTTGCGCATATGCACTTTAAGGATCTGCTCACGACCACGCACGTCGGGTAATGGCACCACGACCTGACGATCGAAGCGGCCTGGACGCAGCAGCGCCGGATCGAGCACGTCGGGACGGTTGGTTGCAGCGATAACGATCACGCCTTCATTACCTTCAAAGCCATCCATCTCAACCAGCAGCTGATTCAACGTCTGCTCGCGTTCGTCGTGACCACCGCCCAAGCCAGCACCGCGATGGCGGCCGACCGCGTCGATTTCGTCGATGAAGATAATGCAGGGCGCATGTTTCTTAGCCTGCTCAAACATGTCGCGAACGCGCGAGGCGCCCACGCCGACAAACATCTCAACGAAGTCCGAACCGGAAATGGTGAAGAACGGCACTTTGGCCTCGCCGGCAATGGCTTTGGCGAGTAGCGTCTTACCAGTACCCGGCGAACCGACCATCAGTACGCCGCGCGGGATCTTGCCACCCAGCTTCTGAAATTTGCCGGGATCGCGCAGGAATTCGACCAGTTCGCTGACTTCTTCTTTGGCCTCTTCAACACCTGCGACGTCGGCGAAGGTGATCTTGACCTGATCTTCGCCGAGCATGCGTGCCCGGCTCTTGCCGAAGGACATGGCACCTCGTCCACCAGCACCACCCTGCATCTGACGCATGAAGAACACCCAGACGCCGATCAACAAGAGCATCGGGAACCAGGAGATAAAGATCTGTGTGAGCAGGCCCTGTTCATCGCGCGGTTTGGCCACCACGGTTACACCGTTGGCGAGCAGATCGTCGATCATTTTGGGATCATCGGGTGAATAGGTCTGGAAGCGTTCGCCGTTCGCCATTTCGCCGCTCACGGTGCGGTCCTGAATCGTCACCCGAGCCATATTCCCGGCTTTGACTTGAGCAATAAAGTCAGAATACCCAAGCTGATTGGCACGCGGTGTCGCCGGCGGTCCGAAGCTGTTGAATACGGACATCAACACTACTGCGATGACCACCCACAGAATCATATTCTTGGCCATGTCGTTCAAACGCGCCTACCTCGCCTTATACGGCTATCTAACTACCTGTTAATACTAGAAACTCATCCACAGCTTGGCTGTTTTTCCGGCTCTGACCTTACTACAGTTTCCGGTCGCTAGCCACCAAATACACCTCGCGCGAACGTGGCCGAGATGCCTTGGGCTTGCGAACCACAACCCGCCCAAAATCCTTGCGAAGATCCTGGACCATCTGATCAAAACCCTCACCCTGGAACACCTTACAAACGAAACTACCACCAGGCCGGAGCATTTCCAGGGCGAAATCCACCGCTAATTCCACCATATATATAGTGCGCGGTTGATCTACGGCATCCATCCCAGTGATATTGGGGGCGATATCAGACATTACAAGGTCGATGGTGCGATCACCCAGTTCGGCCTTGAGCCGCGCCAGCACCTCTGCCTCACGAAAATCGCCCTCAATAAACACTACATCGGGCAAGGCATCCATTGGCAGGATA
Source organism: Thiohalobacterales bacterium (assembly GCA_041739295.1). GTDB lineage: Bacteria > Pseudomonadota > Gammaproteobacteria > Thiohalobacterales > Thiohalobacteraceae > JAHJQQ01. The sequence continues at coordinate 15,258 of JBGSOE010000113.1, read as the reverse complement.
TCCAATGCAAAAAGATTGCCCTTATTTCCGAGCACCTTCGCCGCATACTGCGACCACCCACCGGGAGCCGCCCCCAGATCGACTACGGTCATACCCGGCTTGAGCAGACGATATTTCTGGTCCAGCTCTTCTAATTTATAAATCGCACGCGAACGCCAACCTTCCCGCTGAGCGCGCTGCACGTAAGGGTCGTCGAAATGTTCTTTCAGCCAACGGCTGCTGCTTTTAGTGCGGGACATAGTTTAGGTTCTAGGTTCTAGGTTCTAGGTTCTAGGTTCTAGGTTCTAGGTTCTAGGTTCTAGGTTCTAGGTTCTAGGTTCTAGGTTCTAGGTTCTAGGTTTGTCTCGTCCCTAGCACCTCGTCCCTAGCACCTATCATAAGCTATACTGCGCGCCCATTTATCAGGTCGCTGCCATGCAACTCAACGAACGTCAAAAACGCCACCTGCGCGGCCTCGGTCATGCGATCAAACCCATTGTCATTGTCGGGAATGCCGGTCTTACCGAGACCGTACTGGCCGAGATCGAACAGGCCTTGGACTATCACGAGCTGATCAAAGTTCGCGTCAATGCTGCGGATCGCGAGTCCCGTGCCGCTATGATCGAAACTATCTGCGAGCACACCAAGGGACAAACCATTCAATGCATCGGTCACATCCTGCTGATCTTCCGGCGCAACCCGAGAAAGCATCGCATCTCGCTCAACTCGGCAAGTTAGTTACCGCCGGCCTGCTGCTGATAAGTGCCAGCATCGCGGCAGCGCCGTCGGCCTTTACCTGGACCGACGCGAACGGCCAAGTGCATTTCGGCGACCGACCACCGCAGGGCAGTCAGGCCGAACAAGTCGAGATCCGCGTCAACACGTACACCGCGCCCGCCACAATCACCCATGACGCCCGCACCTTCACAGAAAAACGTACCATCGTTATCTATACCACTGAACGCTGTGGCTACTGCCGGCAAGCCAAGGCATTTCTGAACGCCAACCGCGTTCCCTTCAAAGAATACGATGTGGAAAACTCCCCGCGTGGCCGCGCCGATTATCGCAAACTCAGCGGTCGTGGCGTGCCGATTATTCTGGTCGGCGAGCAGCGGATGAATGGCTACAGCGAGGATGGTCTGACAGCGTTATTACGCGACGCCGGATATCCACTCTGACGATAGCCACTGTGTCGGGCAGGCCACGGCTTCCGCTAAACAGCCTCTGCCTTGAGGATGTGTTTGTCGGACGCGCGGCTGGCGCCGCTGAATCCGACCTACGAGTCTACGCATTTAAACGTAGGTTGGATTCAGACCGAAGGCCGCGTCCGACAAACCAACATCAATTCAACACTGCGACTGATCCTGCCGCGTCACGCCGCACACACCGATCGCCACAAGCACTAAACCAAACAGTGCATTTATCAGATACAGCACTGACGCCGCACCATGCAGTAGTCCGAAGCGTGACGCAGCCTCGGAACCCACTGCGAACCCGGCCTCACGCAGCGCCGCAATCTCGGGCGCGATACCAAATTCGTTGATTAAAATCAGCAACAGCATCAATGCCAAAAGCAGCGCTGGCACAGTCGCCTGCGACGTTAAGCGATTGCGCAGCAGCAGCCAGCCACCGATGACCAACCCTGCGAAATTCAGATAGTGGAACAGAATCCCCGCGAGGGTACCTGCAGTATGTCGATCCAATTCGGCAAACAATACCGGCGCGACAACAAAGCCGACCGTCCATAGCGCGCCTACCCACAGCGAAATCAGCACGCGATCCACTCCAGCCCATAAGCAAGTACGCTTCATTATCATTGATGGATAGCCCGGAGTTTGATCATTCTTACACGGACGCGCTCATGTCCGGAGGGCGAAACGTAGTTGCCTTATTACTCACTGAATCGTGAGGATCAGTCATGCAGGTATTCATGCACTGATGACACAAATTATATGTAGCTGACCTCAACGATCTCGAAGTGGATATCACCCCCCGGTGCCTGCACTGTGGCTACATCACCTTCCTGCTTGGCAATCAGAGCGCGGGCGATGGGCGAATTTATCGAAATCTTCCCGGCTTTGATGTCGGCCTCATCTTCGCCAACGATCTGGTAGGTCACTTCGTCACCGCTATCTTCATTGCTCAACAACACGGTCGCACCAAACACAACCTTGCCGTTGGGCTCTAATTTGGTGACATCGATAATATGCGCGTTGCTGAGTTTGCCTTCGATATCTTTAATGCGCCCTTCTGCAAAACTCTGCTGATCGCGCGCGGCATGGTATTCGGCATTTTCTTTCAAGTCGCCGTGGGCACGCGCCTCAGCAATCGCCTGAATGATACGTGGCCGATCAACTGATTTGAGTTGCTGTAATTCTGCGCGCAGTTTTTCTGCACCTTGTACGGTCAGCGGCACCTTATTCATACGGGTAGTTCCTTGTGCAGCGTCTGCAAGCGATTGACCTTACTGTTATTCAAACTATCCAGTGCCATGCAGGTCGCCTTACCATGCGCGAGCGTGGTGCTGTAGTTCACCTTGTGCTGTAAGGCAGCGCCGCGAATAGTGAAAGAATCCGCAATGGCCTGCTTACCTTCAGTGGTATTCACAATATAGCGGATCTGGGAATTCTTGATCATATCTACAATATGCGGCCGACCTTCGGTCACCTTATTGACGACTTCAACCGGAATACCTTCGGCGGCAATCGCCGCTGCGGTGCCACGGGTAGCGATAATTTCAAAACCGCGCGCCACGAAGTCACGTGCCAGCGCCACCGCGCCGCGCCGATCGGCTTCACGAACACTGATGAAGATCCTGCCGTTGGCCGGCAACACCACACCGGCGCCGAGCTGCGCACGTCCAAAGGCCGCACCAAAACTGGTACCCACGCCCATGACCTCGCCGGTGGATTTCATTTCCGGCCCGAGTAACGGATCGACACCGGGGAATTTAACGAATGGAAACACCGCTTCCTTCACCGAGAAATACGGCGGGATGCGTTCACGCGTGGCGTTCTGCTCGGCAAGCGTTTTACCCACCATGCAGCGTGCGGCGATCTTGGCTAACGGTTGGCTGGTGGCCTTGGAAACAAAAGGCACCGTACGTGAGGCGCGTGGATTCACCTCTAACACATAGATATCATCACCCTTGATGGCAAACTGCGCATTCATTAACCCGATAACCTTCAGTTCCATGGCCATGGCGCGCATTTGCTCACGCATGCGATCCTGCACCGCGACACTCAGTGTGTAGGGTGGCAGTGAACAGGCGGAATCGCCGGAGTGCACACCGGCCTGTTCAATGTGTTCCATGATGCCACCGATCAGGACGTCGGTACCGTCACAGATAGCATCGACATCAACCTCGACGGCATCGTCAAGGAAGCGATCCAGCAATACCGGTGATTCATTGGAAACCTTCACCGCCTCACGCATGTAGCGTTGCAGATCATCTTCGCCATAGACAATTTCCATGGCGCGACCACCCAGCACATAGGATGGACGCACTACCAGCGGATAACCGATTTCGGCTGCAAGTTTGATGGCTTGTTCTTCGGTACGCGCCGTGCGGTTGGGCGGCTGTTTCAGGTTCAGCTTCTCAATCATCTGCTGGAAGCGTTCGCGATCCTCCGCCAGGTCGATGGAATCCGGTGAGGTACCGATGATCGGCGCGCCGTTGGCTTCAAGGTCGCGCGCAAGTTTCAACGGGGTCTGGCCACCGTACTGCACGATCACGCCCATAGGCTTTTCCTTATCGATAATCTCCAGGACGTCTTCCAGGGTCAACGGCTCGAAATACAGCCGATCCGACGTGTCATAGTCGGTCGACACGGTCTCTGGATTGCAGTTGACCATGATGGTTTCGTAACCATCTTCGCGCAGCGCGAGCGCGGCATGCACACAGCAATAATCGAACTCGATACCCTGGCCGATACGATTCGGGCCACCGCCTAGCACCATGATCTTGTCGCGCGTACTCGGTGCAGCCTCGCATTCCTCCTCGTAGGTGGAATACATATAGGCGGTATTGGTGGCGAACTCGGCCGCACAGGTATCAACCCGCTTGTACACCGGCCGCACGTTCAGTTCCCTGCGCAGATCCCGCAGTTCTTTTTCCTTCACGCCCAACAGCCGCGCCATGCGCCGATCGGAAAACCCTTTCCGTTTGAGTGTGCGCAGAAACGGTTCATTCATATCAGCCAGCCCGCGCACCTGGATTTCTCCTTCCAGCTGGATGAGTTCTTCGATCTGCACCAGGAACCAAGGATCGATAGCAGAGATGTCGTGGACTTCATCAACCGTCATACCCATGCGGAAGGCATCACCCACGTACAGAATACGTTCCGGTCCGGCCTCGCGCAGCTCGCGGCGCAATACATCACGCGCCTCTTCATCGGCCGGATCAATCCGCTCATCAAAACCGTCGATGCCCGTCTCCAGACCGCGCAATGCTTTATGTAACGATTCCTGAAAGGTGCGGCCGATGGCCATGACTTCGCCGACCGACTTCATCTGCGTCGTCAGACGTGAATTTGCCTTGGGAAATTTCTCGAACGTGAAACGCGGAATTTTGGTAACGACATAGTCGATGCTCGGCTCAAACGAGGCCGGTGTCGCACCGCCAGTGATGTCGTTCTTGAGTTCGTCCAAGGTATAACCAACCGCCAGTTTCGCCGCGACCTTGGCGATCGGAAACCCGGTAGCCTTGGAGGCCAGCGCCGAGGAGCGCGACACGCGCGGGTTCATCTCAATGATGATCATGCGGCCATCTTCGGGATTGATGGCAAACTGCACATTGGAACCGCCGGTATCCACACCGATTTCACGCAGCACCGCCAGTGAGGCATTGCGCATGATCTGATATTCCTTGTCCGTCAGCGTCTGCGCCGGCGCGACCGTGATTGAATCACCGGTATGGATGCCCATCGGATCGAAGTTCTCGATGGAGCAGATGATGATGCAGTTATCCTTGCGGTCACGCACTACTTCCATTTCATATTCTTTCCAACCCAGCGCCGATTCCTCGATCAGCAACTCGTTGGTCGGCGACAGATCCAATCCACGTTCACAGATCTCGACGAACTCTTCCTTGTTGTAGGCGATACCGCCACCACTGCCACCCATGGTAAACGACGGCCGAATGATGGTCGGGAAACCGATCTGCACCTGTACTTGCAGCGCTTCTTCCATGCTGTGGGCAATCGCCGAACGCGGCATGGACAGGCCAATCTTGCGCATGGCCTTGCGGAACTTATCCCGGTCTTCGGCCTTGTCGATGGCCTCGCGAGTCGCGCCGATCATCTCGACGCCGAATTTTTCCAGTACACCTTCGCGGGCCAGATCCAACGCACAGTTAAGCGCAGTCTGGCCGCCCATGGTCGGCAATAGCACATCCGGCTTCTCAGCCTCGATAATCTTCGCGACCGTGCGCCATTCGACCGGTTCGATGTAAGTGGCGTCAGCCATCTCCGGATCGGTCATGATGGTGGCCGGATTGGAGTTGACCAGGATGACCCGGTAACCCTCTTCCTTGAGCGCCTTGCAAGCCTGTGCACCCGAGTAATCGAACTCGCAGGCTTGGCCGATCACAATGGGGCCGGCGCCGAGAATCAGGATGCTGTGTATGTCGGTACGTTTTGGCATGAACTCAGTTTCTAGGTGCTAGGTTCTAGGAGCTAGAACGCTTTAACTCGTATTCGTCATTCCGGCGCAGGCCGGAATCCAGCGTGACACCGCATGGCGCAGGACTGGATCCCGGCCTGCGCCGGGATGACGGTCAATTCACTATTTATTTGCCACCTTCATCAATTCAATGAATCGGTCGAACAGCGGCGCCACATCGTGCGGTCCGGGACTCGCCTCGGGATGACCCTGAAAGCTGAACGCCGGTGTGTCCGTGCGCTCGACGCCTTGCAGCGTACCGTCGAACAAGGAACGGTGCGTCGGCTTGAGGTTCGCCGGCAGCGTCGTTTCATCGACGGCGAAGCCGTGATTCTGACTGGTGATCATCACGACTTTGCTAGTGAGATCCTGCACCGGGTGATTCGCGCCATGATGACCAAACTTCATCTTCACCGTACGCGCGCCGCTGGCCAGACCCAACAGCTGATGACCGAGGCAAATGCCGAACATCGGCAGCCGCTTGTCCAACAATTCCTTGATCGCGTCGATGGCGTAGTCGCAGGGCTCGGGATCGCCTGGACCATTGGACAGGAAAACACCATCGGGTTTGAGTTTGAGCACTTCACTGGCGGGGGTTTTAGCCGGCACCACGGTGATACGGCAGCCCCGATCCACCAACATGCGCAGGATGTTACGCTTCACGCCGAAATCGTAGGCGACCACATGCATCGGCAACTTTTCTTCGACAGGATGCGGCGCACTCGGCGTTCCGCCTTCCAGTGTCCAGGAGCCCTGCGCCCAAAGATAAGGTTGGTGCGTCGTAACTTCTTTGGCGAGATCCATACCCTTGAGACCGGGGAAGGCCCGCGCCGCGGCCAGTGCAGCCGCCTCGTCAATTGCGTCACCGGCAACAATGCAACCGGCTTGCGCACCCTTCTCGCGCAAGATGCGCGTCAGACGACGGGTATCGATGTCGGCGATGCCGACCACACCACGCCGCTGCAGATAGGCTTCGAGACTTTCCTGGCTGCGCCAGTTACTGGCCAGCAACGGCACATCACGTACAACCAGTCCCGTACAGTGGATATGCCCCGACTCTTCGTCATCTTCGTTGACGCCGACATTACCGATATGAGGATAGGTGAGGGTCACGATCTGTCGCGCATAGGACGGGTCAGTAATGATCTCCTGGTACCCGGTCAGCGCCGTATTGAACACCACCTCACCCGTGGTCTGTCCATCAACGCCAATGGATTCGCCCCAGAAGGTGCTGCCGTCTTCCAGTACCAGCAGAGCCGGCTTACGCAAGGGAGCCTCCAAGTATCGGATATGCAAAGCGGGAAGGCCCTCGTCGAGCTATCCCGCTTATATTGAAATGAATATGCGTGCTGCCGCAGGCAGCGTCTCGCCGGCCGACGATTTTAGCCCATGGCGGCAGGAGTGTCTATGCGGGTAATACGCCGAATTCCGGACGACAGCAGCGTCAAGCGCCCTTCAATCCGAGCACATCCTGCATGTCATACAAGCCCGCACCCCGCTCCATCAGCCAATGCGATGCACGCAACGCCCCCTTGGCGAAGGTCATGCGGCTGGTGGCCTTGTGAGTGATTTCGATACGTTCGCCAATGCCGGCAAACATGACGGTATGTTCGCCGACGATATCCCCCGCACGGATGGTCTCGAAACCGATGGTCTTGCGATCACGCTCACCGGTCACGCCCTCGCGCCCATAGACGGCGCAATCTTTCAGATTACGCCCGAGCGCCGCGGCCACCACCTCACCCATGCGCAACGCCGTGCCGGAGGGCGCATCCACCTTGTGACGATGATGTGCCTCGATGATTTCAATATCGACGTCATCGCCCAGCACCCGCGCGGTGAGCTCCAGCAGTTTGAGGCAAAGATTCACGCCCACACTCATATTTGGTGCTAGCACCACACCTATATCCTTCGATGCCGCCAGCAACTCGCCCTTCTCCGCATCACTGAAACCCGTGGTGCCGATTACAATGCGTCGCCCCGCCGATCGGCAGATGGCCAGATTTGCCAGGGTGCCCTGTGGGCGCGTGAAGTCGATCAGCACATCAAATACGCTAGTCAACGCCGCCGGATCACACGTCAACGGCACACCGATCTCGCCGATCCCCGCCAACACACCGGCATCACTCCCGAGCAAGCTGTGCTCGGGATGCTCAAATGCTGCCGTGACGGTCACACCGTCAGTCTGGCGAGAAGATTCGATCAAGGCGCGGCCCATGCGGCCGGCAGCCCCGGCAATGGCGAGTCGTGTAATCATGCTGTGTCTCAGGTTGTTACTTGGATGGCGAGAAGACTAACCGATTCAGGGGGGCTGCGGTACCCGTGGGCAACAGCAATAACCGTAGGTCGGGTTAGCGAAGCGTAACCCGACGCAGGATTGACGAAGGCCGTCGGGTTACGGTGCTCCGCACCTAACCCGACCTACAGCTTAGTAGGTCGGATTCAGCGCCGCAGGTGCGCATCCGACGGGGTTACCTTCGAGGCATCGAAAATGCAATCTGCCTGGAACAACATGGTACCAACCTATTTTGTTTTTCATAATTTCCGAGATACTCCATCGCCTTCCTTTCGCCCTTGCTGGGCGAGGTACTTTTCTTTGCTTCGCCAAAGAAAGAGTACCCAAAAGAAAGGCAACCCGAAGGCTTCGGTTTAACTGGGGACAGACCCAAACTAGATCCTTCGTAGGTCGGATTCAGGCGCGTAGCGCCGCGTCCGACGGGGATACCTGTGTAGCATCGACACGCCCCCCTGCATCGGACAACCTTTGCACTGGCCTATCACGTTTTTCTCTTATTGCCGAGATACACCATAGCCTTCCTTTCGCCCTTGCTGGGCGAGGTACTTTTCTTTGCTTCGCCAAAGAAAGAGTACCCAAAAGAAAGGCGACCCGAAGGCTTGCCCGCTACGCGGGTTCCCTGCGCTTCTCGCCCGTTTGCGCGCTCGCCTAACTCGGCGCCCTATAAATCAGGGCGCCTCAGACACGAGGCGAGCTTTTTCGCAAACGGGCTGCGATGCTCGGCTGCGCCTACGGGGGGTCGAAAGTCAAAATCAAAACCGACAACGGGTCGGCGTCACAAACGCCGCCCCGTTGCCTGGATTTCGTAGGACGGATTAGCGAAGCGTGATCCGACATGATTGTAAAAAAACCTCCGGGTTACGGTGCTGCGCACCTAACCCAACCTACGGGACTGAAAATTCTTCATTCGGAAACGATGCTACCATACGTCGATACAAGCTCCTCAAGAAGCGGACTCATCAGGGGGCGAAACACCGAATACGGGATGACAACCTCAGACTTGCCCTCGGCATAACAGCCAACCTGATACTCGCCAAAGACGACGGAAGCGCCATACGGAGAAAGATTAAAATTGGCGAAATTCTCCGCAACTGGAGATGCCCCTCTGCGCACCCAGTCTTCATCCCTTTCTGGTCGAACCTTGAGAAGTTCGTTGATGCAGTAGTCAGAAAAAGTAGAAATACCGAGTTCCGCATCAATAAAGAGATCCTTGATGTCAATTAGCAAACTTTGGTCCAGGCGGTAATTCATTACCTCTGTTGCACCGTTACCATGCGCACCCCCTGTGTAGGAGCTAAAGCTAAACCGGATGCTAGACAACAGAGGCGTCAGCAGGGCTACGCTAAAGGAACCTGACAGACCGAACCGAAGAGTCGTGAACCGATCAGGATCTTTCGCAGCAAAGACAATGTTTTCGCACTCTCGGTTAATTAGAGCGAGCACTCGCTCATTGAGCACGATGAATCGGTCACTATGAAATTGAGGATACTCAACCGAAATTTCGTAGTTATCCTTTTCGTTCATCTCAGATCTAATCGCCCTGGCGTAGTCGTCGTGAGCAGAATCCACCCATATCGCAGACCGTGGATGATCTTTGTCTACACCACCAAGCAAAGCTGGGCCAAAAAGGGCTATCAGCCTAGCTTTATATCTAAGCAGTGACTTTCTGTCGATTTCTCCACGGTCCGCACGTCGATGACAATTCGGACAGAGCGCTATCAGATTCTCGAACCGATGTTCCTGACATTTCGCCCACGGCACGATGTGGTGCACGTCGATATCTGGGTAAGCGCATGAAGGAATGGCGCAACGATGACCTGCCTCAAGCAAGACTCGGCGACGCAGTTCCGCAGGTATTGGTGGGCGCTGCTCTGCCATATGTTAGTTAATATCTCGAAATCCGGCTGGTTCAACGAGCGTAGTCTGGGCTTCGCACAGCGAAACCCAGACTACGGGTTTTGTGTTTTGACGTTCCCTCCCCGTCGGCGCAGCCGAGCACCGCAGCCCTTTTGCGATGAAGCGAGCCTCCTGTCTGAGCCGCGAAGCGGCGAGTTAGGCGAGCGCGCAAAAGGACGAGGAGCGCAGGGAACCCGCGTAGCGGGCAAGCCGTCGGGGTGCCTTTTCTTTTGGTTACTTTTCTTTGGGCAAGCAAAGAAAAGTAACCCGCGCCAGCAGGCGCGGAAGAACGGTCAGAGCTTCATCCCATCAAAAAACTTCTTCACCCCATTCAACCAGGAATGCGCCTGTGGGTTATGCGTGCTGCCACCGTTCTCCATGGTCTCGTGGAATTCCTGCAGCAGCTCTTTCTGACGCGCACTCAGATTGACCGGGGTCTCGACCGTGACCTTGCACAGCAAGTCGCCGATAGGACCACCGCGCACAGGTTTCACACCCTTGCCGCGCAGGCGGAACAATTTACCGGTCTGAGATTCGGCGGGGATCTTTAACACGACCTTGCCATCCAGTGTGGGGACTTCGAGTTCACCACCGAGCGCGGCGGTGACGATACTGATGGGTACTTCGCAGAACAGGTTATTGTCGTCGCGTTTGAAAATCGCATGATCCTTCACGCTGACTTGCACATACAGATCGCCCGCTGGACCGCCGTTCTCGCCGGCTTCGCCTTCACCTGCAAGACGAATGCGATCACCGGTATCGACACCAGCCGGTACTTTTACTGATAACGTTTTGTTCTCACGTACGCGACCTTGACCCTGACAGGTTCCACAGGGATCGCTGATGATGCTGCCGGTGCCGTGGCAGCGTGGACAGGCCTGCTGCACAGAGAAGAAACCCTGCTGCATACGCACCTGACCGTGACCACCGCAGGTGGTGCAGGTTTCGGGTTTACTGCCGGCCTTGGCGCCGCTGCCGCTGCAGGTACCGCAAGGCACCAATGTCGGCACGCGTATCTTCACGGTGGTACCAGCAACGGCGTCTTCTAGACTGAGCTCCAGGTTGTAACGCAGATCGGAGCCACGGTAGACACGCTGACCGCCACCACCGCCACGCCCGCCACCGAAGATGTCGCCGAACACATCGCCAAAAATATCCGAGAAACTCGCGCCACCGGCAGCGCCATGACCGCCACCGCCGCCCATGGATGGATCAACGCCGGCATGTCCAAATTGATCATAGGCCGCGCGTTTACGCGCATCGGTCAGAATCTCGTAGGCCTCTTTGGCCTCTTTGAATTTATCCTCGGATTCCTTGCTATCCGGATTACGATCCGGATGGTGCTTCTGCGCCATGCGCCGGAAGGCCTTTTTGATTTCGGCCTCACTGGCGTTTTTCTGCACACCGAGAGCTTCGTAGTAGTCGCGTTTTGACATATAAATTCAGGTTCTAGGTTCTAGGGATGAGGCCCGAGGGGAGACACCATTAACCTGCCTCACTTCGGAGCTCGTATGCTCATTACGCGCAACAAACACGCCCGGCATGTCGGTATCGACGTGCCGGGCGAGGTACTTGCACTAGGTTAAGATGCAAGTTTCGCCAGGTTGGGGAAGCCCTTACCTCGGCCCTAGCACCTAGAACCTAGCTCCTTACTTATCTTTTACTTCCTCGAACTCGGCGTCGACCACATCGTCGTCGGCCTTGCCCTTGCCCTTGGCCTGCTCGGCGCCAGTTTCCGGCTGAGCCTGGCCGCCTTCGGCTTGCTGCTTCTGTTCATACACACGTTGTGCCAGTTTGCCGGACAGTTCGCTCAAGGCGGCCGTCTTGGTTTCAATGGCTGTCACGTCTTCGCCAGTGAGAACCTCCTGCAGTTCCTTGATGGCGGCTTCGATAGCGGTCTTCTCGCTGGCCTCGACCTTATCGCCAAGATCCTTGATCGACTTATTGGTTGCATGGATCATGCCCTCGCCCTGGTTACGCGCATCGACCAATGCGTGGAACTTACGGTCTTCGTCGGCATGTGCCTCGGCGTCTTTCACCATCTGTTCGACTTCGGCATCCGACAAACCGGACGAGGCCTTGATCTGGATCGAGGTCTCTTTGCCGGTGGCTTTGTCTTTCGCCGACACGTGCAGAATGCCGTTGGCATCGATGTCGAAGGCGACTTCGATCTGTGGCACGCCACGCGGGGCCGGCGGGATGTCACCCAGATCAAAACGACCCAGCGATTTGTTGGCACTCGCTTTTTCGCGTTCACCCTGCAGCACATGCACGGTCACAGCGGACTGGTTGTCGTCAGCCGTCGAGAACACCTGCTGTGCCTTGGTCGGAATAGTGGTGTTCTTCTCGATCAGCTTGGTCATGACGCCGCCAAGGGTTTCGATGCCGAGTGACAGCGGGGTCACGTCGAGCAGCAGCACGTCTTTAACCTCGCCACCGAGCACACCGCCCTGAATCGCCGCACCAACGGCGACAGCCTCATCCGGATTAACGTCTTTGCGCGGCTCCTTGCCGAAGAAGGCCTGCACCGCTTCCTGCACTTTCGGCATGCGGATCTGACCACCGACCAGGATCACGTCGTCGATATCTTTGATCGACAGCTTGGCATCCTTGAGCGCCATTTTGCACGGCTCGATGGTGCGCGCGATCAGATCTTCAACCAGCGATTCGAGCTTGGCGCGGGTCAGCTTCACATTCAGATGCTTCGGACCGGTAGCATCGGCCGTGATGTACGGCAGGTTGCAATCGGTCTGGGTGCTCGAAGACAGTTCGATCTTGGCCTTCTCAGCGGTCTCTTTCAGACGCTGCATGGCCAGCGGATCACCGCGCAGGTCGATGCCCTGCTCTTTCTTAAAGGTGTCGGCGAGATGATCGATGATGCGCTTGTCGAAGTCCTCACCACCGAGGAAGGTGTCGCCGTTGGTGGACAGCACTTCGAACTGATGCTCGCCGTCAACGTCGGCGATTTCGATAATGGAAATATCGAAGGTACCACCACCCAAGTCATACACAGCGATTTTCACATCGCCGCGCTTCTTGTCCATACCGTAGGCGAGTGCAGCCGCGGTCGGTTCATTAATGATGCGCTTCACATCCAAACCGGCGATCTTACCGGCGTCTTTAGTCGCCTGACGCTGTGAGTCATTGAAATACGCCGGCACGGTGATGACCGCCTCGGTGACCGGCTCACCCAAATAATCCTCGGCGGTCTTCTTCATCTTCATCAGCACACGCGCGGAGATTTCCGGCGGGGCCATTTTCTTGCCGTGAGCCTCGACCCAGGCGTCGCCGTTATCGGCCTTGACGATTTTGTAGGGGACCAGGTCAATATCTTTCTGCACCACGTCTTCCTGGAAGCGGCGGCCGATGAGGCGCTTGACTGCGTACAGGGTATTGGCCGGATTGGTCACGGCCTGACGCTTGGCGGACTGGCCGACCAGCACTTCACCACCATCGACATAGGCGACGATGGACGGTGTGGTGCGATCACCCTCACTGTTCTCGATGACGCGCGGTTTGCCACCTTCCATGACCGACACGCAGGAGTTGGTGGTGCCCAGGTCGATGCCGATGATCTTTCCCATGTTCAATTCTCCAAAAAAAGTTTAAGTCTTTGAAAACCGGCAGATCACTGTGATTGCCTTAGCTCTGTCCAGGTAAATGGTGGCGGTCCGCCACTAAATCAAGCCCGCTCGTCAATACTTCCACCCGGAGCCGGTGCGTCGCCCGGTGCCGCCTTGGACACGATCACCATGGCCGGGCGTATCAGACGGTCATTCAGCAGATAACCCTTCTGCACCACCATGACCACGGTATTGGGCGCAACATCCTCTCGCGGCTGGATAGACATGGCCTCGTGGAATTGCGGGTTGAAGGACTCGCCCTGTGGATTCAGCTCAGTGATACCGAACTTTTCCAGGACCCCGGCCAGCATCTTCAGGGTCAGTTCACTGCCCTCGATGAGTTTGGCCGGGTCGACGTTCTGGCCCTGCACGGCCGCAGCGATGCCCATTTCCAGGCTGTCACGCACCGGCAGCAAGGCATTGGCAAATTTCTCCAAACCATATTTATGCGCGTTTTCGATATCGCGCTGACTGCGCTTATGCAGGTTGTCGATCTCGGCCTGTAGCCGCAGGCACTGGTTCCAGTTCTCATCGGCCTTGGTACGGGCATCTTCCAAAAGGCTATGCACTTCAGTGTCTACGCCCTCGGCCGCCGGGGTCGTCTCGACGCCTTCCTGAAGCTCGGAATGTTGCTCATCTGCCATCAAAAATCTCCAAATATCAATCAATTAATGACCATAGTGAGGTTAATGCATTAAGCGCAGACACAGGCTAAACCTATACACCTGCAAGCTTCCGCGTTTTATATGGGGACTATTCGCGAGGATTCAAGGCCGCGCCCAGCAGGCGAGCGGTGGTATCGACAATCGAGATGACCCGGTTGTAGGCCATGCGGGTCGGACCAATCACACCCAATACGCCGACCACCCTTCCGTCGACCGCATAGGGAGCAGTAACCACGCTGCAGTCATCGAGCACATTGTAACCGGACTCTTCACCAATGAAGATCTGCACGCCATCGGCATTCACGCACTGATCCAGCAAACCCAGGATCTCGCGCTTCTGTGTGAAGGCATCGAACAGGTGGCGCAGCTTGTCGACCTCGCACAGCTCCCGAAATCCCATCAGGTTGGCCTGACCTGCCACCACGAAATCCTCAGCCTCTTGCAGATCGTCAGCTTTGAAGGCCTGACCCGCCATGTCGATGGCTGCCTGCATCATATGGTTCATATCCAGATGCGCCTTCTGCAGGTCGGCAACAATGTACTCACGCACCGCAGCGATATCCTTGCCACTGAACTGTTCGTTGAGGAAATTCGCCGCCATCTCCAGTTCCGACGGGCTGTATTTCCGGTCGGTATGGATGATGCGGTTTTGCACCTCGCGTTCGTTGATGACCATGATCACCAGTACGCGGTTGTCGGACAGCGGCAGGAAGTCGATACGCCGCAGCGACGCTTGCTTGCGGCGCGGCAACATCACGACGCCGGCCATGCGGGTAATACCGGACAGCAGATTGGAGGTGCGCTCAATCAGGTCTTTATGTTCCAGATCCAGATTGAGTTCAGTGCGCAGACGCTGTACATCCTGGCCATCCAAGGGCTGGATGGTTAGCAGACTGTCGACAAAGC
Organism: Thiohalobacterales bacterium; assembly: GCA_041739295.1. Lineage (GTDB taxonomy): Bacteria > Pseudomonadota > Gammaproteobacteria > Thiohalobacterales > Thiohalobacteraceae > JAHJQQ01. Next base: position 232 of record JBGSOE010000113.1, on the reverse strand, counting down.
AGCGATAGCCCTGCACGGTTGGCATACGCCCCGCCGAGGTGTGCGGGGATTTTACAAAGCCCATGTCTTCCAGATCGGCCATCACATTGCGGATGGTGGCTGGACTAAGGTCCATCACTGCATCACGCGCCAGAGTGCGCGAACCAACCGGTTCACCATCGCGGATATAGCGCTCGATCAGCACCCGTAACAGGTGCTGGGCGCGCTCATTCAGGACCGGACTGGTCGGTTT
>JBGSOE010000168.1:0-1673 GCA_041739295.1 Thiohalobacterales bacterium | reverse complement strand
TTCATGTTCGCGTTGGGTTTATATCTGGGTGGCTGGTGGTCGGGATTGGTGCGCATTGAGCAGCTGGGGCGTCTGCTGTGGCGGCACATGGAACCGATCGGACGACGATTTTTACCCGTTTCATCACCACTACAAGCCTTTGCGCTTGGGTTAGTGTGGGGTTGGTTGCCCTGTGGTCTGGTGTACAGCGTGCTGATCTGGTCGTTGGCCGCTGGCGGCGCGCTTGAAGGTGCGCAACTCATGTTGAGCTTCGGTATTGGCACCTTACCCAATCTGTTGTTGATGGGGGTGCTTGCCGCCAAGCTCAGCGTGTTTATGCATCAACCCTGGCCGCGGCGCGTGGCCGGCGGCCTGGTGATGCTGTTTGCGGTGGTCTTGTTGTTGCGGGTCTTTACCGCGTGAAGAACTGCTGGCGGAATTGGACCTGGAAATCGTCTTTCTCGCCCTCCGGCCGTACCTTAAGGTGGAAGTTCAGTATTTCTTCGTTGCTGATGCCGAAGTCCGCGATGTAATAAATGGCATTGGGTTCACGGATCTCCCGCAGTTCGAAGTCGCGTTGAGTGCCTGACAGGGTAGTCGCCATCCCGGTAACAGTGGCGGGAACCGGTTTGCCGGATGTGCCCAGCACCTTGCGAAGAACAACGACATTGAGCATAGCGTGATTTCCGCTGCGCTTGATGTTGTATTCGGTGGCGACCTTGGGCGGGAGCACATCAGTGGCCAGTGCATTGAAATGCACGACATAGTCACCGAAGTCCTGGGAATTTTCCGCACGCGCGTTCAGGGCCAGCAGGCACAGGCAGGTCAGACACAGCAGTCGCAGTAACTTATTGGTATTTTGCATAAACACGCTCTCCAAAGTGGTCCGGTCATACAACTATAGACCATGTGCTTCGGTGAGCGTGAAGGATATGGACAGTTTTGTGGCCTGGATGATGCCCTGGAAGTCGGGTATTCGAGTAACGCCAGCCGGGAAGAACTGGCCGCAGAGAGCGTCCAGTTCATCCCGGCTGTGAGGTGAAAGACTTATCCGGCCGCGGCAACGGGTGCGCTCTCCTGGCTGTCGTCGATGACAGGCAAGGGGCGCTGCAGGGTATCGCGCAGACGGTTGATGGTTTCAAGTTCTTGGCGGGTCATGCGGCGACTGCTTTCCAGCTCGTTTATCTTGCCTTCCAGTGTGTCGCGCGACTCACTGATGCGCCGCAGCGTGTCCAGACGTTTTTCCATGACGCGCTTGTGATCCTTGATCTGCTGGACCAGCGGGTTCATGACCTCTTTCAGCCAATTATCCGCATCCTGATTGGCGCGGAAGAAGACATTACGTGCCTGGCTGACCAGCGAGATAAAGAATTTTTTGATCAGATAGCTCTGCTCGGTCATGGCTGTTACCGGGCTGTTACGGAAGGCATCCGCTTCCTCCAGTAAACGGTGTAGCTCCATGTTGAACTGATCCACCGAGAACACCTTTGGCGTGACGGCGGGCAGGCCGTGCTCTTCGTGAAATTTGCGATAAGTGGCGCGGATAAGTGTACGGGTCTGTTCTGCCTGTTGTGATACTTGGTCCATGGTCTCGCGTGCGCCATCAAAAAACACTTGCATGGAGTTCTTAAGTCCGTGCGTTGTCCAGGCACCGGTCATGTCCTTTCGAGTCTTGTTAATAAGCTTGTCGAAGG
>JBGSOE010000035.1:0-14835 GCA_041739295.1 Thiohalobacterales bacterium | reverse complement strand
GCGGACAGTCGGCTGGCGAACCGATTCCGATGTGTGGCGTGCCGGTGCACGCGGTCGATCAATATCTGGCGAAGCTGGTGCGTCTCGGCGAATCGGTGGCGATTTGCGAACAGATCGGCGATCCGGCGACCAGCAAAGGCCCGGTGGATCGGCAAGTAATACGCATTGTCACCCCGGGCACGGTTACCGAAGACGCACTCCTGGAAGAGCGCCGCGATAATCTGCTTGCCGCCTGCACAGCACATAGGGAACGCTTTGGTCTGGCGGCACTGGATCTGAGCAGCGGGCGTTTCAGTGTGCAGGAACTTGATGGCCTCGAAGCCTTGCACAGTGAACTGGAACGACTGCGCCCGAGCGAACTGCTGTTCAATGAGGACAATACCTTTCCCGCTGCAATCACTGAACGCACCGGCAGTAAGCGTCGCCCGCCCTGGCATTTCGAAGCGGACAGCAGTCTGCGCCAGTTGTGCGCGCAATTCGGCACGCGCGACCTCGCCGGCTTTGGCTGCCAGAGCCTGCCGCTCGCCATCGGTGCCGCAGGCGCACTCCTGCAATACGTCAAAGACACCCAGCGTGCAGCGCTACCGCACCTGCGCGGGCTGCGCGTAGAGCTGCGTGAAGACAGCATCATTCTGGATGCGGCAAGCCGACGTAATCTGGAACTCGACCAATCACAATCAGGACGCATCGAACACAGCCTCGCCGGGGTACTTGATGGCACAGCAAGCAGCATGGGTGGCCGACTACTGCGACGTTGGCTGAACCGTCCACTGCGCAGCCGTGTTTTGTTGCGCAAGCGCCATCAGTGCGTAGAGACGCTGCAAGAAAACCGCAGCTTCGAAGCCATCCATGAACTGCTAAAGGGCCAATGCGATCTGGAACGCGTGATGACACGCGTGGCGCTCAAATCTGCGCGACCGCGCGATCTCAGTGGCTTGCGCGACAGCCTGGCGCGACTGCCTGCGCTGCAACAGCTACTGGCACAACACGACGACCCGCTGTTACACGAACTTGCCGTGCAGATCGGTGAGCATCCACTACCACAGACCCTGCTGCAGCGCGCATTGGTGGAACAGCCGCCGGTACTTATCCGCGATGGCGGCATGCTGGCCATCGGCTACGACAGCGAACTCGATGAGTTGCGCGGCTTGAGCGAAAACGCCGATCAGTATCTTGTCGATCTGGAGATACGTGAACGCACGCGCTCCGGCATCGCAACTCTCAAACTTGGCTACAACCGTGTGCACGGTTATTACCTGGAAATCGGCAAGGCACAAGCGGCACGCGTGCCCGATGATTTTCAACGCCGCCAAACCCTCAAGGGCGCCGAGCGTTATATCACACCGGAATTGAAGGCCTTCGAAGATAAGGTGCTGTCCGCGCGTGAACGCGCCTTGGCACGCGAAAAGATGCTCTACGACGCACTGCTGGACCAGCTTCTCGAATACCTGGTGCCGCTGCAGAACGCTGCTGAAGCCATTGCCGAACTGGATGTGTTGGCGTGTTTTGCGGAACGCGCCGACCGACTCGACTGGCGCCGTCCACAGCTCACTGACGCACCGGGTCTCGTGATCGAAGCCGGTCGACACCCGGTCGTGGAACAAGTATTGGATTCACCTTTTGTACCCAACGATGTGCGCTTCGATGATGCACGGCGCATGCTCATCATCACCGGTCCGAATATGGGCGGTAAATCCACTTATATGCGGCAGACCGCGCTGATTGTGCTGCTCGCGCATATCGGCAGCTTCGTGCCGGCGACGCATGCGATCATGGGGCCGATTGATCGCATCTTCACGCGCATCGGCGCTGCCGATGATCTCGCCTCCGGACGTTCGACCTTCATGGTGGAAATGACCGAGACCGCCAACATTCTCCACAACGCCACCGAACAGAGCCTGGTGTTGATGGACGAGATTGGTCGCGGCACCAGCACCTATGACGGTCTATCGTTGGCCTGGGCGGTGGCCGCCGACCTCGCCAGTCGTCTGCAGGCCTTTACGCTGTTTGCAACGCACTACTTCGAGCTGACCGACCTGCCACAGCATTATCCGTCCATCGTCAATGTTCACCTGGATGCGATGGAACACGGTGACCGCATCGTCTTCCTACATGCTGTCAAAGAAGGACCTGCCGATCGCAGCTACGGGTTGCATGTCGCCGCGCTCGCCGGCATCCCCAAAGACGTACTGACCCAGGCCCGCCAGCGCCTGTTGGAACTGGAAACCCAATCCACGACCACTGCAGCACCCACCCGCAGTGGCCAGCTCGCGCTGTTCGGAACCCCGCCCGACCATCCGATCCTTGAAGCCCTGGAAGGCATTGATCCCGCCGACCTCAGTCCCCGCCAGGCCCTGGATATCCTGTTCAAGCTCAAAGACATTCTGCATTCCAACTGAGCCTCTCCGTGCCAACTAACCGGCGCCTGCCTTATTGCGACAACCCGCCCTAAACTACCTTAACTCTCTAAATTTAAATCATAAATGCCCAGTTTCGCAGGTGTCCATTACGCGTGGCACCGAATTTGCTCTTTTACAGGTCAGGAACGTTGTGCCTGGGCCATGCCTGGGTGCGACATATGGAGATGCCCCACAGCCCGGACTGGATTACACAATGAAAATCGAGAAGATTTCCCTCAAGGCACTCACGGTCGGCATTCTATTATTGCTCGGCCTGTCCTCTATCGCGTTGACACTGTTTTCCAGCACGCGCTACCAGGATGCAGCGCTCTCCGCGCAATCGCATACCTTGTCCCGCGTTCTGGAGCTGGCGTATGGCGAGTCCTTGCGCAAACTGAGCGACCACAGTCTCGATCTGGGGCAGCGTCTACAAAAGGATGGGCAGTTTCGCGGCGCCTTCGAGGCCGCATTACAGGATCCGGGGCGCTGGGCTGACTTTGTCACGCTGCTGAACGAACCCTTCCTGCAAGGCGTTGCGGACGGTACCAGTGTTGATCTCATCAAACTTCGCACCTACGACCTGGAATATCACTTGGTCGCAGAAAGCAGCCAAGGCGCAGAGGATCTCGGTGGTGAGCTACCCACGGCGTTGAAGGCACAGGCCAGCACACGCACCGGTACTGAGACACTCAAGGTTGTGACCGCACTCTGGTCGCATAACGAAACCCCCTACCATTCGAATCTAATCCCGATTGGCGGCCTGCGTCCGGTTGGCTATCTCGAAGTGGTTATCTCTCCAATAAAAGGTCTGAGCGAAATTCAGGACAATCTGATGTTGCCATTCCAGATCAACAGACCGGATGGCGACAATCTCTACAAATCCCCTAACTGGCATACCCCGGAGTCCCAGGAATTACCGGTCCAGCATGTGGTCATGGACAGTCAGGATCAGCCACTGCTGGAATTGGAAGTCGTCGAAGGCGTGCAACGCCTGTACGCCGATATGGCTAGAGTGCGCAGTTCAACGGCTGTCGCTTATCTGTTTCTCACGGGTGGCAGCCTGATGTTGGCCATCTGGCTATTCAATCGCTTCCTGTTCCGCCCGGTCACCAACATCATCCAGGACATGCAACGTGCCGCCGAGGGTGAACTGAATGTTACGGTGCGCTCGCGCGCCGTGAAGGAATTCAACGCGCTGGCCAAGGCATTCGATCGCATGACCGAAAAGGTCCGCGAACTGGTCGAACGTGAACGCCAGCATGCCGAGGATGTCACCGGAAAAGTTGAACTGATCCGCGAAGTGGTCGAGGGTGCCGCGCACGGTGACCTGACCGGTCAGCTGATGGTTTATCGCGATAATGATGTGATCTCTGATTTGGCCTCGGGCATCCAAGGCATGCTTGATAGCCTCAACAATCTGGTCGCGCGTATTCAGCAATCGGGTATTCAAGTGACCTCGTCCGCGACAGAGATTGCCGCCACCGCCAAACAGCAAGAGGCGACGGTCAGCGAACAGGCCGCCACCACCAATGAGATCCGCGCCACGGTTACCCAGATATCGGCGACTTCGAAAGAATTGGTGAACACCATGCACGAGGTGACTGACGTCGCCGTCAAAACCGCCGACAGCGCTAATCAAGGCCGTTCCTCGTTGGTACGCATGGAAGAGACAATGCGCAACATGATGGAAGCCACCACCGCCATCGGCTCGAAACTCGCCGTGTTGTCCGAGAAGGCCGGCAACATCAATACCGTTGTCACTACTATCAACAAGGTCTCCGACCAGACCAACCTGTTGTCCCTGAATGCCGCCATCGAAGCGGAAAAGGCCGGCGAATACGGCGTGGGCTTCGCCGTGGTCGCCACCGAAATTCGTCGCCTCGCCGATCAGACTGCTGTCGCGACCTGGGATATCGAGCAGATGGTCAAAGAGATGCAATCGGCCGTGTCTGCCGGTGTTATGGGCATGGAAAAATTCTCCACCGAAGTGCGCCAGGGTGTGGACGATGTGCGCCGTGTAGGTTCACAGCTGGGACAGATCATTGAACAGGTCCAGCAACTCATACCGCGCTTTGAAGAAGTCCACGAAGGCATGCAATCGCAAGCCAAGGGTGGGCACCAGATCAGTGAGGCGATGATTCAACTGGCGGAATCCTCATCGCAGACCGCCGAATCTCTGCGCCAGTCCAACGGCGCCATCAGTCAGCTCAACGACGCCGCACGCCGGCTCCAAGAAGGCGTTTCGCACTTCAAAGTCAACTCGCAGGGCTAAGCATGCTGTATCTCCTACTGCGAATGGGAACCGAGCGCTATGCCCTGGATGCACGGCGTATCGTTGAGGTTGTGCCCATGGTTAATCTAAAACCCTTGCCGCATGCCGAGCCTTATATTGCCGGCCTGTTCGACTACCGCGGCACACTGGTTCCGGTTATCGATCTGTGCCGACTGACAACTGCACATCATTGCGGAGAATACCTGACCACGCGGATCGTGCTGGTCGAATACCCAGGTTCAGAAGGCCGCTCACACATCCTGGGTCTGCTCGCCGAGCAGGTCACGGAAACCCTAAAAATTAAAGACAACGAATTCCAACCGTCCGGGATTCATACCACCGATGCACCCTATCTTGGTGATCTGGTCAAGGTTGGCAATGCCATGGTGCAGCAACTGAACATCGAGCAGATACTGCCCATCGAACTGCGTGACAACCTGTTCCAGGAGTGCGCCTGATGTCACAGGACGCCATCGAGCAGTTGCTGAAACAGACGATGGGTCTGAATTCGGCCTCGATCGGCAGTTCCGCGATTGCGCGTGCTGTGCAGCAGCGAATGCGTGAACTCGTCATCACCAGTACGGATGATTATCTGCGGCGCCTGCAGAGCGCCCCCGTCGAATTGCAGCAACTCATCGAAGAAGTCATCGTTCCGGAAACCTGGTTTTTCCGCGACCGCAACCCGTTCATCGCACTGGCCCGCTACGCCAAGGAAAGCTGGCCACCCCAAGGCCGTTATGGACCGCTGCGTGTCTTGAGCGTGCCCTGCTCCACAGGTGAAGAGCCCTACACCATCGCGATGACGCTGCTTGATGCCGGATTCGAACCCAGCGCCTTCAGTATCGACGCCGTTGATATCAGCGAACCGAATCTGCGCCGAGCCAAAATCGGCTTATATCGCGAGAACTCGTTCCGTGGCGATGACCTTAGTTTTCGCTCTCGGTATTTCTCGAAAGCCGAGCAGGGCCATCTATTGCAGCCGACGGTACGCGGACTGGTGAATTTCCATCACGCCAATCTGTTAGCTCCAGGATTTTTCAGCACGACTGAATCTTACGATGTAGTGTTCTGCCGCAATCTGCTGATCTATTTCGACCGAGCTACACAAGCGCAGGCCTTGAAGGTACTCGAACGCCTACTACAACCTGAAGGCTTGCTGTTTCTAGGTCACGCCGAGGCTGGCGTGCTTGCCGGACAACATTTCTCGCCCCTGGAGCATGCACGCAGCTTTGCCTTCATGCGCGGCGCCAATCAACGTGCTTCGCGGGCCGAAGACGACGCGCCCTTTCTGTTACCCAAACCTCGACGCGCACCGATCAAACCGGCGGCACCAAGCCCGGCAGCGCGTCCATTCGCGGATATAGCTCAACCTATTCCCGCAGTAGAACCCGCACCAGATCAGCAACAGGATATTGAAACCGCGACCCGACTCGCCAACGAAGGCCATTTGGTGGAAGCCGCCAAACTGTGTGAAGAGCATCTGCGCAAACAGGGACCGGATGCCCAGGCGTATTACCTTCTGGCCCTGGTCCGCGAGGCAGTCGGCGAAAGCGGTGAAGCAGAGGCCTTGCTGCGCAAATCACTCTATCTCGATCCTAATCACTACGAAGCGCTCACGCACTTGGCGCTTATTCTGGAACGTCGTGGTGATCTTGCCAATGCGGCACTGACGCAGCAACGCGCCAAACGCAGTTTCGAACGCCAGCAGAATGAGGCGGCACGTCACGCCGAGGGCACATGAACGATACCGCAGCTATCACTATTGAAATCGACGACTGCTGGAATCGCATTGGGGTCTGGCGGCGTGGCAAGGAAATCTGCCCAATTCTAGAACAGGTCATTCACTGCCGAAATTGTGAACACTATTCAGCAGCGGGGCAGAAAATTCTGCAGCGCGAAATTCCCTCGAGTTATCGCGAGGAATGGACTCGCGTCATCGCTGCGCAGAAACAATGCAAACAGCCGAACACCGAATCCATTGTCATCTTCCGACTTGGCGACGAATGGCTATCCATCCCCAGCCCTATCGTGCGTGAGATCACCTCATCCAAACCGATCCGGCGCCTGCCGCATACGCGCAGAAACATCATCAAGGGGTTGGTCAATATGCGCGGTGAACTGCAAATCTGCATCTCCCTGGGTGGACTCCTGGATCTGGAGAAGGGTGAATTGCCACGGCGCTTCGGCAGCGTCGGTATTGCTGACCGTATGATTCTGATCAGTAATAACGAACATCAGTTCGTTTTTCCGGTTACTGAGGTGCATGGCTTGCACCGCCACCATCCCAGTGAACTGCAAGCAGTGCCCGCCACGCTGAGTAAATCAAAAGCGACCTATACACGAGGCGTACTACGCTGGAATGATGAGAATGTTGCCTGTCTAGATGCCGAACTACTGTTCCATACCCTGAGCAGGAGCCTGTCATGAGCAGCGATTTTTCCATGCTGGATCTGTTCCGTACCGAGGTCGAGACCCAGGCCAGTCGACTCAGCGAGCATTTGTTGGCACTAGAGGCAAATCCCGGCGATCCCGCCACGCTGGAGTCACTGATGCGTGCCGCACATTCCATCAAAGGCGCCGGTCGCATGGTGGCCGTGGAGGCCTGTGTGCAAGTCGCGCATGTCATGGAAGATATTTTCGTCGGTGCCCAGCAGGGAAACATCCGCCTCGATGCAGGATTGGTGGATGTATTACTGAAGTCAGTGGACATGCTCAATCGCATCGCCGTCGAGGCCGATCAACCCGACTGGGCCAACACGCACGCTGACGATCTCGCTGCACTGATCGAATCACTCAATACTGCAGCCCATGCAGCGGCAGCAGCCGATGCCACCGCGAAACCTGTAAAGAGCTCGCCAGTTAAGGCCGCCCGCGAAGCCGATCCCGCTATGTTGGATCTGTTCCGGATTGAAGTCGAAAGCCAAACCCGGCTACTCGCGGAAGGTCTTCTAGAACTCGAACTCAATCCGACCAGCGCCGAACGCCTTGAGGCCATGATGCGCGCCGCGCACTCCCTCAAAGGCGCCGCACGCATGGTGGACATCCAACCCGGCGTGCGCATCGCTCATGTTATGGAAGACGGACTGGTCGCAGCACAACGCGGCAATCTGGTTTTGGGTGCGCCACATATTGATCTGCTTCTGCGTGGTGTCGATATGCTCACGCGCATCGGCGCGTCATCAGACATCACTGCCTGGACGACGCAACACGCTACGGATATCGACAATCTCGAAGCGGCATTAGCCACGCTGCCAAGTGGCGCACCACCAACCGTCATGGCGTCTCTTCCTGTCGCAGATGAACCCGCGCAGGAGCCAGCTACGACAACCGATAGACGTGTTGCAAAACAGCCTCACGACAGCGCCATTCGCGTCTCGGCCGAGAGTTTGAATCGGCTGATGGGATTAGCCGGTGAAGTTCAAGTCGAAGCACGCTGGTTACGCCCTTATGCAGATGCGCTGGTGCATTTCAAACATCGGCATACCGAACTCATTAGCTTGTTGGATAAACTGCGCGACGCGTTGGAAATGTCACCGATTGACGAATATGCGCGCAATCTTCTCGGTGATGCCCAGCACAAGGCGGCGGTCTGCCGACAACTGATGGGCGAACGTCTGAATGACCTGGATGAGTTCGATCGCCGTAGCCACAACCTGGCTAGTCGTCTCAATCGTGAAGTCATCGCCAGTCGCATGCGCCCCTTCGCCGACGGTGTGCATGGATTTCAGCGCATGGTGCGCGACATGGCGCGCGCACTGAATAAGAAGGTACAGCTCGATATACGCGGCCTGACCACGCAAGTCGACCGTGACATTCTGGAAAAGATTGAGGCGCCCCTGAATCACCTGATCCGCAATGCAATCGATCATGGCATCGAAACTCAGCAGGAACGTGCCGCCGCCGGTAAGCCGGAAATGGCAACTATCCGCCTCGATGCCATTCACAGTGCCGGCATGCTATCGATCGTTGTCGAAGACGATGGTCGCGGCATGGATACCACGCAACTACGCCAGAAGATCGTAAAAAAGAAACTGGTATCGCAGGATATGGCCGCCGAACTCAGTGAATCAGAATTGATGGATTTCCTGTTCCTACCGGGTTTTTCAACTCGCGAGCAGGTGACAGAAATATCCGGGCGCGGTGTCGGCCTGGATGTCGTACACAGCGTGGTTCAGGAAATGCATGGCATCGTCCATGCCGCTGCGCAGCCCGGCAAGGGCATGCGTTTTCATCTGCAGTTGCCTCTGACGCTGTCGGTGATGCGCTCGCTGCTAGTAGAAATCGCCGGCGAACCCTATGCCTTCCCGCTCGCGCAGATTCACCGCACCCTGAAACTCCCGCGCCATGCCATCGAGGTAATGGAGGGCCGCCAATATTTCACTCTGGGAAACCAACACATTGGATTGGTTGCCGCCAATCAGGTGCTCAGTCTCGAAGGCGAACCACCTGAGGGGGATGAAGTTTGTATTGTTGTGCTGGGTGAGCGTCTGAGCCGCTACGGACTGGTGGTCGATCGTTTCCTTGGTGAACGCAGTTTAGTGGTACAGAAACTCGATACGCGCCTCGGCAAGGTCAAAGATATCAGCGCCGCTGCGATTCTGGAGAGCGGCGATCCCTGTTTGATCATTGATGTGGACGATCTGCTGCGGTCGGTTGATATCCTGAGCGCCGGCGGTCGCTTGGATAAGATCCGCCGCGAAAATGATACTCAGAAAAAGAAGGTCTCCAAACGCATCCTGGTGGTGGACGACTCCATCACTGTCCGCGAAGTGGAACGCAACATGCTGGTCAACCGCGGCTATTACGTGGAGGTCGCGGTTGATGGCATGGACGGCTGGAACGCCGTACGCACCGGTGAATACGACCTGGTGATCAGCGATGTCGACATGCCGCGCATGAATGGCTTCGAGTTCGTTAGCCTGATCAAGAAAGACCCGCAGCTGAAAACGCTGCCGGTGATGATCGTGTCCTACAAAGATCGTGATGAAGATCGCCAACGCGGGCTGGAAGTCGGCGCCGATTACTATCTGACCAAAGGCAGTTTTCATGATGAAACACTGCTCGATGCTGTCGCCGACCTGATCGGCCAAGCCTAAGTCAACTACTACGGAATGGGTTATGCGTGTCGCTGTCGTAAATGATTCGAAACTTGCCGCGGAATCCCTGCGCCGAGTGATTGCCGATAGCGGTCGTCATCAGGTCGCCTGGGTCGCCGAAGATGGCGCCGATGCGGTGCGCCGCTGTGCAGCCGATGTCCCGGACATTCTATTAATGGATCTGATCATGCCAGTGATGGACGGTGTTGAGGCCACCCGCCAGATCATGGCCAAAACCCCCTGCGCCATTGTTGTGGTTACCTCCAGCGTGTCCGGCAATGCCGGCAAAGTGTTCGAGGCCATGGGTGCCGGTGCCCTGGATGCCATCAACACACCGATCCTCGGCATGAATGGGACCAGCGGCGGTCACGAGTCGTTGTTGCACAAGATTGATATGGTCGGACGCCTGATCGAGGCACCGAAGCGGATCGCCAAGCTACAGACTCCTATCTCACACAATCCCTGCGCCGTGCCGGGACGTTGCCCACCGCTAATCGCCATCGGCGCCTCGACCGGCGGGCCGTCTGCCCTGAAAACACTTCTGGAACCTCTGCCTGCCGATTTCCCAGCAGGAATCGTCATCGTGCAGCACGTGGACGAGGAATTCGCCCGCAGCTTTGCCGAATGGCTGAATGAACAGACCGTCCTGAAGGTCCGGTTGGCGCGGCCGGGGGATCGCCCACTCCCCGGGCAGGTGCTGATCGCTGGCCGTGAGGACCATCTGATCCTCACGCCTGAGAGCAGCCTGAACTACACGCCGGATCCGGTGGAATACCCTTACCGCCCGTCCGTAAACGTTTTTTTTGGCAGCGTGGCGCAGAATTGGCGCGGCCAGGCCGTTGGCGTATTACTCACTGGCATGGGTAAGGACGGCGGCAACGGTCTGCTGGCCCTACGCCAGGCCGGTTGCCATACCATTGCCCAGGATCAGGCCAGCAGCGCCATTTATGGAATGCCCAAGGCCGCTGCGGAATTAGGAGCGGCGGTCGATATATTGGATCTCAAGGATATTGGTCCTGCCCTACTGAAATCCCTACGTAGGCCGATAACCGCATAATTATGTGGATTCTGACCCATGGATGACAAAAGCAAAGAGATATTGAACGACCCGAGCATGCTGATACGCCGCGCCGTGGTGCTATTGGTCGACGATCAGGCGATGGTCGCCGAGGCGATTCGGCGCATGCTGGTCGACGAGCAGGATATCGAGTTCCATTATTGCTCCGATCCACGTGCAGCCATCCAGACGGCTATCAGTCTTAATGCAACTATCATCCTGCAGGATCTGGTCATGCCGGAGATCGACGGCATGATGCTGGTGCGTTTCTACCGCGCCAACCCGGCCAGCCGCGATATCCCGATTATTGTGCTCTCGAGCAAAGACGATCCGTCTATCAAGAGCGAAGCCTTCAGTAACGGCGCCAACGATTATCTGGTCAAGCTGCCGAACAAGGTGGAGTTGATCGCACGTATCCGTGCTCATTCCCGCAGCTACATGGCTCAGGCCGAACGCGATGCCGCCTATCAGGCGCTACGCGATTTGCAGCGTCAGTTGGAAAACAGCAATGCCCAGCTCGAGGAAAGCAACCGCGAATTGCATCGCCTATCCTCGCTGGACGGCCTCACCGGTATCGCCAACCGACGCCAGTTCGACAAGATGCTGGATCAAGAATGGCAGCGCGCGCTGCGCAATTGTACCGAGCTGTCGCTGATCATGATCGACATCGACTATTTCAAAATGTACAACGATACCTATGGTCACCAGGCTGGGGATGACTGTTTGAAGACCGTCGCACTTGCCCTGGATCGCATCGTGCACCGCCCGTCTGATGTAGTGGCGCGCTATGGCGGCGAAGAATTCGCCTTAATCCTCCCTGAGACCGATGCCCAAGGTGCTCTGCGCGTCGCTGAGAAGATGCGCGACACCGTGGCACGTCTGAACATTCGCCATGAAGCCTCCAAGGTGACCAACAAAATATCACTGAGCATTGGCGTGGCCTCCATGAATCCACGCGGTGGCGAGAATCCCGACATGCTGCTGGCTGCGTCCGACGATGCCCTCTATCGCGCCAAACACGCTGGCCGTAACCGCGTCGAGGTCGCAAAGCCGGATACCGTATTGAGCAATATCGTGAGTCAGTTCCGCACCTAAGCAACCGTTATTTCGTCTACGCCCCATCCAGCCCTCGCCAAAACCCGGCACAATCCCTATCATTACAGCTTCCACCCGCGGCCCGCCGCCTGCCCTGTATGCAGACCCGGCCAACGCATATTCATTGCGGGAGCAAACCATGACTTTTGTCGTCACTGAAAACTGTATCAAATGTAAATACACGGATTGTGTTGAAGTCTGTCCGGTGGATTGCTTTCACGAAGGACCGAATTTCCTGGTCATCGACCCTGAGGAGTGCATCGACTGCACGCTGTGTGAACCCGAATGTCCGGCTGAGGCCATCTTCGCCGAAGATGATATTCCCGAGGGGCAGGAAGAATTCCTGGCCATCAATGCCGAACTGTCAGCATCCTGGCCGGTCATCACTCAGAAGAAGGATGCCCCGGACGACGCGGATGAATGGCTTGGCAAGCCTGGAAAGATCGATTATCTGGAACGCTGAGTATCAGATGCTTACCGCCTGCGCCCCAGCGGCGACGGTAAGCCTGGCACGGTCGGACTGCCCATGATCCCGGCATGAGCATTCATCTCTATCCTTACCACGAAGACCTGTTGGCAAAGGCTGCCGCACGGACGCTGCAGCAAACCGCTGCCAACCTCCCGGATCTTTCCTCGGTAGTAATACTTGTCGCCGATACTCTGGCATCCAGCAGCCTGCGCGCGACGCTGTGTGAGCAAGCACAACAGGCAGGTTATGGCGCCCTGTTGGGATTGCGCATTAGCACACTGCGTGACTGGATAGAATCTAGCACCGCTGATGACCAGCCACCGCTGAATGAACCCGCGCGACACTTGTTGTTGGTCGAGGCATTGCGTCAACACAGTGGACTGTTTGGCGAAGACGATCCTTGGCGAGTGGCCGATAGCCTGCTGGAACTGTTCGACGAACTCACCTTGCACCGCGCGGAACTGCCAACTTCCACCACGGCGCTAGCCGAGCGCTTGGCAAAAGGCTATCGCATCAGTGGTCCTATGCCCGAGGCACTCACACGCGAAGCGCACATCGTGCACCGGCTATGGCAGGCCTGGCAGGAACAGACCACGGCCCTGCAGCGCCCGGATCCCTGGATACACTATCTGGGTAAACTGAATCAACAGATTACATCCGACGCCAGCGAACCCTATTTCATCCTGGTCGGTCTGCAAGCCCATAGCCAGGCAGAACGCGACTGGGTTGCACCACGCCTGCAGGCCGGCCGCGCCGAATGGTTGTTACATGGCAATCCCGAGGCGCGCCATAGTTTGGCGGACCGTGCCTTAACGAATTATCTCAGTCTTTGTCCAGATTGCGACGCGCAGACTACGGACAACGCGCGCAACCACGTCCTCGATAGCGTCTATCCACAGGTCGATCTGAATCTGCGTCAACGTGCCGCGCAATTGGCCGCGCAATTTCCTACCAGTCCCCTGCTCAACAGCATCGCCACACTCACGGCCGATTCCGCCGAACAGGAAGCCCGCGCCATAGACATCCAGGTGCGTCGTTGGTTGCTGGCGGGCAAACGCCACATCGGCATTGTCACCGAAGATCGCCGCCTTGCACGGCGCGTGCGCGCATTACTGGAGCGAGCCGGGATTGTGCTCGCCGACAGCGGCGGCTGGGCGCTATCCACTACCAGTGCGGCGGCCTGTGTCGAACGCTGGCTGCAATGCATCGAAGAGGATTTTGCGCACCAGCCATTACTGGATCTGCTCAAATCACCCTTCCTCTGCGCCGACGCTGAACGCGCTGCACATCTCACCTCGGTATACCGTCTGGAACACGACATCATCCAGCATGAAAACATTGCCCGTGGCCTGGAACGTTACCGTCGTCAAATCGAATACCGGCGCCATCGTGCTAATTGGCCTCCTGCTACCTTCGAACCGCTGCACGCGCTGCTCGATCGTCTCGACAAGGCCGCGCGTCCGTTACTCAAACTGCACAGCGGGGCCGCCTCGGCACGGCTGTTCCTCGCGCAGTTACGCGTCAGTCTGATCACGTTGGGCATCTGGCCGCTGTTGGATACAGATGCCGCAGGTCAGCGCGTGCTCGCGCTGTGGGAAGAACTCGACGCTGCCGCGCAGCGTGCACCCTTGACCTTGAGCTGGCAGGAATTCCGCATCTGGCTCGGCCGCGCGCTGGAAGACAAAACCTTCCGCCCCAGTCTCGCCAGCGGTCCGGTCCAATTGCTCACGCTTGAGCAGAGTCAGTTGGTGAGTTTCGATGCCCTGGTACTGGGCGCCTGCGATCACGAACATCTGCCGGGCAAAGATCGCGCAACCGCGTTCTTTAACACTGGTGTGCGCCGTGAACTCGGCTTGCCTACCTGGGAACAACGCCTGGAGCAGCGGCTGTATCAATTCCACCGGGTTTTGAATAGCACTCCGCAGTTGCTGCTGACACGCCGCCGTGAAGACAAAGGCGAACCGGTGCTCGCCAGCCCCTGGCTAGAGGCGTTAGAGACCCTGCATCAGCTCGCTTGGGCAACATCGCTCGAAGATACTGCTCTTAAGGCACTGATGCTTGATGATCGCTGCGCAGTAAGCCCGCCACTAGCATCGCCTTTGCCGTCGCCACCGCAACGACCACAGCCATCACTGCCTGCCGCCTTGTTACCCGGGACTATCAGCGCCAGTAGCCATCAACACCTGATTGATTGTCCGTATCGCTATTTCACCAGCGACGGATTGAGTCTGGCGCCGCGCGAAGAAGTCCGCGAACAGCTGCAAAAATCCGATTACGGCGAACGCGTGCACCGCTGTTTGGAGGCCTTTCACGGTGATGTGGAGCATCTGCCAGGGCCGTTTACCCAGCCTTTCGATGCGACCACGCGCGCCAACGCCATCCTGTTGTTGCAGCACATCACTAACGCGGTATTTGACCGCGATCTGGAAGACAACTTCCAGCATCGC
>JBGSOE010000027.1:0-6409 GCA_041739295.1 Thiohalobacterales bacterium | reverse complement strand
CCAATCCAGAAAATCCTGCAGTAGCGCACGCTCATTCTCCACTGCCCACTCGGTGCTGAGTAACAAGAGTGGAAATTCGCAGGCAGCCAGGGTGCGGCCGACCAAATCGCTACTGATATTGACGCCATCCTGGCCGACGCCCATGCCATCCGTGCTGCGCCAAAACCACTGGGCATGGGCCTGTGTGCCGTTATCACGGTTAACGATATCCTCCACTTGCTGCGCTGCGCTGTAATGTGGCGAGTGATTGATGGGCGCGTTTGTCGAGGTGAACACACGCTTGGCGATTTCACCGGGTCTCCAAGTGAGATTTCGAGGGGTCACTCGTTCGCCTTCCTCAACGGCTACGTGCAATAGCGCTAACGGTCGGTCATTGGCATCCAATAGCCATAGTTCATCCTGGTCGCGCAGCGGAAAGGGCAGGTGTTCGGTAGCCTGTTTTACGGCCTCCAGCAGATTCAGGCCGATCACATCTATGCGGTCAAGGTCGGCAACATTGCGTACCGGCGAACGCTTGAGTCCCTCTTTCGCTGACCAGTCGCCGAACTTGGTGTCCGGCAGAACTACATCGCGCAGACTGCCATCGCTCATGCGCACCTCTTCGGATTCGCCCTGAATGTATAAGGCCCAATGTATGCCGTCACTACTGACCGCATCGGCATCCCCGGTTGCAACGACACTGAGGATGCCGCGAAAGGGATTGACCAAGCGTTGGCTGTAGCAATTTATCATGGGCGTATACGTTGTATGGCTGATTCAGCTCTGGTTGTCAGATCTCTACTTGTGATCCCAGTTCAATCACCCGGTTAGTCGGAATCCTGAAGTACGACATTGCGCTTTCGGCGTTACGTGCCATTTGAATAAACAAACGCTCCCGCCAATGTGCCATGCCGGGTAGTTTCGAAGCGATGATCGTTTCACGACTGAGGAAGAACGAGGTTTGCATGGGGTCGAGCAACAGACCATGGGTGGAGCATTGCAGTAGTGCTTTGGGAATGTGCTGGGCATCCATAAAACCATAGCGTATGGCAACCCGGTAGAATCCGTTGCCGAGATCGGTAATGTTGATGCGTTCGGCCGTGTGTACGCGGGGTACTGGTTCTGTGTGCACGGTCAGAAAGACTACGCGCTCGTGCAAGACCTTGTTGTGAGCGAGATTGTGCAGCATTGCGTGCGGTATGCCATCCGGGTCTGCGGTGAGGAACACGGCAGTGCCGGGTACCCGCTGCGGTGGGTATGCGAGCAGTTGATTCAGAAAAGGTTCCAGATGCAGGTTGTCGCGTTTGAGACCTTGCATCAGCAATTCGCGGCCGCGTTTCCAGGTCGAAAGCAGAATAAATACCAGCAATCCGATCAGCAGCGGGAACCAGCCGCCATCGGGGATTTTTGTGGAGTTGGCCGCGAAGTAGGCGATATCGACGACCAGAAACAGACACAGCCCGGTGATGGCAATGTAGCGGTTCCATTTCCACAAGCCGATAACTACCACGAAGCCGAGAATGGTGTCGATCAACATAGTCCCGGTAACAGCAATACCGTAGGCCGCCGCCAGTTCGCTGGACGATTTGAAACCCAGCACCAGCACCACAATGCCCAGTAGCAGTGCCCAGTTGATTACGGGAATATAGATCTGCCCCATTTCCTGTGCCGAGGTGTATTTTATTTCCATCCGCGGCAGATAGCCGAGTTGGATGGCCTGCTGGGTGACGGAAAATGCACCGGTGATGACGGCCTGGGATGCGATCAGGGTGGCCAGCGTGGCCAGTGTGATCAGAAACGGTAATGTCCAGGCCGGCGACTGATGATAGAAAGGATTGATGAGGGCTTCGGGATGTTCGAGGAGTAGGGCGCCCTGACCGAAGTAATTTATTACCAAAGCCGGCAATACCAAGAAGAACCAAGCCCGCTGGATGGGGGGACGGCCGAAGTGTCCCATATCCGCATACAGTGCTTCGGCACCGGTTACGGCCAGGACCACGGCACCCAGGACCAGAAAGCCGTATTTGTCGTGTTCGACAAAAAAATGGTAGGCGTAAAGTGGGTTGATACCCCGCAACACCTGCGGTGCTTCCCAGATGTTGATGAGACCTAGCATCAGCAGAACCAGGAACCAAAGTGTCATTACGGGGCCAAACCAAGCGCCGACACGTTGTGCGCCGCGTCGTTGTATAGAGAACAGAAAGGCCAGTACGGCAAGCGATATGGGTATCACGAGCGAACCCAACGCAGGTTGGACGATACGCAGTCCCTCGACGGCTGACAGGACCGATATCGCCGGTGTGATGATCCCATCACCGTAGAACAGTGAGGCGCCAAATAGACCGAGTATGGTCAATATCCAGCCACTACGGGTATTGGCGGGTTTGACGCGCTGCACGAGCGACAACATGGCCATGATGCCGCCTTCACCTTTATTGTCCGCTCGCATGATGATGATGACGTATTTCAGCGTCACGACAATAATGAGTGACCAGAAGATCAGCGCCAGGATACCCAGCACGTTGCCGTTGGTGATGTCGATGGGGTGATGGCCGCCGAACACCTCTTTCAGGGTATACAACGGGCTGGTGCCAATGTCGCCGAATACGACGCCGATGGCAGCCAGGGTCAGGGTATTTCTAGCCGTGGCGGGTTTTGCGCTGTTGTCAGATCCTGCGGCGGCTGATGAGCTCATTACATGCCAAGGTCTCGCGAACGAACGGGTTTGTTATTGGCGTTTGGTTGTTAAGGAACCATTGATTAATTCGCTGAAGCGGCATCTGCCGCGTTGCAGCCGGGCTCAAAATACTCATTTACGCCGTGTAAACTCCGTTTTTTACTCGGTGCTGCGCACCTCGCCCTTCGGGCCGGCTAGCGCCGTTCTCTGCGCTTCGCTTCGAGTCGCCTGTTCGCGTCTTGCATCTGCGCGCTTGATCAAATTAATCAGAGGTTCCCTAGAAACCTGCTGGTGGGAAAAGACGGGTCTTTTAAGATGCGTGAGTTTTCATGCCGAGCTCGCGGCAATTTGAGTAAGCAATGGAGTTTTTCCCTTCCTTCTTGACGCGATACATGAGCTCGTCGGCGCTGCGCATAATGGCATCGATTGATACAGGGGGGCGGTCGCAGATTAAGACGCCAATGCTGAGTGTGACGGGCCAGTTCTGGGCCTGCATGTCATCCAAAACCAGCTTGCGCATTTTATCGACCACGGCATGCGCGGCATCGTTGTCGGCTTCCGGTAACAGGATGGCAAATTCATCACCTCCAAGACGGGTGATGCTGTCGGTTGTACGCAGATGCTGGTTTGCTGTCGTGACGACATGACGTAGTACATCATCACCCACAGAGTGCCCCAGGGCATCGTTGACGCTTTTGAAATCATCTAGATCGAAATAGGCAACGGCGAAGGTTCTGCCATGCCGCCGGGCGCGTTCAATTTCCGCGTTGGCTATATCATAAAAGGCGCGGCGATTAAGCGCGCCTGTGAGGAAATCCGTGCGTGACGCTGAACGTTCGCGATCCAGTGATTTTCGCTGATAAGACACCAACAGGGAGACGATTACATAGATCGCCAAGCGACTGCCTAGATCACCGTAGGTCAGTAATGGATGAGCGTCGATCGAGTTGTCGAATATGTTGACCAAGTACCAGATCAAGCCACTGTAAACTGCAATCACGACTCCTCGAACTCTGCCTGCATACCATGCGACCAGTGCAATCGGGATAAGATAAAAAAGCGATAGTGAGGTATCTGTGCTGAAAGCGTAATTCGCGGCGCCTAGGAGGGTAGAGATTACAATGCCGAGGGCTGTGATGACTGCTCTACTCAGGCTATCAAGATAACGAGGGATCGACTCGGATAACTTCATAATTCCGCACCTCGAAATACAACGCGGATTTGTATGGCCATCCCTGAAGTACAGTCCTGATCAGATGAAGAAAATCTGAACCATCAACTGGAATGGTAACTACAAACCGACAATAAACCCGTGGTATTGATTCCTTCTCCAAGTCTAGCAGGCAACAGGATGCTGTATATCCTGCTTCGAGTTGAAGCTGAAAGAGAATGTCGACTCTGTGCGGTAAGTCGCATTTGCCGCGAGGCCATTTATCAGGTGTTCCGTAATGCTCAAACCCAGTTGTTGCAGTGTTGACGACATGGCTTGGCTGCGCTGGGGTGCGTGCAGCTATACCTCTCTAAATAGCCGGAATTTTGTGGGGCTGATACTGCTGGAGTGGTTCAGATCAGCTGGCGATATAATGCACAAGCTGATCAATGATGAATTTCTGCTCGGTGATAATGGCCTTAACGAGATCGCCGATGGAAATGATGCCAATGAGTTTTTCCTGCTCCATGACGGGTAAGTGCCTGACGCGCTGGTCGGTCAGAACCGCCATGCATTCTTCGACAGTCTGTTCAGGATGTGCATACACCACGCGTATTGTCATGATGTCGCGTACCTGCGTCTCCCTCGATGAGCGGCCTTTAAGAATGACCTTGCGGGCGTAGTCCCGTTCCGAGATCAAACCGACGACACGGCCACGTTCCATCACCATCAATGAGCCAATTTCTTTTTCAGCCATAAGGGCGACGGCATCGTAGACACAAGCATCCGGTGCTATTGAGCAGACTTCATGACCCTTATCATCTAGGAGTTGGCGAATCGTCGTCATACTGGATTCTCCAAAGGGTACAGCGCTGTGCTGCGGTGGGGTGGTGCGTAGGTTTAAGCCTAGCATGGGTGGTGTGAAAATCCAGGGGGCGATCAATAGGGATGGTTGCTCGGTTTTCACCGGCGGTGCTTATTCGGGGGTTTCGGGCGTGAAATATGTGGCGCTTTCCCATGACAGCATTGCGCGTTTGCGAATACTGCCCCAGCGATATTCTCCGACGACACCTGTCTCACGAATCACGCGATGACAGGGCACAAGGTAGGCCAAAGGATTCTGGGCAATGGCGGTTCCCACGGCGCGTGCTGCAGAGGGTTTATCGATGCGCGATGCCAGATGCCCGTAACTGACGACGCTGCCTGAATGGATCTGTAACAAGGCTCGCCAAACCTTTACTTGAAACGCCGTACCGCGAACGTATGCCCGTAATGATGGCTGAGCGTTAGTGAGATTGGGTCGTTCGAAAATGCGGGCGGCCAGCTGGGTAGCGGCGCCGTTATCGCGCTGCAGTCGCGCATGCGGCCAATTCGCCTGTAATTCTGCCCATTCAGGCTCGCCATTATCCGAATCAATAAAGGCGAGGTGGCAGATACCGCGCGGCCCTTCTGCCACAAGGCAACGTCCGAAGGGTGTATCGGCAATCCCGGCCATGAGCGTCCAACCCGCGCCCCCCGATTTTAGTTCGCCGGGCGACGCGGCTTCGAGGCTTACGCACAGATCATGCAGACGTCCCGGTCCGGACAGGCCAGAATTCAACGCAGCATCCTGAACACTATTGCCTAGCTGCAGCAATGCTTTCGCATGCGTCAGAGTAAGGCACTGCAGAAAATCCTTCGGTGTGATCGCCGCCCAGGATGAGAACAGACGATGGAAGTGGAACGGGCTTAGACCGACATGGTCCGCCAACGCCGCCAGATCGGGCTGTTCGGTGTGGTGTGCATCCAGATAACGGATCACACGCGCGATACGGTCGTAGTCATCCATGAGGGAATTGTGCCGCTTATGGGCTGCTACTGACACCCGATTCTTGCGATTGAGAGGTATTCGGCGCATTGGCTGATGAATACGATGGCAATGACAGCCTGAGAGGTGGTGGGTAGTCGAGCGCTAGCGATGATTATCGATTGGCCGACACGGGATCGTTTTTGTCGCGTATACGGTCAACTCTAAAAGCATCGATAACGCCGATGAACCAACATATCAATAGTACGATCGTCATGATATTGAGTAGTTGAGCGTCAGCCCCAGTTGATTGTTGTGCGACTTGTTCTGTAATGGCTTGTATGTCTGGCTGAATGTCACCACGCATTATCTTGTCGCTGATTTCGAGGGCCTGTTCCATGGATGTTGACAGCACATAATAAATGGCAGCAAACGAGGTTCCCGCTAATAATGATCCCGTTATGTACTTCTTCAGGTAAAGATGTCCGCTGCCAGGAAAGACCAGTGCAGATAATAAGACTGCTTTCGTTGATTTTTTCACTGGCTATTAGCGCTCGAATATACCTTGGCTGGCTGAAAGTAACGACCAGGTTAAGGCCGCTTTTCGCGTGTGAAGGTTCTTGCGGTAAAGTTTGCACCCGCTGGTTATGTGTTTTGGTTTTCGCATAGGCTTACCTAAGGAACCTCTGATTAATTCGCTGAAGCGGCATCTGCCGCGTTGCTGCCAGGCTCAAAATACTCATTTACTCCGTGTAAACTCCGTTTTTTCGCCTGTCCGCGCCTTGCATCTGCTCGCTTGATCAAATTAATCAGAGGT
>JBGSOE010000005.1:0-7112 GCA_041739295.1 Thiohalobacterales bacterium | reverse complement strand
CGCCATCATCATGGCCTCGGGCTTCAAAGCGTATGACATGAGTCTGCTGCCCGAACTCGGCGGCGGCAAGTCACCCGACGTTGTTGATCAGATGGGTCTGGAAAAACTCGCCAAGGCAGCCAACGGCGGTGTTATCAAACGCCCATCCGACGGCAAGGAAGTGAAAAAGGTCATCTTCGTGCAATGCGCCGGTCAGCGCAGCGAGAAGGAAGGCCATCTCAGCTACTGCTCCGGCCACTGCTGCTCGACCTCGATCAAGCAGGCGATGTACTTCAAGGATCAGAACCCGGATATCGAAACCGACATCCTGTTCACCGATCTGCGCACCCCCGGCGCGCCCGGCGAAGATTTCTATCGCAGCGGCCAGCAAAAAGGCATCACCTTCCGCAAGGGCGTGGTCAGTGACGTATCGGTGGCCGGTGGCAGCCTGAAAGTGAAGTTCAAGGATCTGATCCTCAACGAAGAGATCTCCGACGAGGCCGATCTGGTGGTGCTAGCCACCGGCCAGGTTGCCAACGCCGGTGTCGACATCGAAGCGGTCAAACAGGACGAGCCTGGCGAATGGAAGATCAATGCCGACTCCATCCTGAACATGAACTATCGCCAGGGCAAAGACCTGCCGCATCTCAAGCACGGCTTCAACGATTCGCACTTCATCTGCTTCCCCTACGAGACGCGTCGCACCGGCATCTACACCTGCGGTCCGGTACGTCGTCCGATGGATATTGCGCAGGCCATCGAAGATGCCACCGGCGCCGCGCTGAAGGCCATCCAAGCGATGGAGAACGCGCAGCTCGGTCGCGCCGCGCACCCGCGCTCCGGCGACCTGTCCTATCCGTCGTTCCGCAAGGAAGGCTGTACCCAGTGCAAACGCTGCACGGTGGAATGCCCGTTCGGCGCCATCGACGAAGACGAGCGGCGTTATCCAGTGTTCAACGAATCGCGCTGCCGCCGTTGCGGTACCTGTATGGGTGCCTGTCCGGTGCGCGTGATTTCGTTCGAGAACTACTCAGTGGAAACCGTCGGCCAGCAGCTGAAAGCCGTCGATATGCCCGACGAGTTCTCGGAGAAGCCGCGCATTCTGGTGTTGGCCTGTGAGAATGACGCCTATCCGGCGCTAGACATGGCCGCTCAGCAAGGCATGCAGTACAGCGCCTTCACCCGCGTGATTCCGGTGCGTTGCCTGGGTTCGGTGAATACCATCTGGATCACCGACGCGCTGAACAGCGGTTATGACGGCGCGATTCTGATGGGGTGCCAGAAGGGCGACAACTATCAATGCCACTTCGTGAAAGGCTCGGAACTGGCGCATATGCGCATGAGCAAGATCGACGACACCCTCAAGACGCTCAACCTTGAGCAGGAGCGCGTCGCGACCTACGAGGTAGCTATCACCGACATCAAGCGTGCACCCCAGCTGATCGAAGACATGGCCGCGACCATCGAAAAGATCGGCATGAGCCCGTTCAAGTTCTAGGAGCCCCTCATGAGCAATTACAACAACGAGATGGTCGAAAAATTCCGCGGCAACTTCCTCAAGGAAGTCGAAGCCAATGTGGAAGAAGGCGATTGGGTGAAAATGTGCATGCAGTGCGGCGTCTGCTCGGGCTCCTGCCCGCTCGGTCCGCATTGGGAACATCCACCGCAGGAGATCTTCATGCTGATTCGTGCCAACAAGCGCGAAGAGGTGCTGAACTCCAGCTCCATGTGGATGTGCACCTCTTGCTACAACTGCATTGCCCGGTGCCCGCGCGGCCTGCCGATCACCCATATCATGCACGGCCTGGCCACGTACGCGAAGCGTCTGGGTCTGGCGCCCAAGCAGCAGGCGACGGCCAAGTTCGCCCAGCTGTTCTGGGACAACCTGGTCAAGACCGGCCGCGTCAACGAGCTGAAGCTGGGCCTATCGCTGTATTTCATGAACGGCATCGGCGAAGGCATCAAGACCTCGCTGAAAATGAAAGACATCGGCCTGGGTATGCTGAAAACCAAACGCATGTCGCCCATGGAAATGCTGAGCGGTCATGGCTGTAAAGATGCCAAGGGCCTGCACGCCATTCTGAAAAAGGCGAAGGAAATCGAAGAAGCCAAGATCGGTATTCACGGCGCCTGAGGAGAGATAGAGACATGGCAAAGAAATCCTATTCGTTCTACCCCGGCTGCTCTTCCCAGAAAGCGGCCTCGTCATCCAACTATCAGGTCTCGGTCGACGCGATGTGCGATGTGCTCGACATCGAACTGAACGAGATCCCGGACTGGAACTGCTGCTCCGCCTCCATCGGCTACGCCGCCGGCGGTGAGTTGCCGCGCCTGGCACTGTCCGCACGCAACATGGCACTGTCGGAACAGGCGCATCCCGGTCAGGACATCGTCGCCACCTGCGCAGCCTGCTGGTTGTCCACCAAGGAAACCCAGGAACGTCTGCACGACAACAAAGACCTGTTGGCCGAAACCAATCAGGCACTGGCCGAAGCCGGTCTCAAGCTGAAGAACGACAAAAACGTCCGTCACATGGTCGAAGTGCTGATCGAAGACATCGGTTACGACGAACTCGGCAAGCATGTAAAGAAGCCGCTGGAAGGCATGAAGATCGCCGGCTATGTCGGCTGCCAAACCAATCGCCCGTTCGGCATCGCCGGTGAGTCGTTCGAGAACCCGATGTACCTCGACAAACTCATCAACACCATGGGTGCCGAAGCCTGCGAGACCTACGAAAAGAAAGTCTCCTGCTGCGGTGGTGCACTGGCCTTCTCCGAACCGGAAAAGAGTCAGGCCCTGATCAAGGACATCATCGAATCCGCCTACGACAACGGCGCCGACATGATCGTCACACCCTGCCCGGTATGCCAGATGAATACCGAGGTCTATCAGGACCAGATCAACGCCAAGTACGGCACCAAGTTCAAGATGCCGGTGGTGTATTACTCCACCCTGATGAGCGTGGCCTACGGCAAGAACGGCAAAGAAGCAGGACTCGACGGCCAGATCATCCCAGCCAAACAGTTGGAAGCCATTGCCGGGAAGTAATGTTGTTTGGGGACGGACTTAAGTCCGCCCCCTTAGTAAACAAAGCCCCTCCTCGGAGGGGCTTTTCTTTTTCCGGCCCCAATCTGGAGCACCCCGCCAGCCAGTACGCGTATTGACAATAGCAATACGTCTGCCTACCTTTGATACATGGACGAATACTTCAAACTGAATGGAATCAGTTTCGTCTGGGATCAGGCAAAAGCGCGAACCAACCACGCCAAACATGGGATCGCCTTTGAGCAGGCCGTCGAAGCTTTTTTCGATCCCTTTCTACGGGTCGTGGACGCCAGCCCGGATGACGAAACACGCGATACCATTATCGGCATGGACAAACACTGGAACCTGCTGTTCGTCGTCCACGTCGACATCGAAACAGATCGGATCAGAGTCGTATCTGCGCGCAGCGCAACGCGAACCGAAAGGCAGTTTTATGAAGATTGAAAAACTGAAACAAAGATTGGATCGTGATCGCAAGATGACGGCCGTCACCCTGCGCATGCCCCAAGACGTAATCGACGATCTCAAGCGCATAGCCCCCCTGCTGGGCTATTCAGGTTATCAACCCCTAATCCGCGCCTACGTAGGGCAGTGCCTGCGGAATGACATGGAGCGTGTGGATGCGGATACGATAGAGAATCTTGTTTCCGGACTGAAACGCCGCGGCGTAAGCATAGCTGTCATTGAAGAGGCACTGGCCGAAGCCACGCACAAATGAATTCACCCCCAACCAATAGCCCAGCAACAAGAACGATACCTACTAACCTGCTATGGAGTTCGGGGTCAGAATAAAGAACTCAGCGCTTCAAATTCCATGGCCTTGTAAGCCGACAGTACCTTCATATTTATCAACTGATAACCTAGAAGGTCACATCATACATGCCTCGCCCGCTCCAACCGCGCCAGCACAATCGCCCCCAATACCATCAGCGCACCGATGCTTTGCCAGGCGCGCAAGGGTTCATCCAACAGCCACCACGCCAGCAACGCGGCAGTCACCGGTTGCAGCAGCAGTGCCAGCGATGAGAATGCAGCCGGCAGATGCGCAAGCGAAAAGGTTATCAGACCCTGCCCTCCAGCATGCGATATCAATGCAAGTCCCAACAGTATCGTCCAACCATAGGCAGTCACTGCGAGCATGTCCGTCTCTACATACAGGGCTACTGGGAACAACATTAGGGCGCTCACCAAAGCACTTACTGCCATCACCAGCAGCGTAGGAAAGCGCCGACGCAAGCGACTCACTGTCAGAATGTAGCCCCCGTAGAACACCGCGGTCAGCAGGCCCAACGCATCACCGAGCAGATGATCTTTATCTAGCTGCAGACTGTCGCCCATCATGATCGCCGCACCCAGAACACCTAATGCCAAAGCGAACAAAAATTTAGTGCTCGGCCGCTCCTTGAACAGAAACCAGCTACCGGCAGTGACGAACACCGGCGCAAAGTTGGCCAGCAACGTTGAGTTCGCCACGCTGGTCAGCATGATGGAGAAATGCCAGGCCATCAGATCCAACGCAAACAACACACCGGCCAGACTCAGATACAACCAATCGCGCCGCCGCAGTCCGCCGGACGGCAGAGTTGTTCCGCTATCACGCCCCACCAACAACCATAAGACTGGCAGCGCAAGTGCGACACGATAGAACGCCGTGGCCAAAGGCCCTAATTCGGACAGCCGCACAAAAATCGGCGCGAAGGCAATACAGACGGCGCCGACCAGCAGCAATGGCAGGGCATAGGCATGAGCGGCACAGGTAGGCATGACTGCGATAATACCCGCATTCGTTCATCGCTCGCAGCAACAGCTGAGTTGCAGCCTGATACCTCTATACCTATCCTATGCGCTACAGATGAAATCCCATGAGAAAACGTTACAAGAACAAACTCAAGAGTTGCCCGCTCTGCAAGCCGCACAAGCGCGGCTTTGCCATACGTTGGCGTCCGCAGGTGCTAGCGAGCATCACCCGCGCGGAACGCGAGGCGCGTGAAGCCAGCATGGTTGATTTATGTCGCATGGGCGTAACATGAATCGCCACACCCTATATAATGCCAATTACCCATTCAATGTAGGTCGGGTTAGCGCAGTTTGCGTAACCCGACGGGCGTTGCGAAGCAACACAACGCCTTTGTAAAGGTGTGCCTGACGGCACGCTTGGCGGGTTACGGCGCAAACAACGCACCTAACCCGCCCTACAGCGGATATGGACATTGGAAATTTGTTGAGATGAAATTCAAAACACTGTGCATTGTTAATACCCTGCTCCTAGTAACATCGTTTTCAGTTTATGCCAAACCCTGTTGCGACATCTCGGGCGTATGCGTGCAGGTGCTGGGTTCCGGGGGACCGGAGATAAATGATGGGCGCGCTTCGAGTGGCTATCTTGTATGGCAGGATGGCCATGCACGCATATTGGTTGATATGGGTCCTGGGAGTATGTTGCGCTACGAGGAAAGCGGTGCGCATATAGAGGATCTGGAAGTGGTGTTGCTGACTCATCTTCATGTGGATCACAGCGCGGATTTGACGGCGCTGATCAAGGGCTCATTTTTTACCGATCGCAGCAGCGATTTGCCATTGTACGGTCCCAGTGGAAATGCGCTGATGCCTAGCGCCACCGACTTTGTTCAAACGCTGTTTGCCGACCCTGCCGGAGCATACCACTATCTGTCAGATTACCTGACGGGCGACGGCGCTTATCGTTTGCTGCCCCACGATGTGTCCGCAAGTGAAACCGCTGTGCAGCAGGTGATGGCGAATAAAAACTACAAGCTTACAGCGGTAGCGGTACGCCATGGGCCGCTACCTGCGCTAGCCTGGCGTATTGATATTGGCGAGCGGGCAATTGCTTTCAGCGGTGATATGAATGGAGACAATCACACTTTGCCGAAACTGGCGGCAGGTGCAGATCTGTTGGTGGCCCACCATGCGGTTCCACAGGATGCCACTGGTGTTGCCCGCAATCTGCATATGCCACCCTCGGTCATAGGTGAGATCGCAGCAGAGGCAAAGGTGAAGCAGTTAGTGCTATCACACCGCATGATCCGCACACTGGGGCGGGAGACGGAATCGGAACTTGAAATCAGGAAACACTATTCCGGCCCATTGAAGTTTGCAGAGGATGGGCAGTGCTTCACAGTGAACTGAAGTTGTGGAACTCGGCATCAGCGTAAATGCTTAAACCGTGACATACATTTTTCTAAAATTATGGGGGTTACTCTGCCCCTAAACCGCTATTTGGGTCATAACGAGTCTGTTGGGCTGGGCTCATCGTTGCCGTACAGCGCTGCCATCCCCACTCCGGATCAGTGTCGTGGGTTGTATAACGTTTTTTATTGATTCCCATCTCCGCGCACTGCTCAACTCAAGGCAATAACCGGAACAGCCACGTTTATTAAACTTCTGTATTGATTATGCGGTAAGGTGGTTAGTCTGAGCTATTGATCATCTCTTGCGTCAAGCCCGTTGACTCCTTCATACAACGCCAGAAAAACCTTGCCTGAGACACCTACGCCTCAGATTCGCACTCTGAAGTAATAATGATGTGCAATTCTTTCATGATCTTCCAAATTACCACCATAGATAATGCCTATCGTCATGTTTGAAATAATAAATTGGCTAAATGAATAACAGATCGCTATAACTTGTCTCACGAACTACCAAATGATTCGTACATGAGCACAAAAGGAGATAACGCTATGTCTGACAGCAAATGCCCGTTTGTACACAAAGCCGGGAGCGGAACGTCGAACCAGGATTGGTGGCCGAATCAGCTGCACCTCGAAATCCTGCACCAGCACACCCCTGAGTCCAGCCCGATGGGCGAGGACTTCAACTATTCCGAGGAATTCAAGAAGCTCGACCTTGCGGCCGTGAAGAAGGACCTCACCGCCGTGATGACCGATTCGCAAGAGTGGTGGCCCGCGGACTACGGCCACTACGGACCTTTCTTCATCCGCATGGCCTGGCACAGCGCCGGCACCTACCGTACCGGCGACGGCCGCGGCGGCGCAGGTCACGGCAACCAGCGCTTTGCCCCGCTCAACAGCTGGCCCGATAACGTCAATCTCGACAAGGCGCGCCGCCTG
>JBGSOE010000160.1:0-2670 GCA_041739295.1 Thiohalobacterales bacterium | reverse complement strand
CTGCGGATGCGCCAGCATGTCCTTCGTGTGCGCCGCGAGCTGGCTGACGTGAATGATGAAATCCGCTCCGCCGGGACGCTGTGTGAAGGGCACCATGGAGACATAGGGCTGGCCCTTGTGCAGCGTGCCGAGGGCGGCGACTTGCTGGGTGCGGAGAAGGTCGCGGAGGGTTTGGGCGTGGGCGGGGTTCATTTGCTGGACGGCTCTTCGGTGCGGATTCTGGATGTTTCCAGTTTACTCAATGTGTTCGCGAGTGCCTGAAACGGGGCGGGTTCGCCCCAGGTATGCATCGAAGCTGCTCCCAACGAGGGACTGCAGACGGCCACAAGTTGCCGGTGATCTGCGGGGATGCGAAGACCGGAACGAACCAGAAGCCGTCTCTCAGTTGTGACGCCCTGTCGAGCCGGAGTTCGGCTTTTGCGGGGGTTTCCTCTTGGCGGAGGAAACCGTGGTGTGTCTCCAATTATTGATCTTTCCGAAAATCATGACAATTATCCACTCCCGTTCGGGCTGAGCTTGTCGAAGCCTGCCCTGAGCTTGCCGAAGAGGCCCTGTACCCACTCGGAAATGCCCTTCGACGGGCTCAGGGCGAATGGAGAACTTGTCATGAGTTATGGAAGCCTCAATAAGTTTCCAGTCTCACTAGAACGCCTTCATATTTCCGCAACTTTGCGCTGATAGGTTCTCCCTCAAGTGATTTTCCGATGCTGGCACGAGGCCAACATTGGAGGTGTTTCAAACTTTTTTCTGGGAGAGTCTCATGTTCAAGCAAGCCCTGCTGATTTCCGCGATTGCCGCTACGTTTTCCACTGCTAGCCTGGCCTCCGATCCGGCCATTTCCTTCGAGTGGCAGTGGACCCATGAACACAATACGGTTGGCCAGGCATCCGAAATTCCCGTATACGACAAGAAAACAAACACCATGTGGGTAGCAGGGGTTGTCGGTGTCGATGTCCTGGACGCGGATAGCGGGGAACTGCTCAAACATATCGATGTCACGCCCTACGGCTTTGTGAATAGCGTTGCGATTCACAACGGCCTGGCCGCCTTCGCCATCGAAGCCTACTCGGACGAACTTATTGGTGACAGGCGGGCGCCTGGGGTTGTGCTGTTCTACGACACCAAGACCATGGCCCCGAGCAAAGGCGTGAATCCCGTATCCGTAGGCTCGCTTCCTGACATGCTGACCTTCACCCATGATGGCCGCAGGTTGCTGGTGGCCAACGAAGGCACCCCGAATCCCGTTGCTGATGAAGACTATGAAGCCCCGGATCCGGTTGGCAGCGTGTCCATCATCGACATGACCACTCGTTCGGTCATCGCGACGCCTGATTTCGAAAGCGCGGTATGGTCGGGCAGCAATCTGCGCACCAATACCGGCATGGACTTCGAGCCGGAGTACATCACGGTCAACAAGGATGGCACCAAGGCCTATGTCACCCTCCAGGAAGCCAACGGCATGGGCGTCATCGACCTCGTCAGCAACCAGGCCACTGCGGTGATCGGCCTGGGCCTCAAGGACTTCAGCCTCGCTGACAACGGATTCGGCGGCGACAACTTCATCGATCCCAATGACCGGGATTACCTTTCCGGCACATCCGGCCCAACCAAGACCGAACTGCGCTCCGTGCCGGTGATGGGTCTGTATCAGCCTGATGCGATCGCGAGCTACATGTATCGCGGCAAGACCTATCTGGTCATGGCCAATGAAGGGGACACCCGCGAAGACGATGGTGACAAGGCTCGCGTCAAAGATATCAATGAGCTTGATGATGCCGCACCCGAAGACCTTGATCGTCTGAACATCTCGACCACGGATTCAACACCGGGAAATCTGGTGACCTTCGGTGGCCGCTCCTTTTCCATTCGCGATGAGGCGGGGAACATCGTCTACGACAGCGGCAGTCTCCTGGATGCCGAAGCCATCAAGCGCCGGATATACGACGATGGACGGAGCGACGACAAGGGTGTCGAACCCGAGGGCGTCGCCCTGATCGATATCGGTGGTCGCACCTATGCATTCATCGGCCTGGAGCGTACATTGAAGGCTGCGGTGGCTGTCTTCGACATCACCGAACCCGCCAATACTCGCTTCGTGGACATGATTGTCACCGATGACGACATTTCTCCCGAAGGCATGACGGCCTACAAATATCGCGGCGATCACTACCTGGCAATTGCCAATGAAGTATCCAACACAACGACTCAGTACAAGATCAATCGCGTATTACCCTGATCATCAGCAGTGCAAGAACTCTGACGACAGAGCAGATCAGCGATGAGTCTATAGATACATCAGAAATTTGCTTGAAGACGCCACCTCCGGGTGGCGTTTTTCTGCCGATCACTACCCAGGTCCACTTAGGCTATCGCGCACTTGGCCCGCTATGAGGCGAGAGCCGCCTGTGAGCGTGAAAAAGCCAACGACTACCGAGGGTCGATATCAGCCACGTGCCCCCCCGCTCAACCTCTGCCTTCACCCGATCAACGCCACCGCCTTGATCTGCACATAAAGCAGCTGGCCGGGCGTGATCTCCAGCGTGTGCGCGGAGCGCCGCGTCAGCCGCGCCAGCAGTGGCGATTCACCGACGCGCAGTTTGACCAGGGTGAGCGCGGGATGGGCGTCGTTGACGCTGTCGACCACCACGGCGGGGAGGGTGTTGAGGATGC
>JBGSOE010000490.1:0-22206 GCA_041739295.1 Thiohalobacterales bacterium | reverse complement strand
CCGGCGGTTATGCACGCGAACTGACTGCCGAGGAAAAGGCCAAGCAGGCCGAGATTCTGGCCAAGCACATTGCCGCGGCCGATGCGGTCATCACCACCGCCGCCATTCCCGGCCGACCCTCGCCTAAGATCATCCCGGCCGCGGTGGTCGAACAGATGAAGTCCGGTGCCGTGATCATTGATCTGGCCTCAGAGGGTGGCGGCAACTGCGAACTCACCAAACCGGGCGAGCAGATCGAGCACAACGGTGTGATCATTTATGGCCCGCTCAATGTCGCGAGCATGTTGCCGGTCCACGCGAGCGAGATGTATGCCAAGAACCTGCTGAATTTCCTGAGCCCCATGATCAAGGATGGCGAACTGAAACTCGACTGGGATGACGAAGTCATCCGCGATAGCGCGCTGACCCATGCCGGCGAAATCAAACACGCGCCGACCCGCGCCCTGGTGGAAGGAGAAACCTCATGATCGAAGGCTTCACTGCACTCTATATCTTCATGCTGGCCGCGTTCACCGGATATGAGGTGATCGGACGTGTGCCGGTGATTCTGCACACGCCGCTGATGTCCGGTTCCAACTTCGTGCACGGCATCGTGCTGGTCGGCGCCATGGTCGCCATGGGTCATGCCAGCACCGACCTGGAACGCTTCATCGGCTTTCTGGGTGTGATGCTGGCGGCCGGGAACGCGGTCGGTGGCTATGTGGTCACCGAGCGCATGCTCGAGATGTTCAAGAGCAGCAAGGAGCCCGCTAAATGATTCTGATTCAGCTGAGTTATTTCGCTGCGGCCGTGTTGTTCATCCTCGGTCTCAAGCGCATGAGTTCGCCAAAGACCGCGCGCGGCGGCATCGTCTGGGCCGGCGCCGGCATGCTGGTAGCCACTTTCGCCAGCTTTTTCATGCCGGATATGCACAACTACGGCCTGATGATCCTCGCCATCATGATCGGCGGCGGTGCCGCCCTGTATACCGGCAAGAAGGTCGCCATGACTGACATGCCGCAGATGATCGCCATCTATAACGGGATGGGCGGCGGCGCGGCGGCGGCCATCGCGGGCGTGGAACTGCTCAAAGGCGAGTTCGCGAGTCAGAGCTTCCTCACATTGGCCGTCCTCGGTGGACTGATCGGGTCGATGGCCTTCTCCGGTTCGATGGTCGCCTTTGCCAAGCTGCAAGGCCTGATGAAGAAATCCTTCCTCTTCCCCGGCCAGCAGAAGATCAATATGGTCGTGTTCGGTGCCGCGCTGGTGTTTGGCCTGATCCTGATCGCTTCGGGCTCGACGGGTGGTTTCCCGCTGTTCATGTTCTTCGCGTTGGCGCTCGCCTTCGGCATCATGATGACGCTGCCGATCGGCGGCGCCGACATGCCGGTGGTCATCTCGCTGTACAACGCCCTGACCGGTCTTGCGGTCGCGTTCGAAGGCTTCGTGCTTGGCAACGCCGCCATGATCATCGCCGGTACCGTCGTCGGTTCGGCCGGTACGCTGCTCACGCAGTTGATGGCCCGCGCCATGAATCGCCCGATCAGCAATGTGTTGTTCTCCGGCTTCGGCGCCACCGGCGGTGAAGCTGCGGCCGAAGACACCGGCGGCACCATGAAAGAGATTGATGCCAGCGATGCGGCCGTGATGATGGCCTATGCCAGCAAGGTCATCATCGTGCCCGGCTACGGCATGGCCGTCGCGCAGGCACAGCACAAGGTGTGGGAATTCTGCAAACTGCTCGAAGAGAAGGGTGTGACAGTGAAGTTCGCCATCCACCCGGTCGCCGGTCGCATGCCTGGCCACATGAACGTGTTGCTCGCCGAAGCCGGCGTGCCTTACGACAAGATCTATGACCTCGAAGAGATCAACGCCGAGTTCCCCACCGCAGATGTCGCGCTCATCATCGGCGCCAACGACGTGGTGAACCCCGTCGCACGCACCGACCCGAACAGCCCGATTTACGGTATGCCGATTCTGGATTCCGACAAAGCCAAAAACGTCATCGTCGTCAAACGTGGTCGCGGCACCGGCTTCTCTGGTATCGAGAATGCACTGTTCTACCTCGACAACACCCGGATGCTGTATGGCGATGGACAGGAAGTGGCGGGCAAGCTGATTCAGGAAGTGAAACAGCTGTAGTGGGTTACTCCAACACCGTAATGAGAAACCGCCACATGGCGGTTTTTCTTTTTCTGGATAGCAATTCTGTAGCCCGGATTGAGCGCTACGTGACCCGAGATGAAATCATGGGGTCAGAATCGAATGGCGCTTACTCAGCCTCTCAGATGACCTGGCAGCGTTATACATCCAGCCACGGAATCCACGGAAACACCCTGAAAAAGGCTTTTTTCTATGGTTATATCCGTGCTCTTCCGTGGCCAGCTCTTTTGGTTTTGGGCTTACGTTAAGGAAACTCTGAATAATTCGTCATTCCGGCGCAGGCCGGAATGACGGTTTAGTAATAAATCAGAGGTTCCTTAAGTGCCATTCGGGTCAGAATCTTTGAAATTCACCCATACCTTATCCATATAAATCTGAATTTGACACGACAGCCTGGCAATCCAATATCAAGTGATGGTGGCTTATGCTGTGCGGGCTCAAAAACCAAGTGCACCGAATTGCGCGAAATTCCGCGCAATCAACTGAGTATGGAGCAGGGGCTGTTCTTAGGACGGCGCTGCCTCATAGGCAGCCAAGCCGAATAGAAGCCAGGTTTCAAGGCCGATCAGTGAATTGAAGAAGCATGAAACCGGTTGAGATGCCGACTTTCGCGGCAGTCCTCGCCATGGTTACAACGTCTTTATTTTTTCAGACAGTTACAGCATCCCATGCCCGGTGGCTCACTGACGGTAATCAGGTCTATTGATTGCTTTTAGTCAATTATTCAACTAATTCTAAGTTTAGAATCATTCTAAACTGTGCCATACTGCATACTCAATTCGGAGTTCTGTGGCACTCATTTGCAGGAAATGCGATGTGTAATCGTTTTTTTAAATACAAGGAGATGCATATGAAAACAGGAAAATCAGTAGCATTACTTGCGGCCTTCGCAGTCGCAACCAGCCCCGTGTTATTCACGGGCCCGGTCCGCGCCGAGGCCGAGATGGGTGGAACAACCAATGACTTCTGGTGGCCGAACCAGCTGGATCTGAGTCCGCTGCGCGCGCATGCCGCCGAATCCAACCCGATGGGCGATGGGTTTGATTACGCCAAGGCCTTCGCCAGCGTTGATATCAATGCGCTGAAAGCTGACATTGCGAAGGAGATGACCACGTCGCAGGCTTGGTGGCCGGCTGACTGGGGTACCTATGCCGGTTTGTTTATCCGCATGGCTTGGCACAGTGCTGGCACCTACCGAAGCCAGGACGGCCGCGGCGGTGCCGATGGCGGTCAGCAGCGCTTCGAGCCGCTGAACAGCTGGCCCGACAACGCCAGCCTCGACAAGGCGCGTCGCCTGCTGTGGCCGGTGAAGAAAAAATATGGCCGCGATGTGTCCTGGGCTGACCTGATGGTACTGGCCGGCAACGTGGCGCTGGAGAAGTCCGGCTTCAAGACCTTCGGGTTCGCCGGTGGACGCATCGATGATTGGGAAGCGGACCACGTGTATTGGGGCACTGAGAAGAAATGGCTGGCTGACGACGCGCGTTACAGTGGCAAGCGTGATCTCGAGAATCCGCTGGCCGCGGTGCAGATGGGTCTGATCTACGTGAACCCGGAAGGCCCGACCGGTCATCACGGTGATCCGATCGCCGCCGCGCATGACATCCGCGATACCTTTGGCCGCATGGGCATGAACGACGAGGAGACCGTCGCGCTGATCGCCGGTGGACACACCCTGGGCAAGACCCACGGCGCCCACAATCCAGCCGACTGCGTCGGACCCGAGCCGACCGCTGCCCCGATTGAGCAGCAGGGCCTGGGTTGGGCCAACAAGTGTGGTAAGGGCAATGCCGAAGACACCATCACCAGCGGTCTCGAAGGCGCCTGGACCCCGACGCCCACCGAGTGGACAACTGTCTTCCTGAAGAACCTGCTGGCCTTCGAATGGGTGCAAACCAAGAGCCCGGCCGGTGCGATCCAGTGGATTCCGAAGGATGAGTCCTTGCACCAGTTGACTCCGGATGCCCACGTTGCCGGCAAGCGCAACCCGGTTGTGATGCTCACCACCGACCTGTCGCTGCGGGAAGACCCGGCCTATCGCAAGATCTCCGAGAAGTTCGCCAATGACCCGAACGCGTTCAACGAGGCCTTTGCCCGTGCCTGGTTCAAGCTGACGCATCGCGACATGGGTCCGAGTGCCCGCTACGTCGGTGCGGAGGCCCCGAGCGAGGCGCTGATCTGGCAGGATCCGGTGCCGGAGGCTGATCACACAAGGCTGATCGACGCCAGCGATGTGGCCAGCCTGAAGAAGGAAGTACTCGCTTCCGGGCTGTCCGTGTCTGACCTGGTCCGTACCGCCTGGGCAGCCGCCGCTTCCTTCCGCGGGACCGACATGCGCGGTGGTGCCAATGGTGGCCGCCTGCGTCTGGCTCCGCAGAAAGACTGGGCGGTCAATGACCCGAAGACAGTGGCAATGGTCCTGAAGGGGCTTGAGAATATTCAGGCTGGCTTCAACAAGACGCACGCGGGCGGCAAACAGGTATCACTGGCCGACATGATCGTGCTGGGTGGTGCCGCCGCCATTGAGAAGGCCGCCAGCGATGCCGGGCAGAGTGTCACGGTAGCGTTCAAGCCGGGTCGTACGGATGCCACACAAGAGCAGACCGATGTCCAGTCATTCGCCCTGCTGGAGCCGCAGGCAGATGGCTTCCGCAACTACTACGGCAAGGGTGCCAGGCTCTCGCCGACCGATGCGCTGGTCGACCGTGCCGACGTGCTGAACCTGACGGTGCCGGAAATGACCGTGCTGGTTGGTGGTATGCGCGCACTGGGTGCCAACACGGATGGCTCCAGTAATGGCGTATTCACCGCTCATCCGGGTACGCTGAGCAACGACTTCTTTGTCAATCTGCTCGATATGTCCACGGTCTGGGAGAAGTCGCCCAAGGGTGAGGGCATGTATGTCGGTAAGGATCGTGCCAGCGGCAAGGTGAAGTGGACGGCAACGCCGGTCGACCTGGTGCTCGGTTCCAACTCGGAGCTGCGTGCCGTTGCGGAAGCCTATGCAGCCGATGATGCGCATGACAAGTTCGTCAATGACTTCGTCGCGGCATGGACCAAGGTGATGCAGAACGATCGCTTTGATCTGAAGTAAGCCGGGCGCTTGTTCAGGCGCTGCGATAGGGCAGTGCAGGAACAGGTCAAAACGGGGTTCGGGCCAGGTGTGCCGGACCCCGTTTTTTTTTATGTCGGGCTGGTCCGAAAAGAGGAGCTACGCGCTCGCCAGCTCCGCCTGCACAGGCTGCGCGATAAAAGCTCAGTGCACCACGGCCAAATATCGACGCATATCCCGTTGGGAACAAGAAGATGTTTTTGAAGCGGTGGAGCGGCGGCTGGATCGTCACCCGGAGATGATGCGGGTGCGCCGCCAAACTGCCGAGTATCCTTTGGGGACGATCAAGGCCTGGATGGGGGCTGCGCACTTCCTTACCAAAACGCTGCCACGGGTCAGCGCTGAGATGAGTCTGCATGTGCTGGCATATAACCTGGAACGCGTGATGCGCATCATCGGAATATAACCGTTAAGGCAGGCGATGCAGGCATAGGGGGAATGCCTGCTGTCGATTGTGCAGGCCTTGAGCGCGCGTTTATGGACGCAGATACGGATGGCGTTCATAGCCTGAACACTGAAAATAAACCACCCAGAGAAATGCTCAGAAGCACTGGTGTCGCTACCGCTTAGTTCGAAAAACCAGAAAGACTGTTTTCACACAGCCTCGACCCATTTCAGAAGCTACCGACCGGCAGCTTTGGGGAGTTGTGGTATCTTTCGATCAAGTATCAGTTGGCGCCAACAGCAGAAACCTAAAAGTACTAACGGCTGATGATAATACTGACAAGCGCTCGGTGGGAAATGGCCCTATGTATCTCATATCCTATCTATTTCCTGCCGTGTGAGTTTTCACAATCTTTATTACCACACGAGTTTAAATTTGAAGTGCACTTTGAATAATGGGTTAGATGGGCTATTTGTCGCCACCTAAACGATGAGTATTTTTGGGGAAGTTTATGCCTGAAGCCAGAATCTGGTTGGTTAAACTCGTCGAGATCGGGCTTCTTCCAACGGACGATGCCGATTTGCGGCTAAAAAAAATCGCTTTGACCCTGGTCCCGCTGATCATTGGGCCGTTCGCCTTTGCATGGGGATC
Organism: Thiohalobacterales bacterium; assembly: GCA_041739295.1. Classification (GTDB taxonomy): domain Bacteria; phylum Pseudomonadota; class Gammaproteobacteria; order Thiohalobacterales; family Thiohalobacteraceae; genus JAHJQQ01. The sequence continues at coordinate 15,916 of JBGSOE010000490.1, read as the reverse complement.
TATTTATTTTCTGCTGGGACATCCCCTCTCTGCCTCTATACCGATGTCCTATTCGATCATCTCGGCGCTCAGTCTCGCCTATTTCTTCAAAACAAAGCATACCCAGTTCATTCAATTCAGTCAGCTGACTTTGGTGCTGCTGCTGCCATTCTTGCTGATGTGGTCACTTGGCGGTTTTTCCTCCGGTAGCATGGTGATGATTTGGGCCATCTTCTCGCCCATTGCAGCAGTGATATTTCTTGAGAAACGGTTCGCCCTGATGTGGTTCTTCATGTATTTCGTGTTGATCCTGATATCGGTGCTGATCGACGACTATGTCGCAGCAGTTATTCTCCCTCTGCCTGATCTGGCTATCAGAATTTTCTACCTATTGAACCTCGGATTCGGATCAGCAGGACTCTACCTGCTGGTTTCTTACTCTATTAATGAGGGCAAGAAAGCATTCAAAGCCGACCTTCGCATCGCAGCCCGCGCCTTCGAGGCACAAGAAGGCTTGATGATCACCGATGCTAATGGTGTGATCCTGCGGGTAAACCAGGCATTTACCAATACAACAGGCTATACGTCCGAGGATGTTGTGGGCCAGACACCATCCATCCTCAAATCTGACCGCCATGACGAGGATTTTTATCGCGCGATGTGGGAATCAATTTCTCAGAGTGGCGCGTGGCAAGGCGAAATATGGAATCGGTACAAGAGTGATGAGATTCATCCTGAATGGCTCACAATTTCCGCCGTCAGGGGAGATGATGGGGTCGTCACACATTATGTAAGCGCACACCAGAACATTACGGGGCGCAAGGCGGCAGAAGAAAAAATACTGCAACTGGCTTTCTATGACCCACTTACGCAACTGCCCAACAGACAGTTGCTGCTTGATCGGATACATCGTGCAATGTCATCGAGTGCCCGTAGTGGACGAAAAGGCGCGTTGCTGTTCATTGATATGGACAATTTCAAGGCCATCAACGACACCTCGGGCCACGCCACGGGTGACATGCTGTTGCAACAAGTCGCTGAACGGTTGACCTCCTGCATCCGTGAGAGCGACACGGTGGCGCGTTTAGGGGGTGACGAATTCGTCGTGTTGTTGGAAAGCCTGAGCGAACACCCGATTGAGGTGGCGGCGCAAACCGAAGCAGTTGGCGAGAAGATTCTTGCTGCCCTCAGCCAGCCTTATCAGTTAAACGAACGAACATTTCGCAGTTCTTCCAGTATCGGCGCAACCTTATTCAGCGGAGAGCAGCACGAGGTTGAGGAACTCCTGAAGCAAGCGGATATCGCCATGTATCAGGCCAAAAAGACCGGGCGCAATGCCCTGCGTTTCTTTGACCCGCAAATGCAACACTCTATCAACGCCCGAGCGGCCCTTGAAAGCGAGTTATACAAGGCGCTCGAGCAAAAGCAATTCCAGTTGTATTACCAGATTCAGGTGGACAGCTCTCGCCGTCCTGTCGGTGCCGAGGCATTGATTCGATGGATTCACCCTGAGCATGGCCTGGTATCTCCCGCCCAATTCATTCCGCTGGCAGAGGAAACCGGGTTAATCTTGCCTATTGGTGAATGGGTGCTGGAGACCGCTTGTGCGCAGCTCAAAGCCTGGGAGCGTGGTGAACAGACACGGAACCTTGTATTGGCCGTGAACATCAGCGCCAGGCAGTTCCATCAGGCTGATTTCGTGGCTCGGGTACGCGCTATAGTGCAGCGCTATGCGATCCAGCCAAACTTAATGAAGCTCGAGCCTACTGAAAGTCTGTTGCTGGAAAATACTCAAGACACCGTAAGTACCATGGAAGGATTGAAAACAATCGGTATTCAATTGTCGCTGGACGACTTTGGCACGGGCTATTCTTCCTTGCAATACCTCAAACTGCTACCCCTGGATCAAATCAAGATCGATCAATCCTTTGTGCGCGATATAGCCACTGACCCTAACGATGCCGCCATCGTGCAGACGATCATCGCAATGGCCAAGTCGTTAGGCCTGGATGTAATCGCAGAAGGGGTTGAGTCTGATGCACAACGTGAGTTTCTTGATTCTAGCGGCTGCAAAACTTACCAAGGATATTTGTTCGGTAGGCCAGTGCCGATAGAGCAGTTCGAGGCATCTCTAAAGCTTGATTGAACAGCTTCCTGGGGGAACTTCGAATGGACGGCATGGGCGGTTGCCGACCGTCATGAAATTCGGTTTGCAGGTGGCCAACTTTCTACTTTGAATGACCGCTCCTGGCCGTTCTAGACTGAAGCTGAGTCCAAAACATTTCTTCCGATGAAGGTCTGCTTCGGTCGAAAGCCGCTGCGCAACATTGCTGGCACCAAGGTCCGCTCTCGTGTGCGGATTCAATGGATGTGAGTTCATTGCCTGCCTCCCTGAGGGGGTGCAGACATTGAATTTTTGGTTACCAGCCGCTGCAGTCAGTGCACCAAGACCCGCGCCATATAGAATTCCCGCTTGCATATGGGGCGGGCTGCAACACCCGCTTTACCTGGCCCTGATTATCATTACTATGCCTTATTGGCTTTTCTATGTGCCTGACCCGAACATCACACGCATTGCTAAGTTATTGATTTTAGTTTTTGTAACCCTCGCAGCGGATTGGCTAGCTACGCATCTGGCTACAAAACTTTTAGCGTCATAAGTACGGTTGCCGAAAACATTGAGTATTGTAGGTTTTGGAATAACAAATGCTGACGGGTCTCTGTAGGCAGTAAGTAAGATAAGGGGGGGTTATGGAAATATATATTCATGCAGAAAAACGCGATAAGGAACAGCCGACGAGTAAGGGGAAGAATATGGAGGTTAATGGTCAGGCTTCCTTTTCCCTGGATGAAGAGGCTGATGGTTCTCTCTCATTAACAATTCGCGCAGATCGTGAATGGAGCCTGGAGCAGGGTACTCGTGGAGGATCAGTGCGTATTGATCGCATGGGTGAGGTAGTACTTGGGCATGATGAGCTTCGACAGCTATCGCTGATCCTTCAGGACAAACTTTTTTCAAAGAATTAGATACCGGTAACGCACGGTAACTGGCTTACTTGGGAGGCCAGGAGGCGGGTAGCTATGTCTGCGTGCCATTCTGTAACTCTAACCGGTAGGCATTTACACTAAACGGGCTTTGCGGTTCTGTTGCTGCTGTCCACGGCCAGGAGCGGACGTTGAACAACATTTAAGGAAAAGACCTTCGCGGCAGTGATGCTTGTTAGTCGATTTTATCATTCGAATCGCTCATCGTGTGTTCGATCCTGTTCTGTCTCCCGTTGCCGCATCCGAGTGACTATTTGTGCAAGTTGAGCCTTGGACTCGGTCACGAACGGTATGAGGTCAGGTGGGCCATCTGATTCCAAACTGTCTAGCAATCGAGCGTTCGCCTCGATCAGCGCAGCACGTGAGCCGCTCCAGGTCATGGGGCGGAATCGCTCGATAAACACTTCTAGCACGCTTCTGGGGGCTGGCGCGTTAGCGAGGAGTGCCATCGCTTGATCAGTCCAGGCTAGCGGACCACTTGTCTCCGGACGATGCGCGAACGTGATGATTGATGCTGCAAGTGGGTAGCGGTGCTCGGGGTCTTCTCCACACCAGGCAATGAGCGCTTCGGAGGTGATCACATCCGCTGGGTTGTTCTTGTGGTCACCCAGGTATTTGAACAAGCGGAAGCCAACCCGCCGGTTTGTTTCTTCACCCTCGAATAACGCATCCAGGACGACCATAGGCTGGAGCTCGAGCAATGCGCTAAGCAGACCGTCGTTGCTGTACAAAGCAGTCTCATGAGCGGATACGGCTTGCTTCAATCGTCCCGCAATCTCAGCAGCTATCGGACTCGAATCCGGGCCGGTAAGGCAGTCCTTCACAACGACTGCCAACCGGTGATCGTCGCGATGATTGCTCCCGAACGTGACGCGCTGGAGTAGCTCTCGCCCAGCCTCAAGAAGACCAGGATCGTGTTCCCGCTGGGCTGAGCGATCCGAGTGCAGGCGCATGTAAAGGATATCCAGTGCCACGACGAAGCCGTCGGACTGATCGGCGATCAACAGGAGCAGATCCTTCAGAACAGTGCCTGCCAAAAGATCCGTAGTTCGCCCAAAAGCCAAGTTTCGGTACATCCAGACCGGCACCTGCCTAGTGCTTAGTGCCAGCTTCAGTCGCTCGACGCCGCGTTCGTCGAGCTCGACGGCAGAGTGCAAAACGGGAAGGAACTTCACTAATACAGGTTGATCGAGCGCCGAGTCCAGGAGGTGTTGCGCGAGTTCTCTGTCCCGATTCCAGAGCTCGGCCAGGAAGCCCCTCAGCACCTGAACGTCCCGTTGTTCCTCTGCGATCCGCCCAAGTCCTTCGATAAGCCTTGCCCAGATAGAACGATGGTTTGAGGACGCGCCGGCGAGTCCGCAGCCGAACGCCCAAGCCCTGTTACCACCGCGAAGAAGGTCGTGCAGGAGTTCTGCGAACACCTCGTCATCAGCGGTCACCTCTGCACCGAGTTCACGGGCGATCGCTTCTAAGCGCTCGTGCGCGCTTGTTACGTCGCCATCGATCTCCATGTCCTCCAGATCGAGTCCGCCGGATCTGTCACCCAACACCACCGCACGAACCCGCTCCTGGAGGTTTGACGGCCTCAGGTCAACCTCCAGTGCAGACAGCCGCGATGCCGCGTCGGGCGTGAGGCGGTCCCTGTCGAACAACATGGTCTCTCGGCACGCGACCCAACCCTCCCGCCAGAAACCATCGAAAGAGAACCCGTGGCATAGCCTTTCGAGTTCGCTATACATGTGGGCAGAAGTCCACAGACCTCGAAAGTTCCTCGCCACCAGTTCACCAAGCTCGGGCTTTAACATTCCCTCAGTTAGGGCCAAGCGCTCGATCAACGTAAGGGTGGAGCCGTACCATCGGGGCATGTCGGCGTTGGTTCGGGGTTGGTAGCCGTAGTCCCGTGACCGAGCCCCGAACTCGAATGTATAGCTCGAACTGAAGTGCGCAGCCTCCAGCGCCTCGTCCAGGGCAGACAAGCCCAGCGCCAGTGCCTTAGGCTCTGCAGATCTGAGAAGCGTTTCGATCACGCCGAGACGCTGCACAATGGTGGCGTGTGTTCCGGAAAGATAGAGAGTGAACAGAGAAACGAAGGTGTCCGACGCCTCCTTGGCCTCCCGCTCATCCGTGCTCTGTGTCGCAACACATGCCAGAACTTTAGCGCTCCGTTCAAACAGGGACGGGTCATAAGCGAGCGAGCGAAGCAAGGATAGATGCCGCCGCCACACTGTCGTTGCCACGTCAGGGTGGCTAATACCCACTCGCTCCAAGGCCGCCAGCGCTGCCTCTGGTAGCACGGGTGCGACGTTCTCGAACATTGCTCGACCGAGGTCGTTAAGAGCCGTAGCGTCACCCAGGAGACCATTTGGCGCGAACCATTTCTCGACGATAGCGATAGCCTTTGGGTGATCGTGCAAAAACGACAACCGTCTTGAGAATGACCGAGCTAGACGCTCAGTCCCGCCGGTGATGAGCTGCTGTTCGATGAGATCGTACGGAATGTCCTCAAGGGCATGTGCTGAGAGCCGGTTCGCGATGGCGTGTGGCAGCACCGCTCGCCAAGCCCCGCGCTGTTGTACAAGATCACGCCGTAGTAGTTCGCCGACATGACCGTATGTCTCCAAGGCAGTTTGACCTGCAAGTGATGCCAGACGAGGGAGCTCAGCTTCTTCTCCCGCTAGCGCTTCGCCTTGAAAGGAGTACACGAGCGAGCATGCTTGGGCCGCAAGGAGCAGAGAGTTATTCGGATCTTGCCGCTGCCGGAAGAGCCGCTGGAAGAGCTCATCATCCGATAAGCCAGCAACCGTGTCCGAGCGTTCAACCGTTTCGGCAAGGGCAATTGCTATCCGGGCATTGCCGCCGGATGCTTCCGCTATGGTGCGCGCGTCCACCTGGGACAGATGCGAGTAACGGCGGCGGACTAGTTTTTCGATCAACTCGGGCGAGGACGTGTCGAGGGTCACGACCTGAGTACCCTCGGGTTGATCGTCGCGCACGTCGTACTCGACCGTAAGGACACTGACCGTACTGGCCTCCCCACGGCACAGTTCCGAGAGCCGCCGGTGCAGATCCGGCGGGCAGTTGTCGACGATTAGTACCGCGCGTGTTTGGTTCGCGATCAGGTCTGACGCCAATCCAGTCGGCTGGGGATTCGGGTCATCCGATAAGTTGGTGTAGACGGCAAGTGAGGTCGGCAGCGGGCGAGCCCCGATCCGAGTGTCGAACAAAGCTTGGACTAAGCGAGTCTTCCCAACACCCGAGAGGCCGACCAAGCGTACGATCTTCCCAGGCCGAGCTAGTTCGTCGCGGAGATCGTCGATGGCGTGGGCGACTGATTGCGCAGTCCCGTCACGACGCCCACCGAAGTGTAGGCGCAGCTTGTCGTCGAGCAGGTATATGGCATCAACGCCCTCGGCTGCGCCGCTCCACGGACCGTAAGGGTGCCAGCCGATAAGAGCCCTGCCTACTCTTTCCTTGACCCAGGTGACGAGGCCAGGGTAGTGCCGTACCCAGGTCGACAGGCGAGTGCGATCGTAGAAGTCAGTGTGGAGCTGATCCGCATTGGCTACGCCGCTAAGAGCCTCACGCAATGCATCCCGTCGATTCCGCAGAGCGCTGTCGGCTGTTGATCCGTTGGAGCTGACAATAATGTAGGCGCCTGCCTCATCAGCAAGTTCCTGGATAACGGGGCGGATAGTTCCCGTCGGCCTCATCTCGTCAATGATCTCGGCCCTTGGCATGTCTGGCTTTTTGACCTGAAACCCGGTCGAGAGACGCGGGACGAAGCCATCTATGGACAGGCCGGGTGGTAAAGCCACACGCACGTCCAGGCCGCCATCCGCTGCCGTCTGACTGCCTCCCCAGGTCACTGCTGCAGGCGATAATCCGCGACTAACCAGTTCGGCTTCGCATAGGCGCCCGACTAGCTCCCTCAGGTCGGTATCGTTCAGTTTCTGAATATCGTCGGACGTGACGTCAAACATTTCTACCAACCATATAATGTTTGAATTCAGCGGTGCTGAGGGTGTTCGACTCAGTGTTGCGGTTGTGCTCAAATCCCCTGCGCATATACCCCCGCATCGCGCTCCGGATAACTCTCATACACATGTTCAAAAACCGCCGAGCACTTCTGGTTGTAGAGCTCCGGCGTGTAGGCTCGCGGCAGTCCGGTGTCGAGGGTATCTTCAATCGTTAGTTTCAACTGCGAACGGGCGGTGGATTTCTGTCGCCAGTTCAACACCAGCAGCCCTTTGAGGCGGGCCAGCAAATCACGGGCGACTTTCTTAACCTCGGTGCGTTCCTCGGTGCTCAGCTCCGGCGCGGGGCGGGTGAGGATGTCGAAGATGACTAGTTCTTCTTCGCTCATATTCTCACGCACATGCCGTTCTTGCTCTTCGTTTAAGTTATTCGAGAGCCTCACCAGCTCCTCGAAAAGTTCTTCGATGCTGCGACTGCCGGCATTGTAGCTTTCGATTAGTGCCTCGAATTTCTCGGCGAAGTCGGCGCGGGTGCGGTTCAGCTGGATCATCTTTTCCAGTTGGGCGCGGATCGCGGCCTTGAGGACTTCGAGGTCGGTGTTCTTGTGTTTGGATTCCTTGAAGCGTTGTGCCAGTGCCTCGAAGTTGATCTTGGAAAGGTCGAGCGCCGGCGGCCCCGACTGGCGAATTTCGTGGCCAGTGATAGATTCGTCGAGCAGGTCGTTGATCTGCCCCATGACCTGCGAGATGTCCGGCGGGTTTGGGTTTAGCTTGGTGCGGATGGATTCAGCCAGTGTCGTTATACAGGCGACGCGGCTCGAAAATTCCAGCGCAGTCGGATCGGGCTTTACGGCACGGTAGAGCGTACTCACCAGGCGCTCATGGGCAAAGAAATCGCGGCGCAACGGGTCTGGGGATATTAGTGCGTTCATACCATCTTCAATGCGTGCGAGGCGTTCCATGCTGCCCGCTGCGAGTGATTCTATTTCCGTAAGCATTACACCGTGCGAGGCGCAGAACGTCGTGGCATCAACCAGCGACTTACGCAGATCCTCTACCAGCTGCTGCTTGTCCTTGACCGGACTCTTGCCACCTTTGCCGGCACCGTAGATGGCCAATGCTTTTTCGAGCGAAGCGAAGACATTGGCATAATCGACGATGACGCCGCTGTGCTTGCCAGGGAACACTCGGTTGGCCCGTGCAATCGTCTGCATCAGCGAGTGATTGCGCATCGGTTTGTCCAGATACACCGTTGAACAGCTTGGTGCATCGAAGCCGGTTAACCACATGGCGCAAACAAACACCAAACGCAGCGGGTCATCGGTATCCTTGAACTTTTCGTCCAGTCCTGGCTGCGATTCGTTCATGCGCTTGCGGTGTGGCTCGATGTCGAGTCCCAGCTTTTGCATCTGCTGTATTTCATTCTGCCCCGGCGAGACGATCACTGCCATGTCGGTGCTGGTCAGTACCTCCAGCCGTTGCTTCAGCTCGGCTATGCGCAGGTCGCGCCGCGCCTGCTCGGGTGTCATATCGCCGCCGGGGTGGTAATGCAGCGCACCCAGCTCCTTCTGCGCGGACTCGGTCTCTGCTGACCAATATTTCCTAACCTTGTCGTGCATGCGCAGCGCGGTGGCCTTGTCGATGGAGACCACCATGGCCTTGCCCACAAAACCGCGACCAAGGAAGTGCTGCACGATGTCCTGCGCCACGGTTTCCAGTCGGTCATCACGGGTGATCAGGTGATATTGCCGCCCTAGCACCTTCTCTAGCTTGACCTCTTGATCCGCATCGAGCTCGGCGTCCTCGATCAGTCGGTAAATATCTTCGTTCAAATCCAGATTGACGAGTTGCAATTCTGGTGTGCGGTTCTCGTAAAAAAGCGGCACGGTAGCACCGTCTTCGATGGACTGCTGGAAGTCGTAAATCGAAACGTAATCACCGAATACTTCCTTGGTGCGCTCCTCGCCCGCGATCAACGGTGTGCCAGTAAAAGCCAGGAACATCGCCTTGGGCAGGGCGGAACGCATATTCAGCGCCAGCGTGTCGTACTGGCTGCGGTGTGCCTCGTCGGTCAGCACGATTACGTCGGAGCGGTCGCAGAGCAATTCCGGCGTTTGGAACTTGTGCACCAGTGTAAAAACGTAGCGGTGATTACCACGCAACAACTCGCGCAAGTGAGCGCCACTGGCGGCATGACATTCATCGCCCTCGGCGTCGCTGACCGCGCCGGTAGTCTTGAAGGTCTTGGCGATCTGCTCGTCCAGTTCCACGCGGTCGGTAACGACCACGAAAGTCCAGTTGCCGGACAGCTTGCGCAGCACTTTCTGCGCAAAGAACACCATTGAGAAGCTCTTGCCGCTGCCCTGCGTCTGCCAGAACACGCCGCCGCGCCCATGGCCCAACGTGCGGGCTTCGAGCATCGAGGCGATGGCGTTGTTCACACCCAGGAACTGGTGGTTCTGTCCGAGAATCTTGACCAGTCCGGCCTTGTGTTCTGAGAACAGCGTGAAGTTCTCCACCAGGTCGAGCAGTCGACCGGGGTCACAAGTGCCGCGCAGCATAACTTCCAATGACACACGTCGTGGTTCGTCCTCGCGGGCTATACGCTTCCACTCAAAGAAGCGATCCCAGTCGGCGGTGAGCGACCCGACACGACTATCAGTTCCGTTGGAGGCAATCAGCAGCGCGTTGCTCCAGAACAGCGCCGGGATCTGCTGTTTGTAGTGGGTGAGGTTTTCATCGAAGGCGGCCCGCGCAGGCACGCCGGGTTTCTTAAGTTCGATCACCACCCAGGGCAGACCATTGACGAAGCCGACTAGATCGGGCCGGCAGGTGTAGAGATTACCGACGACGCTGAACTGACTGACCAGCAGGAAATCGTTGTTGTCGGGATGCTCCCAATCCACCACGCGCAGGCGTTCGGTCTTCTGCCCGCCGTGCTCGTGGTCGGGCACTGAGACCGCGATACCCTCCTTGAGCAGCCGATAGATCTCGCGGTTGGCGGCTTCCAGGCTCATCGCCGAGCGGTCGCGGGTCAGCTCGTCGATGGCGGTATTGAGCGCCTCCGGAGGCAGTGCGGGGTTGAACTTGCAAAGGGTAGTGCGCAGGCGCTCCACCAGTACCACCTCGCCCTTGGTTTCGCGACCCAGTGTGCTGCCAGCGCCAAAGGTCTCTTCCAGCGCAGACAATGTCTGCCAGCCGAGCGTTGCGAATAGCCCGATGGCAGGTTGCTCGACGAGCTGGTCTTCGGAGTAGGCGTGGGGGTTCATCCGGTATCCTTAGAGCATCGATCAAAGACCAATCAAATAAAATAGCCCTTCTATATCAATGATTCGCACTCTTTGTGTTTCGGATTTTAAGCAAGTGATCAAGCAAATCACCCTATGCCCAAAAAGACACGCTCACCGGCTGATTGGCAAACGCAGACATCCGAGGTCGGCAAACAGCCCAATGGCGGGTGCTCGACAAGGCCGTCTTCTGTGTAGCGCATTACACTGTCACCTCGCCAGGTGCATTGATCTCATTTTCAAGCTGTTGCAACACCGCCATGATCGCGTCGAAGGCAGGATAACGTCCAAAAATCATGTTGCGCATCTGCGCATAATCTTTTTCGACTGCCGCCAAAACATGACCTGAAGGTAGCAGCCTGAACGTTCCGGGTTTCGCCAGATCGTACCTCGCCCAAGGGCGTCGATAAAAACGCTGCTTGAACGCCACCACAGCCTCAAGTAACGGCAGGTCTGCCAGCGCCGCATCTTTCACCGGTGCAGCCGCCATCATTGCCAGGTCGTAATAGTGGCGCGAATAACGCAACGGCTGCGGGTTACCCTCGGGGCGATGCGCTTCGTGGTGCAAAATCGTCGCCTTCTCCCAAAAGGTACGCTCGGCGCGGATGGCCTGAACCTCGCAATCCGCCTGCCTGAAAATCTGCGGAAAAACATCGGCGGCATAGGGTCGAATTTGATAATGATCGCAGGGCAACCAGGCGGCCAGCGGCCCAATCTCAAGGCGCACTTCCGGCCGCAGATAGGCATCAGAAAAAGCCGCCGGATACAGGACGTTCAACGCATGCAGATCATCGGCAGCCAGTTCACAACGGCAGATCGGATCAACCGCCTGTGAAATCATCGACAGCAATGCTCCACCGATGAAATCCACCGCCCTGGCATCAATCGTTTTGTTCAGTGCTTCCTGCTTAGTGGCTGAGCGTTCTGCCAGCGGATCATCCTCGCCAACCACCACGCGCCAATCCAGGATCAGGTCGATATCCTCGGAGAACCGCTCGATCAGATGGAACACCTTGGATAAACTGGTGCCGCCCTTGAACATCAATAAGCGCGACAAATCGGGATGCGCAAACAGCCTGCCCAGCGTCCAGCACACCCAGAAATCTTTCTCCACGATGGCAGGCGTCATAGCCTTGCGCGCGGCCGTTTCAGAAAACAGCTCGCGACGTTCGGCGGATGACAGGCGCGCGACCGACTCCATCAGCGGCGCCCCCCGCAAATCCGCTTGATCGTCTCATACACCCAGCCCGTCGCCGTCACCGTATCTTTCAGCACCCGCTTGCAGGCCGTGTCGTCCAGTTGTTTGCGGATAGCGGCGATCACCGCGTCATCCACCCGTTCCTTGCCCAGCGCCTTCAGCGCCTGCACGATCAGCCCGCTCTCGCGGTATTTGAAACCGACATCTTTCAATGCGGATTTTTTGAATTCCAGCGTGTAATTGCCAATGTCGTACTGGCGGTTCGGCCCGTCAGAAAGATACACCAGCCTGCCGGGCACCTGGGTGGAAAGCCCCAGCAGATTCAGCGCCGCATCGCCCGAAGGCTGGATGCGCCAGTTGAACTTGCGCGCGAACGCCTGCGCCACCTGATCGAAATCCGGGCTAAGTTCCTGCTGCAACAACTCGCTGAATGTCGGGTAGACGTAAATCCCCCGGCAGACACGCCGAATCGTTCCCGATGCGACAAGCCTGGATAACACCCAATCGATGGTGCTCCGCCCAAATTCAGACGAAAAATCATTCGCGCCAAACGCCCAACCCCTGCCTCGGCCATATATTCTTGAAACTATTTTATCTTCAATAGTTTGCATATTCTCTTTCCATGCAAATTACCAAGAAAAACATGCTACTTTTTCTTGGTATAAAAAGAAAGGAAAAAGAAGGCACTATGGCTCCATTGCTTCCACGTCGATCTGGCCGGAGAGCAGGCGCGGCAGCAGCAGGTCGCGGGTGCGGCGGAGGTTTTCAATCTTGGCGGTAAGAGCTTCGTGAGTTTCCGCCATCGGAAACATCAGGCGTGCGAAATCGTCTTGGAGTGTTCGCGGCGGGAGTCGCACCGGGACAGACGACAGTACGCCTGTATTGAGATTGGGCATTGTTACACCCTGAGCGCGACCTTTTATGATGCCCATCACATCGTCCTGCCCAAGGTAGTTGAACAAAAACCAGCCGTTCACCACTCGCGGGTTCGGCCGAATGCGTAAGCAACCCGTCCCACAGAGCCACCCGGCTTGATGCGACATGACAAAAGCACGCCGACCGATGTCGCCACGCCGTCCGTAAACAATATCCCCCAGCTGCATACGATGGCGAGTGAGTTTCTCGGCTGTTGCTTCGGGGATGCGAGCAATGCTATCGGGGCGAATACGGAAACCAATGAGGTCCTTCGGCATGACAACCGGAACCCCCTCATCCGAATAGTCCGCTTCATGGAGTTGGCTGCCGAATGGCCCGGTCTGAATGCCTTTACCATCTGCGCAAACCTTCGCGAGTTCCGTAACCTCCCACCCCTGCGGAATCTCGCCGAGGGGAGAAGCGACGCGGGGGTGGTTCTCAAAGCCTGGGAAGCGGAAGTGGACGAACCACTCGCGGTAGAGGGCGCGGGCCATCGACTCCAGAATCCTGATGCGCCGCTGGCTGTTCTCGATGAGTTCGTCGTAGGCCGACAGGATGCCCGCGATGCGTTGCTGGATGGGGAGAGGGGGAACGCTGACTTCGATTTCCGAAAACGCCGACTTGTTGATAATGGGTGTCGCCGCGCCCCCAGCGTTCGACTTCAATTCGTCGCGGAGCGTCGTCATCAGGTGATAGACGAAGAACGGGTCGTGCTCGTCCTCGTTCACGACAACGGAATTGATTTGCTGATTACTGAACGACGGCCTACTGGTCATGCAGACTTTGCCAATCGTCGCGCCGATGCAGACAACGCAAACGGTCCGCGCAGGCAGCATCATCCTTTGCTGGTAATCGCGCCCTTCTGGCGAGAGGAAACGCTCTGGCTCGATGTAACGCGCAGCGCCGTCCATGTCGGTCGGTGTGAGAAACGGATAATCCGCTCCGAACAATTCTGGCTGGGCGCTCGGTGGTGTCTTTCCTGTGACTACGCGGCCCAAGTCGCCAATGCGAACTGTGCGAAGTTCAGCCACCATCACGCCTCCAGAATCCCCGCCACATTCGCGGCAATGGTCTGCTCCCGTTCCCGCGCCTGGGCGTTCGGTGACGCAATGGCCATCACTTGTCGCCTGCCTCGCCCAGCCCATCGGGATTCTTCAGCGACTTCTTTTCTTCCGCGGCCAGCCGCCGCTCGACCTTCTTCACGTCTTCGGCCGCGGGCAGCGTCTCCGGGCGGATGCCGCGTTCGAGCAGGGTGTTACGCACGGCCTGGTTGTTGGTGACGTGTTCCTGCGCGATGGCGGATTCGCTTTGCATGCCATGTTCGCGGGCATTGAAAATGGTGATCTCCGCCGCGAAGTCCTTGGCCTTGAGGATGATGGTGGGCGCGAAGTCGGCCAGCGGCCGGTTGGCCGGCACCTTCCAGTGCGCCTTCATGGCCTGCGTGGTCTTGCCGAACAGCGCGTGGTCGCCTTTGCTGCGGATGAGGGCGAAGTCATTGTTGTCGCCGGTCTGCTCGAAGATGATGGCGGAGAGTTCCTTTTCGGTGGCGCTGAGTTTCTTGCGGGCGGAGACGCGCTCGGCCTCCAGCAGGCGCTGTTCGATCAGTTCCGCCCGTCGGGTCTGGACGGCGAAGTAGGTTTGGGCGAAGGCGATCTCAGGTTTGCGCGGATCGCCGTTCTGGGCGATCAGGTAACAGGCGTAGCGGGTCAGCATGATGTCGTCGATCTCACGCTGACTGCCGGAACCCAGGTCGACCATTTTCCCGACGTCGGCAAAATGGTCGGCGACCGCGTGACCCGATACCTCGCACGTTGTTTTCGCCTTTGAAATTACGGTATTGAAGTTATCCCACTTGGCATAGCCCAGCAGGTGCTGGAGATCACGCGCCAGCCAGTATTCGATGCCGCCTTCGGTCTGCTGGGCATGGGCTTCAAAGGTTTCGGTCAGGTTCCAAATGATTTCCGTTTTCATGCGTCCAGTATCTCCATGACATTTTTCGCGATGAGGGCTTCCAGTTCCCGCGCCTGGGCGTTCAATACTTCCAGTTCTTCATTCAGTTCTTCGAGCTGTTCCTTGAAGTCCTCGTCGCTGACGGCCTCGCCCGGCGCGACGCCGACATACCGACCGGGGTTGAGCGACCAGCCCTGGGCTTCGATCTCTTTGATCGTCGCGGCTTTGCACAGGCCGGGCACGTCGCGGTAACTGGGTTCCCCCTCTCCCCGGCCCTCTCCCGCGAGGGGAGAGGGGGAAAAGATTTCTTTGATCTTCGCCTCGGCCTCTTTGCCGCCGAGGGTGTAGTCTGGCGCCTCGCCGCGATATAGCCGCACGAGGTTGGCGATGAAGCCGATCTGCGCGGGTGGCCAGTCGCGGTGGGCGCGATCCACCTGCCGGTAGATGTGGCGGGCGTCGATGAACAGCACGGTGTTTGCTCGATCTGGCACCGTTCCCTCTCCCCCGACCCCTCTCCCGCGAGCGGGTGAGGGGAGAGAAGCTTTGCCCTTGTCGAGGAACCACAGCGTGCAGGGCAGGGTGACGGTGTAGAACATATTGGGGCCGACGGCGACCATCACATCGACGGCTTTTGCTTCGATGAGCTGTTGCCGCAACTCCTGCTCGGAGGCGCGGGCGTCGGAGGCGGAGTTGGCCATGACGAAGCCGGCGCGGCCCTTCGTATTCAGCGACGAGTAGAAGAGCTGTATCCACAGATAATTGGCGTTGTCGGTGCGCGGCAGGCCGAAGGGGAAGCGTCTGCCGGCGCCGACCATGTCTTTGAGGCGTTCCTTGTCCACCGCGTTGACGTTGAAGGGCGGATTGGCGAGGACGAAGTCGAATGCGCCGCCCTCTCCCCCGGCCCCTCTCCCGCTTGCGGGCGAGGGGAGGCAAGCATTGTGCGGGTCGTCGTAGTAGCTGTTGACGTTGCCGCCGTGGCGGATGTCGCCTTCCAGCCCGTGTACGGCCAGGTTGAGGCGGCACAGGCGGCCGGTTTCGTCGGTCTTTTCCACGCCGCAGATGGCGAGTTCGGCGGCGGGGTTCTTCTGGTGCTCGGCGACGAAGCGCGCCGATTGCACGAACATGCCGCCGGAGCCGCAGGCGGGGTCGAGGATGCGGCCGTGGAAGGGTTCGATGATTTCGGTGAGCAGGCGCACGATGCTGCTCGGCGTGTAGAACTCGCCGCCCTTCTGGCCTTCGGTGCGGGCGAACTCGCCGAGGAAGTATTCGTAGATGCGGCCGAAGGTGTCGTAATCGACGCTGGCGGGAATCTCGGACACCTTCTTCAGCAGCTCCTTGAGCAGGGTGCTGGTGAACAGGTTGTAGGTCTTGGGCAGCACACCGGCGAGCGGCGGGTTGTGCTTCTCGATGTCGCGCATCGCGGCGTTGACCTTGGCGCCGATGTCGGCCGCCTCGGGCAGCGTGAGCAGGTAGTCGAAGCGCGCCTCGGGGCTGAGATACAGAATACCTTCGGCGTGGTAGGCGGCGGGCTCGTCGACCCGGCTGCCGCGGCGCGAGGAGCTGCCGGC
>JBGSOE010000464.1:0-8006 GCA_041739295.1 Thiohalobacterales bacterium | reverse complement strand
ATGATATCGCCGACCTTGATGCCAGCGCGGTCGGCGGGCGAGCCTTGGGTTATTTCGGTGACCACGGTACCGCGCTGTGCATTCAAGCCGAAGGCTTGTGCGAGTTCAGGGGTGAGATCCTGGGCGGTGATGCCTAATTGGCCGCGACTGATTTTGCCGTGTGTAACCAGCTGATCCATGATCTTGTGCGCCATATTGATCGGGATCGCGAAGCCGATGCCAACGTTACCGCCGCCCGGTGCGAGAATTGCAGTGTTGATGCCGACTAACTCTCCGCGCAGGTTCACCAAGGCACCACCTGAGTTCCCCGGGTTGATGGAGGCATCGGTTTGGATAAAGTCTTCATAACCTTCGATGCCTAATCCGCTGCGCCCCAGCGCGCTGACGATACCCGAGGTGACGGTTTGGCCCAGTCCGAAAGGGTTGCCAATGGCAACGACGAAATCACCGACGCGTAATGCATCCGAATTTGCAATTGCCACTGCAGTGAGGTGCTCGGCTGGGATGCGAATCACCGCGACATCGGATTCCGGATCGGTGCCGATCACTTCGGCATCAAAGGCGCGGCCGTCGCTCAGCATCACACGGATCTTCTCGGCTTTGTCGATGACATGATGATTGGTTATGACATAGCCTTGTTTTGCATCAATCACGACACCCGAACCTAGGCTTTGGGTTTGGCGTTCACGTGGCCGATCGGGGATATCGAAAAAGCGCCGGAAAAAAGGGTCATTCAGCAGTGGATTCTGCTGCATGCGTACATGCCCTGTCGTCGCAATGTTGACAACGGACGGCGTGGTTTTCTCCAGCATCGGTGCGAGCGTAGGTAGTGGCTGACTATCCACCGCAGCGGGCAGGGCGGCGTTGGCGCCCTGTATGAGCAGCATGCCGGCACACAATACGACGCCAATGCGGGATAGCGATAATACATTTGGCATGGAGTTATCCTTTGGTATCGATGCGTTGTTGAAAAATGATGAAGTCAATGTAGTGGGTTGCATCAAAGGCGTTTCAGTATATTCATGAACGCCATCAATCCTGCGAATGCGGCTTGTTCGAAGCGAGTTCCATTGGATTCTGTTGATCAGCAGTTCCGTTGTAGATGGCGCTTTCGACCTGCTACTGCGGCTGAGGTTCAATCGGGTGTTCTGCTTATTTTAGGGTTGCTCATGATAAGTGTTGCATTAGGGTTCAATCGTAACATTACCCGCGCTGGGGGCCAGCGCGGGTTGTTATTGCGGCTAGTGATTAGCTTGCTACCTCAATGCGGCGCGGCTGTACTTTTTGCTGTTTCGGGATCACGATCTCCAACACACCGTGCAGCGATTTGGCGCTGATGGCCTCGGCATTGGCAGTGTCCGGCAGGCTGAAGCGACGATAGAAGCTGCCGCTCACACGCTCGACGCGCTTATAGCCTTCGCGTTCCTCTTTGGATTCCGATTTGCGTTCGCCCTTGATGGTCAGGATGCCGCTTTCCATATGGACGTCGATGTCCTTGGGGTCGACGCCTGGAATGTCGGCGTGAATTACGAACTGCTCGGGTTCTTCCCGGATGTCGACCGCCGGTGTCCAGTCACTGGTCGCGATATTGGCATTGTCCTCGCCCAGGCGACGGCGCTGCGGTGTGAACAGTTGATCGATTTCACTGTGCAATTGGTTGAGTAAGCTCCAGGGTTCATAACGGACCATATTCATGAGGTATACCTCCTTAATTGGTTGACATGCCGGTTACCCGGCAGCTTGGCTTGTCTCAGATATGGGTATGTTCAAATCGGACATCAAGGGGGTGATGGTGATGCGGGGAAATGGCTGGTTCAGGGTATATTAGAAACACTATATATTGTGTTTTGATTATTGTGGAAGGTTGTTGGCAAGGTCTTTGCTAAGGCTTCTCGCGGGTTATCTGATAATGTATAACATATTGTATTATATCAATATAAATATTATTGCCGGCACTTATTGACAGTTATCAGGTGGCCGCATACCCTACGTCGATCGACACAATATGTTGTGTATCGACAGGACTCGTAAACACAGTCAATCGTACGGCATCGGGCAGTGCCCTCAGGCATGCAAGCATCCCGATCCTAAACGATAATAAAGGGAACCCGGAGGTTCGATGAAGTCAGCACACCTCAAGGCCGTAGCCACCTCGGCAGCCGATATACCCCTGCAATCCGCATCGCAAGATATCTGGGACAAGAAATATCGTCTCAAAACCAAGCAGGGGCTGGCGGTTGACCAGAATATCGATGACACCTACAAGCGTGTTGCGCGCGCGCTTGCCGATGTCGAGGCAACGCCCGAAAAGCGTGAATTCTGGTATGAGTCTTTCCTGTGGGCCTTGCGCCGCGGGGCCATTCCCGCTGGCCGCATTACTTCCAATGCGGGTGCTCTGGAGCATAAGCCGGCAACCTCGACTATTAACTGCACCGTGTCCGGCACTATCCGCGATTCCATGGACAATATTCTGAACAAGGTGCACGAGGCCGGGCTGACTCTGAAGGCCGGCTGCGGCATCGGTTATGAGTTTTCCACGCTGCGTCCCAAGGGTGCCTATGTGGCCGGGGCTGGCGCTTACACCTCTGGTCCGCTGTCCTTCATGGATATCTACGACAAGATGTGTTTCACCGTGTCGTCCGCCGGTGGCCGTCGCGGTGCCCAGATGGCGACCTTCGATATCGGCCATCCGGACGTGATGGATTTCATTCGTGCCAAGCGCGAAGACGGTCGGTTGCGTCAGTTCAATCTCAGCCTGCTGATCACGGAAGAATTCATGGAGGCCGTAAAGGCAGATGCGCAGTGGAAGCTGGCCTTCCCGATTCTGGAGGCCGAGTACGACAGCGAGGCGATGGATCTGAACAATTCCGATCTGACGGTTTGGCGCGATTGGCCGGTCAAGACCGGCTACGTGACGAATGATGTTGGTCAGGTGGCCTGCAAGGTGTACCGCACTATCCGTGCGCGTCGGCTGTGGGATGTGATCATGGCCTCGACCTACGATTTTGCCGAACCGGGTTTCATCCTGATCGACAAGGTCAATGAGATGAACAACAACTGGTTCTGCGAGAACATCCGCGCTACCAATCCCTGTGGAGAGCAGCCGCTGCCGCCGTATGGTTCCTGTCTGTTGGGCTCCGTCAATCTCACCAAGTTTGTTATCGATCCCTTCACCGAGCGCGCACGTTTCGATTGGGATGAATATCGCAAGGTTGTCGCGACCTTCACGCGCATGCTCGATAATGTAGTCGAGATTAACGGTCTGCCGCTGGAAGGTCAGCGCGATGAGATCCTGCGCAAACGTCGTCATGGCATGGGTTTCCTGGGGCTGGGTTCGACACTCACCATGCTGCGTATGAAGTACGGTGCGCCCGAGTCGCTGGAGTTCACTGAGCGCGTGTCCCGCGAAATGGCGGTTGAAGGCTGGCGCAGTGCGTTGGAATTGGCCAAGGAAAAAGGCCCAGCGCCCATCATGGATGAAGAGTTCACTATCACTGAAGAGATGCTGCGACTGCGTCCGGAAATGGCGGATGACGGCTGGAAGCCGGGTGATCGTATCTTGGGTAAATTGCTGCATGCCAAATACAGTCGCTATATGCAGCGGATTGCGGAGGTTGTGCCGGACCTGGTGGAAGAGCTGGCCCTGGTTGGTGCGCGGTTCACGCATCACAGTTCGATTGCGCCAACCGGGACTATTTCGTTGTCGTTGGCCAACAATGCCAGCAATGGCATCGAGCCATCCTTCGCGCACCATTATTCACGTAATGTGATTCGTGAGGGCCGCAAGACCAAGGAAAAGGTGATGGTGTTTTCCTATGAGCTGCTGGCCTATCGCGAGCTCATCAATACCAAAGCCATGCCGTATTCCGATGAGGAAGACGCCAAGCTGCCGGAGTATTTCATCACCGCGGAAGATATCAATCCGCGCGAGCATGTCGATATCCAGGCTGCGGCGCAGAAGTGGGTGGACTCCAGCATTTCCAAAACGGCAAACGTGCCGACGGATTATCCCTATGAGCAGTTCAAGGACATCTATTTGTATGCCTACGAACAGGGCTTGAAGGGCTGCACTACCTTCCGTTTCAATCCTGCGGCCTTCCAGGGAGTGCTGGTAAAGGAGAAGGATCTGGAGAATACGACTTACGTGTTCACGCTGGACGATGGCAGTAAGCTGGAGGTCAAGGGCAACGAAGAGATCGAATACGACGGTGAAATACACGCCGCCGGTAATCTTTACGATGCCTTGAAAGAAGGCTATTACGGTAAATTCTGAACAAGTGCGCTGCCGAGCAACGCATGCGACGGTGGCGTAGAGGAGAGTAAAACATGGCTATCAAAATCGACAAGAAGATCGTCGGTTACAGCGTTGCCCAGGATGACCGGGCGGAGAAGGAAGCGACGCTTGCTGTCGTAGAAAAGCAGAACGCACAGGATAAGGTCGTCCAGTTGCACGAACGGCTGGAGCGCCCCGAGATGTTGTTGGGATCGACTTATAAGGTGAAGACGCCGCTGTCCGAGCATGCCCTGTATGTCACCATTAACGACATCATCCTCAATCACGGCACTGAACATGAATTGCGACGCCCCTTCGAGGTCTTTATCAACTCGAAGAACATGGATCACTTCCAGTGGATTGTGGCGCTGACGCGGATTATCTCTGCGGTGTTCCGCAAGGGTGGTGATGTGACCTTCCTGGTGGAAGAGTTGCGCTCGGTGTTTGATCCGCGCGGTGGCTATTTCAAGAAGGGTGGTAAGTACATGCCTTCACTGGTGGCGGAGATTGGTGACGCCATTGAGTGCCATCTGCGCATGATCGGTATGCTCAAAGACGATGACCTCGATGAGCACCAAAAGAAGCTGGTGAATGAAAAGCGCGCGCAGTATGAGGCGACTGTAAAGAATGCCGAAAGTAAAGACCCTGGCGATTTTCCCGAGGGTGCGCAATTGTGTGGAAAATGCCATACTAAAGCGGCGATACAGATGGACGGTTGTCTAACCTGTCTCAACTGTGGTGATTCGAAATGCGGGTAGCTGACCGGGGTGCCAAGCGGGCGGTATAACATCGCGTAGCGCGACTGTCAGCCAGATGATTAACAAACATTTTTTGGGGCGGTAATACTAATGTTATTACAACAAAAGCCGTTGCCCGGTTACTGGTATACCAACATTGTTGGCCAGCTCATCCAGGTCAGAGCGCTCGTGTACAACGGAAACCGCGTCACCTGCGTGGCCGTGGAATATGCCAACGGCAAGCGTGACTTCGTGGATATGCGGGGCTGGTATTACCTCGATTTGGCGCTGCATTCGCCACGGCTGGAACGTCGCGATCGGGCTAGGGATCTGTAGACCCCGTTTCCTATCCTAATTCCGATCAGCCATGCGGCGGCTGTGCGGCCGCATGCGCCGGTTTTGCAGCCAACCCCGCTGCCCATCTTTGCTAAACTGGGCAACCTGTCTAACTCCCTGGATTTTGAACCATGCTTGCAGCCGAGCCGGGCTCCCACTGGTATGACGGTGATGAAAGTGTGCCCAGTTGCGTGGGCGACACGGTTTGGATACCCGGTCCCGCAGGTGTGCTTGAGGGTCTAACCGCATGCCCACCCGATGGGCGGGAGATGCATGCCATTGGTGTCATTTGTCATCCGCATCCTTTATATGGCGGGACTCTGCACAATAAGGTTGTCGACACACTCTCGCGGACGCTCAATGCCCTCGGTATCGGGACGCTGCGCTTTAATTTTCGTGGCGTTGAGTCCAGCGAAGGTGAATATGCGCAAGGTATTGGCGAGGTTGACGACTTGCGCGCCGTGCTGAACTGGGCGCAGAGGCAGCGCCCAGGCCATGCCTTATGGCTGGCGGGTTTTTCCTTTGGCGCCTATGTTGCGCTCAGCGTGGCACGGGAATTCCCGCTCAGCGGTTTGATAACCGTGGCACCGCCAGTCAATTTTTTTGATTTTGCGGTCGTTACGCCGCCGGATTGCCCCTGGCTGTTAGTGCAGGGCGAAGCCGACGAGATTGTGTCCAGTGCGGAGGTCTTCGCCTGGGCAGAGCGCCAGAATCCCATGCCGCAGATTATACGCATGCCCGAGGTTGGGCACTTCTTCCACGGGCAGTTGAATCAATTGCGCGAGCACCTGGTAGGGTGGGTCGAAGGCTCAGAGATTGTCTAACGATTTGATTGCAGGGTCGGGTTAGGCGCTGCGGGTGGTTCTTTGGAAAGTGGTGCGAGTAGCTCAGCCTTAATAGCTTGTTGAGCAAACCATTTGAGGATATCCCGCGCAGAGATACGGTACGGATCGAAACTGATACGTATCAGGTTACCCGAGGCGTCGGCCAGTCGTAAGGCGCTGATGCCATCGACCTGGCTGAGGTTCTGCATAATCTTTTGCGTTTGCGGCCGGGACAGCGCCGTTTCCAGGCGCAACGTGATATTGATGCGGATGTCCGAGTCTTCCATGCCTGCTTTTCCCTTCTCGCACAGGTCTCGTTGGAGATAACTGTGAATACGAATCCATGTCACAACCGCAGCCGTGCGTTTGTGGGTGGCGTATTGTGCGTGAAGCGCGGGGAATGAGGCAAGGACGGCAGCGGCTTGCCGGTGCCGCAGGACAGGCCGTCAGACGTCCAAGTTACCTGTTTTTAGGCTGGTATCAACAATCAAGAGATTGTGCGGCGAATCGGAATGCTTCGGTTGCCGATTCAAACTGCCGGGGCAGCGAGCGTTGGTTTACAGTGGCTGCCCAGTAGGCGGGTTGCACGCCACCTTTATAAACTGGGCGGGCGGAAACGCGTTGACCATTGATTGTCTTGTCTATTTTTGCATTCATGCGGGCGTCCCTTCTTGTTAGTTATGGCGGGTTGCCGATGAAATGTATCCTGCAATAGCTGCGCCATTACAGATAACATATTAATTATTATTAATATCTCTTATTTTATCTGGGTGTTCCTGGGCTGTAGTGTAAAAGAAGCTGACGCTAATGGTCGCACACCCTAACCGTCTAATATGAAAAAATGATTTCCTATTCAGTCTATTGAAGTTGGTTACGCCGCCTGCCAGGCAGTCAGAAAACTGTAAGGTGATTCGACTTGTTTATGGGCGCACTGGCTCGGCGTTTAGCAGCAAGCTCATGAGGAGTATTCCTTGAGCCGTGGCGTGGAAGTCAGAGATCGGCGCCGCAATGGCGAATCCTCTGCCACCAAACCCCAGGCTGCTGCCTGAAGGCAGCTGCAGGTATGGATCGAGCCCACCCCAGCCACCGTCGGGGAGCTGTGCATCCAAGACTTGTTGCAGCCAGACAGGTTTAACGCCCGTAACCGCACCTGATTCGGTCAACATCAGCACCCGCTGAAGATAGACATCCACAACGCGAGGGTCCCAGGTTAGTTGTTTTACTATTCGGGCCTGTAAATCGGCGACTGCTGCCTGTGTAGACTGAGTAGCCCCGCAGCGATTTTGCTGCATAAAGCGGAATGCCATGAGCTGGTGAGTCGCGCATGCCGGGCGCAACGGCTGACTATCACAAAAAGTGGGGTCCAACTGGGCAGCGATGACAGCTTGCTGTTCCAGGTCAGGGTCGCAACTGATCGCATAGACAAAAAATTTCTGATAGTCGTCAAAATGCGCGATATCCTCATTTCTGAAGGGGACCCAGCGGCCAGGGAAGAATAGGGGTAACCAGAGTGTTCTAGCGGTTTCGAGATACTTCTGCTGGTAACGAACGAATGCCGATTGGAGGGTGGAGTTACCCGTCAATGCGGCACTACGCTGAATCATCCACCAGAGCACGGGATTGTTATCCCGGATAATGTCCTCCTGATGGGCGTCTATCCAGCCGACCGCTGCAGTGAATGATGCCTGAATGCGAGCGTGTTCTGGCCAACTGGCTTCTCGGTTGTTCAGGTAGGCAAGGACCGCATATCCGGTCGAAAGGGTGACTGTGAATAATATAATTAGGGTTATTAGAGCTTCTTTCATATTCTTGCCATCCCTTTCTGAGTCCTGTTGG
>JBGSOE010000154.1:0-5891 GCA_041739295.1 Thiohalobacterales bacterium | reverse complement strand
TTACGCCGTGTAAACTCCGTTTTTTCACCCGTCCGCGCCTTGCATCTGCTCGCTTGATCAAATTAATCAGAGGTTCCATAGATATGCTCGACTTGAGTTCGCCACCCTCTCCCTAACCCTCTCCCGCCGGGGCGGGAGAGGGGGGTTATCCCCTCTCCCCGCTTGCGGGGAGAGGGTTAGGGAGAGGGGAGTTCGAATCTCTCCGGGCACGCAAAATAAACTATGAAGACCGCCTTGCGCGGGCTTTATTGTTTATCAACTTACCTAGAGGTTTGAACTTCCGACGCTTCTAATTGGTTGAGTTCGACAAGCCGCGTAACGATGCAACACGCTGGAGTTACCAACTTTATTACGGGATGCGGATGACGCGGACCTCAACCGTGAGTTGCGGCTGAGTGTTCGCCGCGCCAACATAGG
Source organism: Thiohalobacterales bacterium (assembly GCA_041739295.1). Lineage (GTDB taxonomy): Bacteria > Pseudomonadota > Gammaproteobacteria > Thiohalobacterales > Thiohalobacteraceae > JAHJQQ01. The sequence goes on along the minus strand of JBGSOE010000154.1, from coordinate 5,474 downwards.
AGCCGGCAACCGGGGGGATGGCTTGTGGGTGACGATGCACGGCGGCCGCGATATGGTCGCCACTGACGACCAATCCGCTGGTGGAATCGAAGCCGCGCCAACCAGCGCCCGGTAGATAAACTTCCGACCAGGCATGAGTTGCTGTATGTCCATCGGGCACGGATTCGTTCAGTACGTAACCGCTAATGAAGCGACTCGCAAGACCAAAACTACGACAAATCTCGATGAACAGGGTGGCGAAGTCTCTGCAGGAGCCGGTGCCCATTGATAGTGTTTGTGCAGGTGATTGGACGCCGGGTTCTTCGCGCATTGAATATCGGAGTTCGTTGGCGATTTTGCAGTTTATCGAGTTTAGCAGGGAGACGGTGTCGCTCTTCCAGCCAGTTTGGAACAGGCCTGCAACCCAGTCCTTCATTATTCTTTGTTCATTAGGAAATATAGAGGTCTGGTAGGGTGTGAGATCGATAAGCTCAGCTGGATTGTATTGAACAGGAAAGTGTTGTGCGGACTCATCGAGCACAAACAACAAGGGTTGGTCTTCGTAGTGCTCAACGACTACTTCGCTGTTTATGACGAGCTCATCGGCACGTTGCTGAAAATCAACGATGGCGATGGAATTGCCGTAGACATCGCGACTCCAGCGGATTTTGAATGCCGGGCTGATTTCAAGCTTTGAGGAAAGCACGCGAATATCGTGCCCCTCGCGCGGTCTCAGAAGGAGGGTGTGTGGAAACAGCGTGACTGTTTCCGCGTAGTGGTAACGTGTCAGGTGTTGAATTTGTATTCGGCGCATCGGGGAAGTCTAGCCCACCAGGGTGACAAAAGGTATCTCATGCCCTCAAACAGTGCGGACGTGTTGCGGAATGCGGGACGATCCCGCATGTGTAACATGTTACCAGCGTAGTAGAACTGATAAACTCTTACAGTGAAATCCAACAACAGCAGTTTTGAGGCGGCGATCTATGCCCACGATGAGGCAGTGATTGGCTGCGGACTCGATATCTGGATCGGCGCCGAACCAACTTTCACTAACCGTCACTCGCAGTCGCCGGAATGGCTCACCGATGCACTGGGCGATACCAAGCAGTCCATCGCCTGTCGCATTATTGAACACCTCCACAGCCATTGCCCAGGCTCGTTCATTTTGCGCACGCTGGGGCGCCAATATCCTGGTGAAGAGAACCCGCGCTGGAGTTTAGGATTGTATCGGCGCCGCGATACACGTCCGCTGGCCGATGGGCTGCCGACCGATCCACTGGGTAATTCATGCTCTTGCGATGAGACTCTCTTGTATGCGTTCTGGCGATCTTTGATCGTTGCATTGTGTCGCAGGGGATGGAGCGCAGCAGGCTTTCAAACCGACGGAGAGATGGGTCTGCGTGTGCTGTTCCGTATCGATGGAGCTGGGCAGGAACTCAACGCCGATCCGGAGAAGGATCCTCGTCTTGGGCGTGCTTCCCTCCATACACAAGCTATCCCGCCAAGCGGCGCCGTGGATGATCTTGCGCGGGAAGGGCGTTATCTCGTTACGCTCGGTTGTGCGCCCACGGGACCGGAAAACAGCTTGCAACCCTGTATGGAATTGCCGCACTTCGCTGAGGTCGCGCTATTCATGGGCTTTTTGGATTGCGTTGGAGCGGCTGCGCATGCAGTCGGAATCACGACGCTGGTATGGCGTGGGTTTCCACCACCGGTTGATGAAACTGTCGCCTGGACTACATTGACGCCCGATCCTGCCGTGCTGGAAATCAATGCCGCACCTGTAAACAGTGTCGGTGAATTTCTGGAGATGAGCCGTCGTCTGTATGTTGCAGCGGAATCTGCAAGGCTGGCACCCTATCGTTTGCAGTACAACGGTGAAATTTCGGAAAGCGGTGGGGGTGGGCAGTTCACACTCGGTGGACCCAGCCCCGAGCGCAGCCCGTTTTTTATTGCACCCCAGTTGCTGGCCCGATTAGTCATCTATCTTAATCGCCACCCGGCACTGTCTTATTGGTTCGCACCGCCGTATGTCGGCAGTTCCAGTCAGTCACCGCGTGCCGATGAGAATGTATTGGAATCGTTCAGTGAAATGCACGTGGCATTGCAACAGCTTGCCGCGACGACTGAACCGGAACCCGAATTCATCTGGCGCAGCCTGAGTCCATTTCTGGTTGACACTTCGGGCAATGCGCACCGTAGCGAAATGAATATCGAAAAACTCTGGAATCCCAACCTGCCCGGTCGAGGTTGCCTCGGGCTGGTTGAATTCCGTGCCTTTCGCATGGCGAGCGATGCGGAAACCGCTGCGGCCATTGCCGCTATGCTCCGTGCGCTGGCAGCGATGCTGAGTAAGCAAGAACAGAGTCACCCACTGATCGAATGGGGCAGCCGCTTGCATGATCGTTTCGCGCTGCCATTTTACCTGCGCCAGGATCTGCAATCGGTCTTCAGTGATCTGGAGACCGCCGGGTTTGGTTTGGAAGAACCGATCACGCAGCGCCTGTATAACGATTCCTGGCGTCATATCGGACATGCTGAGTTTGCTGGCTGCCGTCTTGATGTCGACCGCGCCATTGAGTTCTGGCCGTTGCTGGGTGATGCTGCCGAACACTCCGGCGGATCGCGTCTGGTGGATGCCAGCACGACACGCCTGCAGCTCTGCCTGAGGTTTGATACAGCGCATGCCGAGGATATCGACGGCTGGCAATTGCGGGTCGGTGGTTATCGCATTCCCATGCGCAAGGAGCAGGACAGTGCAGACGTACTGTTGATTATGGGTCTGCGCTATCGTGCCTTCGTGCCCTGGGCTGGTCTGCATCCGGGTATTGGCGCGCAGGGGCCGATCGTGCTCACCCTGTTACCGCCCGGCGCTGAACGGGGGCTGCGTATCACGCTGCATGAGTGGCAACCTCGGGGTGAATCCTATGACGGTCTGCCCGACTCACTCGACGAAGCACGCCGACGGATTCGTGAACGCTTTGTCGTGGAAGAAATTGAATTGAGCGAGCTGCCAGAGGCAATCCTGCCGCCTGCCGAGGCCTTGAGTGAGTATTGCTTCGATCTGCGCAGGGCCTGAGTTTAAGCGTGAGCAACGAAGGCCTGCGCCGACAGTATCGGCGCAGGCCTAATTTTATGCCAATTACTTGATGAACAGCATCTCCCGATATTTCGGCAACGGCCACTGCTCGTCGGCGATTTCCGCCTCCAATGCGTCCGCGTGCAGGCGCACCTCATACATCAGGCTGCGGAGAACCGTGGCACAGTACTGCATGTGATCATCCGTGCTGGTGAAGTCTTCCAGGGCGTAGGCTTTGGCCAGCTTGGCGACTGCTACCATCATTGCATTGGATTCCACGGCAATGGTTTTCGCAGTTGAGAGATCCAGTTCTAAACCCATGCCGGCCACGCTTGCATTGGTCTCCGCCAGGTCGGACAGGTAACGCATGGCGGCCGGGTAGATGATGGTTTTTGCAATATCCACTACCAGCTTGGCCTCGACGGCAATGGATTTGATGTAGACTTCCGTGTACACCTCATAGCGGCTTTCCAGTTCCACCGGTGAAAGCACGCCGGTTCTGGCGAATAACGCTTTTATGGATTCATCTTTCAGGTAGGGCAAAGCATCCGCTGTGGTAGGGAGATTCAGCAAGCCGCGTTCTTCAACAGCCATTTTGTGCCACTCCGGTGAGTAGCCATTGCCACCGAAGATGACACCGCTGTGCTCGGCCATCAACTCTTTGAGCACAGCAACCACGGCGGCTGCCTTCTCAGTACCCTTCGCGAGTTCAGTCTCCAGTTTTTCTGCGATCCAGTTCAATGAATCCGCGAGCATGGTGTTCATGGCAATCAATGGACCCGATACCGACTGCTGTGAGCCGACGGCGCGGAATTCGAAACGGTTACCGGTAAAGGCAAAAGGTGAAGTACGGTTACGGTCGCCAGCGTCCTTGGCAAACGGGATGATCTGCGATAGTCCCAGATTCATGATGCCGCTTTCGCCCGCGGAATCCAGTTTGCCATCCTTGATCATCTCGAAGATGGCCTCGATTTCGCTGCCCAGGTAGACAGACAGGATCGCCGGTGGTGCCTCGTTGGCGCCAAGCCGATGGTCATTACCCGCTGACGCGATGACAGCACGCAGTAACGGGCCGTACAGATGAACACCACGGATGACCGCGCCACAAAACAGCAGGAAGTTAAGATTGTCGTGAGGCGTTTTGCCCGGATCGAGCAGATTGCCCTGTGTGGCATTGCCGACCGACCAATTGACATGTTTTCCCGAACCATTGATGCCGGCGAAAGGTTTTTCGTGTAACAGGCAAACGAAGCCATGTTTCTTGGCGGTATTCTTCAGCACGGTCATCAGCATCTGCTGGTGATCAGCGGCTACGTTGGCGGCCTCGAAGTAGGGTGCAATTTCGAATTGACCGGGCGCAACCTCGTTATGGCGAGTCTTTGCCGGGATGCCCAAGCGATAGAGTTGTTCTTCAACGGCCTCCATGTAGATCTGTACACGCTCCGGAATTGCGCCGAAGTAGTGATCATCGAATTCCTGTCCTTTGGCAGGTGCGGCACCAAACAAAGTACGGCCGGCCAGCAGCAAATCCGGACGCAGAGCGGCGAAGGTGGAATCGATCAGAAAATATTCCTGTTCCGCACCGCAGCTTGAATTCAGAGGGGCGATCTCTTGTTCGCCCATTAGCTTGAGTACTTTGGTGCCCGCCGTATTCATTGCGGTGTTTGAGCGCATGAGCGGTACTTTTTTGTCCAGGGCTTCGCCTGTCCAGGATACGAATACGGACGGGATGCACAGTGTCGCGCCATTTTCGGTGTCCAGGATGAAGGCCGGACTGGTCGGATCCCAGAACGTGTAGCCGCGTGCGGCATTGGTTTGCCGAATGCCGCCGTTGGGGAACGATGAGCCGTCCGGTTCGCCTTTGGTTAACAGGCTGCCGCTGAATTCCGTAACGGCCTTGCCGCTGGCATCCGTAACAATGAAGCTGTCGTGCTTCTCGGCAGAGGCACCGGTAAGTGGGTAGAAAATATGTGCGAAGTAGTTGGCGCCTCTCGATAATGCCCAGGTTTTCATCGCCGCTGCCACGTCATCGGCAACGTCAGGCGCCAGCGATGCGCCGGTTTCCATAGTCTTTTTCATTGCCTTGAATGCGATCTTCGACAACGTGCTTTCCATCTTTGCCAGGGTGAAAACATCAGCGGCCCAAATTTCTTCGAGTGATTTTGGCTTGGCAGCCGCTATAGGTTCGCCAGTGGTAATTTCAAAGACAGCTTGTGCGCGGGCTTCACTTCGACTCATTGCCGTTTCCTCATTATTTTCGGATGTTGTATGAAATTGGAAGCACAATTTCTGCGTTGCTGTTTAAGAACGCAAAGATTGATGACTGATGATCATTACCCATCGGGATGACACAAATTCCCCTCTCCCTAACCCTCTCCCCACAAGCGGGGAGAGGGTTGGGGAGAGGGTGGCGAAG
>JBGSOE010000429.1:0-4755 GCA_041739295.1 Thiohalobacterales bacterium | reverse complement strand
TCAGACCGAAGGCCGCGTCCAATAGCCCTGCAACGAAAGCACACAAGAATCACAGCTCAACAACAGACCGCTGTCGTCAATCACAACCGGCAGCGGTTGTTATAGACGGACATAATGGCCTGCAGTTCGCGCAGCAACAGTGCCCGCTGCGCAGTATCAAAATCCGCAAATTCCTGCCGCGTCAGCCCAGTCTGCAAGGCCTCAATGATCTCCTGCACGACGCGACAACCCAGCTCACACAAGATTTCTACACGCTGATCGATAGTGGGATTTTGGATACTCAAGGGGTTGTCGCTGTTGCCTACCTGGCCAGGGTATCGGCCAGCCACAGCCGCGCCCGTAGCCCGAGCGTGGTGGTATAGCCCACTTCTGCAAAACGGATCTGACCATTCTGATCAACCACGAATGCGGTCTGCACGCCCTGTATGCCATAACGCTTACCAAGGCTGCCATCAGCATCCAGCAAGACCGGAAATGCGTAGCCCGCCTTCTGCACATAATCACGCAACGCATCCGTGGAGATGTTTTCATGCCAGGCCACACTGAGTACCGCCCAATCTTCTGCGACTGCCTTGATAACCGGTTGTTGGACACGGCAGACCGGACACCAACTCGCCCAGACATACACCAAGACGGGACGCCCGCGGAACTGCGCCAAATCCACTGGCTCACCCTGCAAGTCGAATCCCGCCAGCGGTGGCGCAAGACCGACCGGTGTTGCGCGCACCTGATAGGTATGCACTGCGAAAATCACCAACCCTAGGATCGCAATTTCGATCAGCCAGCGCTTATAGCGAGGCGGCTTTTTTGGAATGGAGTCTGTGGACATCACTCAACCTTGTAGGTGTCGTTGTGAACAGGTTCTCATTTCTCGGCGTACGCCCAACATACCGACGACAATATGTTGACGCGGTTCCGTTTTGCAGCCGTCATCCAATCTATGCTGGGCTCCACGTTCTCCCGGATACATGACCAAGCCCATGACCGCACTCAGCCCAATCTCCCGCCCCGCTGCCAGCACGCTGTGTTGCCTGGTTGCGGTGCTTTGCGGCGGTTGCGCGGGATTTGGCGGTAATGGCGGCGACGCGACCGACACGCTGACGCATCTCAGTCCGGGGCGCAATCAGATCATCGCCTGGGTTCCGCGCGAGCAGGCGCAGACCGCTATCGTGGCTCAAGCCGTGGCCAATATCGCACTGACGCGGGCCAAGCACGCCACCGAGGCCGAACTCTGTCATGGGGCTTGGTTATTCTCCGGCAAGCAGCATCAAGACGAGGCACCGCAACTCTCCGCCGCACCGGCGCAACTGGGCGGGTTCAATGGCTGGCATGTCCGCATCAATTGGGATCCACAAGTGGCCGACTGCGGTATCAGCGCGCAGACCTACGCCCTCTCCCTCAGCAAGCATCTGCCAATCTGGATGATGACGCAGTCCGGCCAACCGCTGGCTCAATACCATCAAGGCGTAGCGCTGTACCAGCAGGATGACGCACCGCTGCATGCATTAGCCTTGAACGATACGCTCTAGCGAACATGTAGGGTGTGGTGAGCGCAGCGAACCGCACCATTTGTATCGCAACAATCGACGATATGGTGTGGTTCGCTGCGTTCACCGGCACCCTACGCTAGATCCGCTTTTTCACCCAGCATATCCCGCAAAGTCATACCGTTCAGCGCAGAATCCCGCGCGACATTAATACGCTCCATCACGGCATCCACCGGTGCCAGTGATGCCAGCCGTTGTTTGCGCAGGAAGCGGCTTTCGTCAGCCTCCCGCACATTGTCGAGCAACTCCGTCAACCTGATGGTTGAAATATCTCGCGCGGGTATCACCGCCGGCGGCTCGGCATTGGTCTCGATCAGATAGCCTTGCGCAATTAGTGTCAGAACCAATCTTTCCAGTGGCGCAATGGGAATCTCCAGATCGTCTGCGAGTGCGTTCACTGTCCAGGGTTTCAGATTGCGATGATGGTGATCCGCAACCTGATACATGATGATCAGGGCCAAACGCTCTTTGAGGCGATTGCTCAAGATTAACCGCACCTGAGTCTGGGTGAGGTACTGTGGATTCTGGATATAGAAGGCGATCTGCGCGCCAAGCAGTAATACCAGCCAGTTGATGTACAACCAGATCAACAGCAGTACCAGAATCGCGAAACCGGAATAGATCGCCGCATAGTTGGACGATGAGGCGATAAAGGCGGCGAAGGCCCAGCCGGTGGTCTGCCAGAGGAAACCTGCCACCAGCCCGCCTATAGCGGCCGCCTGCAGCTTGACCCGCGTATTCGGGATAAACAAATAGACGAACGTGAAGGCGCAGACGATAAGTAAATAAGGGATGAGGCGGGATGATTCCAGAATAAGCGTACCGAATGGCTCAACACTCATCAGCCATTGCACCGAGCGATTGCTCATGACCGACGCGGTAATGCCCAGCGCACTGAACATCAGCACCGGCCCAACCAGAACCACGCTCAAATAATTGCTGAAGCGCTGCCCAAATGCGCGCAGCCGTTCAATGCGCCAGACATAATTGAACGAGGCCTCGATTTTCTGTAACAGCGACAAAACAGTATAGATCAACAGCCCCAGACCAACACCACCGAGCACACCAACCTTCATATTGGCAACAAAGCCGATGATATGCTCCGCGGCCTCGACACCTTTAGGGCCTAGCGGCTCCATGAATCGATACAGCAAAGGTTCGAGCTGATTGGTCACGCCAAAGCCTTTCAGCACCGAGAAACTGAACGCCAGCAACGGCACCACCGACAGCAGCGTCGTGTACACCATGCTCATGGCACGCAGGTTCAGCTCACCGGTTGCGAGATCGCGTACCAGTACATATAGCGTCCGCAACATTCGGATCAATTGGCGTCGCGGCGACGGGATGTCGCGCAGCTCCCCGTCCCAGATAAAACCAAGCACGCTATCGCGTAGTTTTGTTAGTGCGTCGCTCATGGCATACTCGCTGGCAAGTGTTGCGATTTATACTGACCTCACTATAAAACAATCCAGGTAAAATAGCTGACCACTCATGCCCGCACGCGCCAGCAAACAACCGCAGATTGACCGCTTTGAATTCAATCCTGGACGTATCCTGGCTCGTAAATATGAGGTGATCTCGCACCTCGGCCGCGGCTGGGAAGGTGAGGTCTACATGGTTCGGGAAACCGCGACCGGTATCGATCGGGCCGCAAAGTTCTTCTTCCCACACCGCAATCTGCGTGACAAAACCTCCACCTTCTATGCCTGCAAGTTGCACAAGCTGCGTCATTGCCCGATCGTCATCCAGTACCACACCCAGGAAACCATCCTGTATCGCGGCGTATCGATCAACTTCCTGGTTTCGGATTTTGTCGAGGGCGATCTGCTCAGCCAATACCTGGCAAAGCAACCGGGCAAGCGCCTGACCGTCTTCCAGGGACTGCACTTATTGCATGCCCTGGCATCTGGCATTGAGTGCATCCACCATGTGCGTGACTACCACGGCGACCTGCATCCGCAGAACATCATCGTTAAACGCTATGGCATCGGCTTCGATCTCAAGCTGCTGGATCTGTTCCACTGGGGAGCCCCCAAGAAGGAAAACATCCACGACGATGTCGTCGACCTGATCCGGATCTTCTACGATGCCCTGGGCGGCAAGAAGCACTACGCCAAGCATCCGCCCCAGGTCAAAGCCATCTGCTGCGGCCTGAAACGCACACTGATCCTGAAAAAATTCCGCAGTGCCGGCCAACTGAAGGAATACCTGGAAAACATCGAATGGGATTGAAATCGACTGCGGCGGCGCTGGATCGGGCGGAGCTTATCGGCACCACCGACATGACCGCGCCTGTGATGCTGCGCTTCGCTGGCGGTTCACTTGCCTATTTCACCCGCCGCTCCCCCGATAAAGAGACTGACAATGAAGATGCCGTCGGCTTCATCCCCTGGGGCGATGATGGCGGCGTACTCATCGTCTGTGATGGCTTGGGGGGATTGCCGGGTGGTGCACAGGCATCGATTCTTGCTATCCGCTGTCTTGCCGACCACATTGCCGCGACGCCACTTGGTGACAGCGGACTGCGCGAGGCAATCCTCGACGGCATCGAAAAGGCCAATCAGGCCGTCAGCGCACTCGGTGTCGGTGCCGCAACAACCCTGGCACTGGTCGAGATTCAGGGACGGATGATTCGCCCCTATCACGTCGGTGATTCCATGATTCTGGTCACCGGCCAGCGTGGTCGAATCAAGCAGCAAACCATTTCTCACTCCCCCGTCGGCTATGCCGTGGAGTCCGGATTTCTGGATGCAGAGGCCGCCATGCACCACGAAGAGCGTCATTTGATCTCCAATATGCTCGGCTCCTCGGAGATGCGCATCGAGATCGGCTCCCCCGTAAATCTGGCCCGGCACGACACCGTGTTGCTTGCCAGCGACGGATTATTCGACAACCTGCACGTCGATGAGATTGTCGAGCGCATGCGCTGCGGCCCTATAAATAAAGGGGCGAAAGCCTTGTATGAAGACTGCCGCGTGCGCATGGATCAGGATCTGAAGGACACACCGAGCAAGCCAGATGACCTGAGTTTCATCCTTTATCGCCCCTTGTGAGTTAGCCGCGAAAAGTCGCGCTGGACATTATTTTACGATTGTATCTTTCCTTTTTCGTTAAAGTTTCTATAATCTGATGCCGTTAAGTTGCGCGAACCATTAACTAGGAGGTTATCCTCATGGCTGTAAAAAAGAAGACTGTGAAACGTAAGACC
>JBGSOE010000394.1:0-15107 GCA_041739295.1 Thiohalobacterales bacterium | reverse complement strand
CTCGCGCTTGGTCGTCTTCTTCTTGGCATCAAACGCCAGACCGGCAAACGTTGCTTGTCTCATCCACTGCCTCGCAACACGATGTCTGTGCGCTTTATAACTCATCCGTTGATCGGGTGGGAGACTTAATCAGAGGCTCCTAAAACAACTAGTAGCCGCTGGCGTGACCGTAGGCCTGGCACTCAATGCCGGATCTGCAGTAGCGCATGACGGCGGTAACGACGCCGGCACGCCGGTGTGTCTCGAAGCAAATTATATGGTCTCCGACGCCCAATTCGGCCCCTTCGCCGCTGACGGACCTGGACGAGTCATTGAGCAGAATATCATTACCGGTGAGCGCGGCATTACGGTAAACAATCCGTTCTCGGCGGCCAATGTTGGGACGCCGATCTGCCCGCCCGAGATGGAGTGCCCCGGCCCCTGGAAACCAACCGGCAACTTCTCCGGTGGCCTCAATGGCCATGCCTTCATCACCAGTGCCGGACAGCAGGCACTGACCGAGTTCCACCGTGACGGTACGCCGATTCGTACCACGTCTTATCGGCCACTGATGGGTAATCCGATCGGACCAGCTGGCCGCGGCAGCGTGCCGCGACCGCTGGGCTCACAGATACTGCCCAACGGTAATCTCATTCAAGCAGTCTGCGACGCCAACTTCTTCAATGCCAGCAATTCCGATCCGTTGGCGCCTGGTGAAGTTGACCCCAATCCGCTGACAACCAATCCTGCTATTCCCGGTCTGGCGGCGAATCAGTTCTTCCCACCAGTATTCACTACAGCTGCGCGCTCGGCCAACAGTCGCCTGCTGGTCATCGATCAGGAGACCATGCAGGTGATCGACGAGTACAGCCAGCCGGCTGAGGGTGAGCTGGGGCATGACCTGTGGGGTTGTGCCGCCGGTATCATGGTTTCGTCGGAGGGGATGTTCATCAGCATGTTCCACGGTGGCGCGGTGCTGGTCGTCGATTGGAAGGATGGCGTCGAGGACACCAGCTGTGGCGTCGGTTGCAACAAGGTCAAGCGAAAAGAAGACGGCAAGGAGGAAATGCATGATACTGATGGTGATGACCTGTTCAAGCTCGGCAAGGACAAGAACCGCGCCAAGGTCACCAGGGTCATCGACTTCGTCGGCGGGCCAGCGAGCAATCCGAATCGCCGCGATACGCTCCGTGCGATCAGCTTCGACGAGTCCGGCAATGTCTATGCCACCAATCGTAGGCGTTCTGCGGAATGTCTGCGCGGCGAATTCGGCGGTAACCCGTATGGCAAGCCGGTATGCAATCCGAGCGTGTTCCGTCAGCGCATCAGTATCGATCTGGCCAACGAACCCAACGATGATGCCAACTATGCCGAAGATGCGACGATTGCCCTTGATCCCGGTATCAATGTGATCGCCGGTCTGCGCATCAACCGCATGTCGGCACGGGGTTGTGACTTAGTGCAGGCTGAGGCTGTTGCCAATGGCGCCGATCCGGCGTCGCGCGCGGTTGCCGAGCTGTGCAACGTCGAGACCCTGCTGGTGGCGTCTTCCGCCACCAATCCGGGCTGTGTGAATCACGGTGCCAATCCGGCTAACCAGTGCTTTACCCCAGGTGGTTATGTGCTGGAATACAGGATCGACGCGGACCACGTGGATGGCGCCAACGGCAAATCCTGCACGGGTAATCCGAATGATGGCTTCGGTCCGGGTGAAGGCAACGAAGGTTGCGCATTGCCCATCGCCACCTTCGGAGGCGCGGTCAACGGAGATGATAATATCGATCCGCGGATGCTGATGCCGATTCAGCGCGGCTTTATTCAGTAAGCCTGCAGAGCGTACATTGGCGTTGTAACGTAGTACCGGCAACGGTGGGTGAGCGATCACCCACCGTTTTTTCTGAGTGCGAATGGCACAAGAGGAATTTATATGAGCAGACTGTTAGTGATGCTGCTGTTGCTGGTAGTGAGTGGCTGCGATAAAGGCCTGGACACCACGGTCAGTGGAAATACCAGTAAAGGAAGAACCATCAGTGAAACAGTCGAGCCCAGCGGATATATCTTGCGCTACGGTATTTTCAGCAAGGTAAGCGGGGGGAACCCGATTGAGAGCCCCGAGACGTCGACCGGTAAGGCGCTCTCAAAACTGGTCATGACTTTCATCCGGGAAACCGACCGGATTCCAATCAAGAAAGATGCCCTTCTTGCTTACCAGTACCGGTTATCTAACCTGCCGGACACACCGACGATCAAGTTGCGTCGAGTGTTGAAGCATCCGCCGTTCACCCTGCCAGACGGCACCGTCAACACGGGTTCAGATTACACCATCACCCGACGGGTCGAGCGCAATGAAGTGTTCGCCTACGACGTCTATGCGCTAAATGAAGACTATGAAATGGTGGAAGGGGAATGGGTATTTCAGATTTATTACGGGGACACATTATTAGTCGAGCAAAGATTTGTTACCTACTGGGCCGAGAGTACCCCTGGTGAGATTGATAAATAAATCTGTCCTAGGTGATTCTTAGGCCGAAAATATATTTCATAAGTAAGTCGTCACTATTAAATTTCAACGACAGTCCTGAGTGAGTAGGTGCGATTGGATGTTGTACTACTCACCGCATCTCCGCAATACTACACAGTAGTATGCCGTGAATAAGTCTGTTGCGAATCTTGGTGTCCCAGTGGACCGTTTACCAGAATACATTCACAAAAACCACCGTATCAGACTATTGAAGTGAAGAACGGATGCGTCATTCCATCTGACCAATATTTGCGCGATTTCGGTCCTGACCTGTTCTTGTTCTGTAATCTCAGGTGTTTCGTGTGATGATTGCACACGCTTGGTTTTTCGCATTGCCTCAGGTTCTTTTTGCCGCTGTTCATATTGTTCAGAAGCGGCTCTTAACATCCTGTTATGAGACGTGTAGTCGAAGTTTTCATCCACTTTCCGGAGAGGTAGATTGCATGCCCAACTGCTTTTCGGCGTGCTGATATAGTGCCTCCTTGCATTTTAAGATAACGTGCACATTGAATAGACCGATAAGTACATAATCGATTAAAACGACTTTTGCTTTTCTCGCTATCGTTTATGAAGTGATCCCGTACACTTAGTTAATCGTTGCCAATGGGATCCTCAACAGAATAACATTTAGCTTTATAGTTATCCGCTTATTCAGGCATTTATATGCTAGAGCCCAGCATTAAAAGGGCTTCGTAATTGCGCCCCAAAACCATACAGTTCCATATACCGGACGAATTGTGAACCAATCAGTTATGGCGTGGTCGTTATTGCATACTAGACGACCAGTCAAATATAGTCCCTACCGTTACTAACGCTAAATGGATGACCACTCGGGAAATTTTAACTATGGAAAGCAACCTTGACTCACCTGAACGGTGGGTGGAAGAACACGGCAACGTGCTTTTTCGTTATGCACTCGTCCGTCTACGAGACGAACACATAGCTGAAGAACTGGTACAGGAAACCTTTCTCGCGGCATTGCAGGCGCGTGAGCGTTTCGCGGGTGGCTCGTCTGTACGCACCTGGTTGATTGGAATACTAAAGCACAAGATCCTTGACCAGTTCCGGCGCGAGTCCCGTATGGTCGCTACGGATGATGACGAAAGTCCTGGCTATGAGGATAACTGTCTTGTTGAGAACAGCTTTTCCAGTGCGGGTCGCTGGAGTGCCACACTCTCCGACTGGGGGGATCCGGAGCAGACTATGGAAAATGGTCAGTTCTGGACCGTCCTGCAATATTGTCTCGATCATTTGCCTAAACGTTTGGCCCGCTTGTTTGTACTTCGCGAAGTAATGGAAGGTGGCACGGAAGAAATCTGTAAGGAACTGGCGATTACGCCGACTAACTTGTGGACGATGCTGTATCGGGCCCGTTTGGGGCTCCGGCAGTGTCTCGAACAGAACGGGGTCAGTACGGCATGAGGGTAGAGCGAGATGTTGACTTGTAAGGATGCTAGCCGGTTGGTTTCGGAGAGCCAGGATCGTCCTCTAGGGATTTGGGAGCAGCTTGGGTTGCGTCTACATCTTTGGATGTGTGTGAACTGTCGGCGCTTCGAGTGGCAGATCCAGTTGCTTCGGAAGGTACTACGTAAATCAACCTCGGATGCAGACCAGGATACGCGGGGGCCGAATCTTACACCTGAGGCACGCGAACGGATCCGCAAGGCGTTGTCCGAGCGGGATGAACATTCGCACTGAACCTTCCCGTTTCTTCCGAGACCATCGTCGTGAACCGCCCATACCGGGCTTATGACATCAAAATCTAGGAGATGTGATTTATGAATACTACCAAGACTGCTATCACGCTGGCCCTTACCGCTGCCTTGGGCTCTACCAGTATTGCGCATGCGAATGGGAACCCCTTTGGTATGCAATATCTCGATCAGGGTTATCAAGTTGCTGAGGCCGACACCAAGGCAAAAGATGGCAAATGCGGTGAAGGTAAATGCGGCGCAAACAAGGATGCCACCAAGGCAAAAGATGGCAAATGCGGTGAAGGTAAATGCGGCGCGAACAAGGACGCCACCAAGGCAAAAGATGGCAAATGCGGTGAAGGTAAATGCGGCGCGAACAAGGGCAAATCCGTAGATGTGAGCCAGGAATAAGTATGGGAGATGCCGAATATACCAAGCACAAACTTCTGGATAGCTTTAGAAGATTGGATGGGCATGGCAGGCGTGATGCGAAAAGAGTCTCGTCACTTCGCGAGCACCTAGTGTACTTCATTTAACTTCAACCCAACCCAACTTATTTTTGAAATAATGCGGTCATTGTTAAACACATTGCGTCACGCAGACGCTGTTCTTGGTACACGGAGATTGGCATGAAAGAGTTATTGGCTGGCTGTACCCGCTGGGTTGCCCAAGATCTATTCGGTGCTCTGAATCGCATTGGTGAATTTCTTCCCCAACTTGGGCTGAGATTTTTGCTAGCTTATGAGTTCTGGGAATCCGGAGTGGAGAAATTCAATGGGGAAAACTGGTTCGCCAGTATTCAGGATCAATTTCCCTTTCCGTTTGATCTTGTGCCGGTAGATATCAGCTGGTTCATCTCAACCTGGAGCGAACTGATCGGTGCCGCTGCGCTGGTGGTAGGCTTGGGTACGCGATTTTTCAGCGTGTCACTCATCATCTTGACAGTAGTCGCCTGGGTCAGTGTCCATGCGGGGAATGGCTACAATGTTTGCGGCAACGGCTTCAAGCTCCCGCTAATCTATCTTGTGCTGTTTATACCCCTAGTATTCTCGGGCCCCGGTAAACTCAGCATCGATCATTTGATTGCCCGGCGCATATCAGCGGGCTAAAGGTGGTGAATCGTGATCATGAAAAAGAGGGCTCTACCGCACATTATGGCCCTCTACGTCGTGGTCTTCGTTGTAGGTGTTGTGTGGCCTGTAAGTATATATAAAGACAGCAGCGTCCTGCATGATCAAACCATTGCTCTCATGGATGAGGGCATATCAATAAATAGTCAGCTCGCTTCCCTGCGGAGTGCCATCGCCACACAGGAATCGATCCTTTACGAATATTTCGCCACATTAGATCATGTTGCCTATAACGCACATTGGGAGGAAAGCCAAAGTGCGATAGAGGCACAATGGGCGGTCGTGCGCGAGTCATTTCCCGGTAATCCGCGTATTGCTGCTTTTGAATATGGCCAGGCAAGAGTGCGGTCTCTGAATAGTGAATTGGGTCAAGCACTACAAGCAGCCCGCATTGATTGGGATTCCGCACGCGCGATATTAGGGCAGATTTCCCAACAGGTTTTGTTCATCAATACCGGTCTGACTGAATTTGCCGATGAGATACAAGCACGTATGCATGCGCGCGGTGGGCAGGCCCACGACAAAATCAGTTTTATCAATGAAACCGTAATTTATTATGGTATCTCGTTCGTCGTTGTCGCATTACTAGCAGGTTACTTCCTGACTATTCACTTGACTGGCGTCCGGGAACGTCGCCGACTAGCGATGTTTGTAGAGCGAAATCCTAGCCCGGTACTGAGGCTGAAACGTTCGGGTGAGGTTGATTATTTCAATCCGGGTGCCTGGGCAACATTGATGGCTCAAGGTGCGACAGCAGACATGCCTTTGGCATTATTGCCAGCCGATAATTACACACGCCTCTCCAGGTTGATTGGAGAGGGTACAGACTGGGCGCTATGGCAATATGTAGCACTGGAGCGGAATTATGAAGCTGTAGTGCATTACTTGAAGGATTCTGATGTCTTTCATGTTTATCTTAGAGATGTTACAGACCGCATAACGGCCGAGCGGCGTCTTGAACACATGGCGTTTCATGACCAATTGACCGACCTGCCGAATCGTAGGCAGTTCGTGGCGGATATCCAACAAGCCGTTGCCAGCAAGGAAGATGGCGTAGTCTTTCTGGTCAGTATCGAGCGGATGCAACGGGTCGTGGACAGCGTCGGGCATGACGTCGCGGATCGTCTTTTTCAGGTATTGGCAAAACGTCTGCAACAGGTAGTTTTAGAGTGCTCCGGAGGCTGTCAAAATACCAGTGTGTACCGCTATGAAGGGGAGATATTCGGCATATTGCTGACGCATATCGCATCAACTGGAATGCCATCGCAGCTTGCCATGGAGCTGATTGCCAGATTCAACGAGCCGCTCACTGTCGATTATTTTGAACTGTTTTTAGGTGTCAGTGTGGGTTCTTGCCACTATCCTGCTGATACGCAGGACGCTGTATCCATTATCAGTAAGGCCGATCAGGCATTACAGCAGGCCAAGATGAACGGTGGTGGATTTTACGTTTATGAACCTGCGCTTTCTACTGTCGCCAAGGAACGGCTAACCCTGGAAAACCACCTTCGCCACGCTCTTGAACGTGGCGAATTAGAGCTTGCTTATCAGCCTCAGGTTGCATTGAACAGTGGTCAGATTGTCAGCGTAGAGGTACTACTGCGCTGGAGACATACTGTATCGGGTCTTATCCCTCCTGAACGATTCATACCCATTGCCGAGGAAACAGGACTCATTCTGCCAATCGGTGAGTGGATGCTCCGAACAGCCTGTTTACAGGCCCAGGCCTGGCGTAACGCTGGTCTGCCGTCCATACGGATAGCAATAAATCTTTCTGTTCGACAGTTTATCAGCAAGAGTCTTATAGGCACTCTTACCGACGTACTCACCCAAACAGGATTTCCGCCTCAGGATATTGAATTGGAGATAACCGAATCCGTTGCCATGGACGACGTACCTTATTCGATCGAGATGCTGCGTACTCTAAAGGCACTGGGTGTTGGGATTGCGTTGGATGATTTCGGAACAGGCTATTCGTCCCTTGCCTACCTCAGGCAACTGCCACTCGATAAGCTCAAGATTGACCGATCTTTTGTGTACAACCTCGAAAATGATCAGAGGGACGCAACTCTAGTCCGATCCGTCGTTGATCTGGGGCATAGTCTGAATCTAAAAGTGATTGCAGAAGGGGTTGAGACTCAAGCGCAACTGGGATATCTGAGAAAAGTCGGTTGTGAGGAAGCGCAGGGTTACTATTTCAGCCGTCCTGTGAGTGCAGATGCATTTGAACAGTTGTTGCAAGAACGTATGCCGAACAGTCAGTTAGTAGGGTGATTATCCTATTCTAACTACATACCGTGAACTATCACGCATAGCGAGTGTGATGATGTGAGAAGGGTTAAATATTGGCGGCGGTAGTGATTGCTTAATGGTGGTCAACTTGTATAAACATCGCCCGAAAGTACGCCTACTGCTACTGATCTTCATTTTGGGATTGCTGGTCTTT
The DNA here is from genome assembly GCA_041739295.1 of Thiohalobacterales bacterium. GTDB lineage: Bacteria > Pseudomonadota > Gammaproteobacteria > Thiohalobacterales > Thiohalobacteraceae > JAHJQQ01. Next base: position 7,337 of record JBGSOE010000394.1, on the reverse strand, counting down.
TATGAGTTCGGCGGACAGCATTTGCTGCATCTGGAGAGCTTGAGGTCAGACGCCAGGCACTTGTACGAATATACGCAGACGCACTACTGGCAGATGTTCGTTCTTACCGTTGCGGTGTATACCGCAGCGACTGCTTTAAGCATACCCGGCGCCTGGATGAGATCACTCGCAACCGGATTTCTCTTCGGATCATGGGTGGGCACGCTGATTATAGTGTTTTCAGCCACCTGTGGAGCCGTCCTGACATTTATGGCCGCACGATATTTATTTGCCGAGCAGTTGCGTCTGCGATTTGAGAGAAACGTATCGGCCGCCAGACTGATCAATGGATTTCATCGTGATGCATTTAATTATTTGTTATTTCTGCGCATTGTTCCGATGTTCCCCTTCTGGCTGGTGAATATTGTCCCGGCATTCACGCCTGTTGAGATTCGTACCTTCGCCATTGCAACGGCTATGGGTATCGCACCCGCCAGTTATGCACTGGCTATGCTGGGCCAGAAGATGGGACCTATGACGCCATCAGGTAACCCGCTAAGTCCAGTAATGATTGGCGCCTTGTTGGCGCTCGGATTTCTGGCCCTGGTGCCGGTTATTTTCAGAAGGCGAGCGTCAACGCGCAACCGTCCGGTATAAGGTAAGCAATGTGCAGGGTTCAACCACTTTGATATACGATGATGCCGATATACGAGTCTGAAGTTTAGTGTAACGTAACAACGATAAGGTTTTATGGCAGATTCATTTTTTGTATCGGATGGATATATGTTAAGGATACTACGTGATGTCGACTAGATACCATCTGCACCGTGCGTTCATCATCGCTTGCGCCACTGATATTGTGCGCAGTGCTTTGGTGACGGCCTTGGTCGTGGGAACTATCCTTAATCTTATCAACCAAGGTGCTCGCTGGCTTGATGGTGATGATCTGTTGCGGGGGCATTTGTTGCTGAACTATGCCGTACCCTATCTTGTCGCTACCTATAGCTCAGTGCGCACTCGCATGCAGGATATCGCAATGAGAATGGATCGGACGAATATAGCCGATAACGTGGAAGTATAATCGCAAGTCGTCATTTTGCTTGGTATAGGCAACCTTAGAGCACGGTAAGCCATGCGTTAACGTCATCAGAGTGTTCAATCCTGTTTTGCGGTACCCCTTTATCAACCGATACCAGAGGGATGGGGCGATGCGAATGATCTTGTATCTGGTAATGGCACTGATTATTTCCCTGTTTTCTCAATATATTATTGCGGATGTACGGCCGCAGGAGATCACCCAGCCGGTGATCGTCACTGGAAAACACTTATCTTCCTTATTAGGAAAGGATATCAATAGACTAAGAGTCTTCGCATTTTCTGATAACAAGTTTACTGTGATCCCGTTTCAAATCGATCAACGTACTGCAGGTGGCAATTGGGTATGGGATGTCGCCCTAAAGGGTGGCGAGATTTTTGACACGGATGATCCTCCAGGGACTGCTGTGTTCGATGCTAATGATCAGCTGATATTTATGCTGCGTGATATCGGGTCACGCGTTGCATCACCGTACGTTTTATTGAAAGCCGACTTAATACTGGAACTCGATATTACTGATCGTGAAAGCGGCTTACGTGGATGGGTATATATTGCATATTTTCAGGGTACCCCCCTCATCCCGATCGACTTCGCGCTACACAACATATCTCCCCGATGAACTGAAAGTAATTTCGCCAATCTATACTATTGCCTACATGCCATCACATCTAGCGGTACTGGGAGAGCTGACTATAAACAATAAGTCGATCTTGGACCGAACTAAGATCCGCGGTAATGTCGATGTCAGATTTCTGTTCTTTAGAGGTAATATCGAGTTCAATGAAGAGGATGTAGACGGATATGAAGCAGGCTACATTAATGGGCCTGTGAGAGTAGTCAAGCGCACCATAAACAATCTCCGCATTTCCAGTAATATGCACGCCCCCGGGGTTAACTGCGATCATTATTTTTACCCCTATCACGTCGAGGTGCCGGTACTCCTGACTCGGAGCCTGTTTGTCAATGATATGAACTTGCGAATCACGGCGGACTATTACGGTGAACCGTTCGATAGCGCCTATGTGGAAGGCGATATGAGGTCAGTGCGTTTGGGTGTTGAAAGTTCAGCGGATAACCGACTTGAATCTATTCGCAATACTGGTTGGATTGCACTTAGTGGCGTGACGGGCTCAGTCGTGACAGGCGTGAGTATTCCAGACGATATTGCTGCACATGTCGAGATACGCCCCTATCTTGTTGATGGAAAATCATTGGTGGATCCCCCAGAAAACCATCCCGGAATGGAGCCAGAGGCCGGGTTTTTAATGAGTATGCTGCCCGGGTTCCCCAGGGGAGAATATGTGATGCATATGATCCATACATTTTCGAGCCAAGCTTATGAGCCTAGCCTTGCAGTCCGAGGAAGGTTGGCAGATGTAGAGTCTTCAAGCAGACTCTCTTTGCGAGCAGTTGAGCTTAGCCAGATAAAATAATCGATTGTATGTAAGCTGAAGCACGTATAACTCTGCTCCAAGCAGTGAGCAGTGTCTTGCCTGGAGACTTGATCCGCGATTTTGAAATAATTCTTCAATCACGACTCAGTACATGATGCAGTACAACGAATTACCTTGACTGTCGAGATTCGGTCGCACCTCGTGCGGCATTGAATAAATCTTCGACCGTTTGCAATCCGCGTAAAGGCTGTTCACCGAAATAGAATGTCGGAGTCGAGTCCACGCGCAATTCTCGTGCCGCGAGTGCATATTCCTGCAGGTTTCGCTCGTAACGCGGCTCACTCCAGGCCCGATCGGGCAGGCTGGTATCCAATCCCAGCGAGCAGACGAGTTCACGCAGTACTTGCTCATCAGCCAGGTTGCGATCCTCGCAGAGATACACCTCAAACAAGCGACGATGTAAGGCGTAAAAGGCTTCCGATCCTTTCTCCTTAGTGGCTTCGGCGAGAAGCAGTGCACGGTGCGAGTTGGTTGTGCAGTGGAGTCCTCCAAAGCGCACGCCTTCTTCCGCGGCGAGTACATCCAGCTCGGTGGTCATCCGCCCCCATTGTTCATCTGAGTATCCAAGTTCTGTCGGTGGTCTCCCTTCGGGTGGATTATCGGCGTGGATCTCGGTCATGCACCAATTCACACGCAGATCATAGTCGCTGCGCAGTCTTTCAAGGCGCAGCCAGCCTAGGTAACAGTACGGGCAGATATAGTCGGAGAAGACTGTGGCTCTTAGCTGCGGTTTGATATCTGCGATCATACTATTACCTCCGTATTAGTCGTGTCTCTCAATTTACTTATCAGGATCGAAATATTCGGTGTCTGGATAAAATGCGTACCACGCAAACCAATAGGCAGTGACACTGGGTAACTCATCGCCAGTGACGGCATCATGAATTGCTCCTGTTCGATGCTTGGCATCGTAGCGAATGATTACGGGACGTCCATTAAGCTCATCATGAATATCACCCTTGGTGACGGCCAATGTTGAGAACGAATAGGCCTTTGCTACGCCATCTATCACTATTCCAATGACAGGCTCTTTGGGATGATAACGATCGCTGTAGCTGCTGACCCGAAACATGATTTTGAACGCCCGGTCGTAGCTGACGTAAGGGTCACGGCTGTAATCTCGTGAATAACCGGTGTCAGTTGATAGAACCTCAGTTTGAGGATACCGAGAGCGCCAGTCCTCCCAGCTCGTGTGAGTCAGTGGGATCATCTCCAGCCGCTGTCCGCGCAGAGGGCCGGATACCGCTTGGTGCATCAGCTGGGACCATAAGGAATCGGTCTGCCGGTCATAGAGCAATACATCGCTGTTGTAGAGAAGACCTGATACACCAAAGTCGAGTGTTCTTCCCTTTGCTTTTGCGATGAAGGCCATGCCCGTACCGCAAAGTGGGCAGTACGTCACCACGACAGCATCATCTCCGAAGTGATCATTGACGATCTCATGCCAGTTAAGAATGGACACCGGATAGGCACGCGCAATGCCGTTGTGATAGATTCCGAGTACACGATCAGCAGGACTCAGGAATTGCACAGTATCTGATAAAACAAAGCGCGGTTTATCCAATGCGGGTATTCCATCACGCCCTGGTCCGCCGGATTCAATTGCACGGACTGGAATCAGTGCGTCACTCAAATCGAAGCCATTCTTTTGCGGGCTGGAAATCACTGTTGGTGAAAATAATAGCGTAACAAGCATCGGCAGGATTCGCTTAGCCAGGGTGATGCTACGGCGCTGATGGCTGAGAGCCCCATTTTTCCACATGAATAGGTTAGGCATATGCACACTCCATCGTTGTATGGGTTAATCAATTCACTGATTATTGGTGCTCTCAGGTGTTGCAATCAGCCGAAAACCGATGACCGAATATGCGGTTTCCGGTGTATCCGCGCCGCGATATCCGGGACGTACCATATGCTGCGGGCAGTGATATGACCCTCCGCGCCGGACGCGTTTGCTGCCATTCTTCGGTCCCGACGGATTCACAATGGAAGACTGCGTATAGGTGTCGGGCGCGTACCAGTCCTGGGTCCATTCCCAGACATTACCCAGCATGTCGTACACGCCCCAGGGGTTGGGTTTGCGTGTGGCGACTGGGTGTGGAAGGTCGTCCGAGTTGGTGATATACCAGGCGTGTTCAGGTAGTTCCTTTACTGTCATGGGGCGCAGGCCCTGAGCGCCGGCTCGCGCCGCATATTCCCACTCGGCCTCCGTCGGCAAGCGATAGCGCGTCTTCGGATCACGCTCATGTAGCTTTAGGATGAAGCGTTCGACGTCTTGCCAGCTCACGGAGACGACAGGTAGCTGTTGCCACTCAGCAGTTGACCAGTAATCCTCGGGTCCCGGTTTTGTCCCCATAATTTCAAGCCATTGCTTCTGTGTCACCTCGGTGGTACCCAGATAGAAAGGTTCGTTTAGCTCGATCCGATGTGCGGGTGTTTCGTCACGTACGATATCGAGACCGTCGTCGGAATTTTCGGCAGCGGCTTCCTCCAGGTTTTCCGTCCCCATGATGAAATTACCGGCGGGAATTTCGATGAACGCCATGCCAACGGGATTCGTGTAAATATCTGGAGCGGCCTGCGCCAGGGATGCGCAGAGACTGAAAACGATAAGCAGTGCGAGGTTTTTCATCGGTTAGATCCTTTGCTCAGACTCGAACTTTGGGTGGATTCGAGGTTTGTTAGGGCCTCGATGATTGCCGAGGGTTCCATTCGTTTTTTGTAATCGGTATCGGCGAAGGCCGCGCGGACAATCCCTTGGCGGTCGATAATGAAGGTGCCGGGCACAGGCAGACCGTAGCGACCTGTGCCGTTATAGTCTGCGATGTCGAGTTTGAAATCCTGGATATACATCGCGCGCAGTTCTTCCGACACTTCGAAGTACAGGTTGTAGGCTTGCATCACACGGTTGTCGAGATCGCTGAGGATATGGAAGGGGTAGTTATCTTTCTCGATCTGCCCGCGTGAGCGGTCTGGTGTTTGCGGTGTGATGGCGACCAATTGTGCGCCGTGACGCTGAAAAAGTGGCAGGCTTTCCTTCAGTGCATGTAACTGGAGATTGCAAAACGGACACCAGGCGCCCCGATAGAACGTCAGAATCACCGGTCCCCGCGCCAGCAGGTCCGCCAGGTGAATGGTGGCGCCGAATGCATCGGGCAGGCTGAAATCCGGCGCATGACTCCCGACTTTGAGGCCGGGCTCTGGCATGGCGATTGCGAGATCGCTTGCGGCTTTATCCATGATGGCGCGTTTGCGTGGGTCCGAAACCGGTCGTTGGGATTGGAAATCGCTGATCCGTTCACTGAGGTTTGGCACAGCTACCTGCTCCTCGGCCTGGACAGTCAAGGTCGGCAGCAGACAGAGCAGGCAGGCGAGAAAAATATTTTTGAGTGATCGTTTCATAATGATCTCCAGTATTTTATGGCGGCGTCTTATGTTGTTCAGGTGAGACTTCGGCATTGGAATAAAATTCATGTTCCCAGCGCTCTTGATTACGGCGGGCATTGCGCACCAGCGGACTGAAGTGCGCGACGAAAACGACAAACCGATTCAGCCAGCTCACCGGCCAACGGCACGGGCGCAGTAAATCGATGAACAGCACGACACGCACGCCGTCGCTATCGTTATGCACCTCATGGTTCAGGGCATCATCGAAAATGAGCACCTCGCCCGGCTGCCAATGACGGCGTTCCGACTCGACGCGAATCCAACACTGCTCGGCGGGTTGCGGGACGATCAAACCAAGATGCAGGCGCAGTACGCCGTTGTACGGGCCGCGATGCGGCGGTAGTCGTTTGCCCGGTTGGAGAATGGAAAAAAACGCGGTACGGATGCCCGGAATATGCCGCAACGCGTTCTCGGTTGAGGGGCAGTGCCGCAGGTTTTTCTCAGAACGGATGCCATAGCCGAGCAGCATGAAGGTCTTCCATTGGTCGTCTTGCGAGATGTAGCCCACTTCCTTGGAGATTTCCTGGAATGCAGGGAGCTGGTTCAAATGGGGCAGTACGGCTTGTGCCTCGGAAAGAATGACGCTCCAGTCGGCTTTGAATACAGGCAGCCACGGAAACAGTTCCTCGGCAAAAAAAGGAGTGGAGCCGACACATGAGCTGGCGCGTACATGCCGTTCCACCCAATCGAGGAACACAAAAACAAATCTGCCCAGGCGGCTAGTAGGTCGGTTGAATGGGTGGGTTTCGAGTGTCATGACATTTACTGGGCGGCTTTAAAGAGAGTTCGACCTCGGTAGGAAGTCTGTCCGAGCTTGCGGATACCAAGGGTTCGAAATGCATCACGGCCTGTCGTGTTCGACTGGATACCGTGACTCGGGTGATGTTGTGAGTGCATGCCTCGGGGCGCGACATGTGAATGCCGAAAGCGCGGTCGGTGCCAGGGTGGTGGTGAAATGCGTTCAACATCTCGACAGATGCAGTCTCGATCCGCCCGACCATATCCCTGAATGTGGCGTGTCGAAATTGCGAAACGGCGTCCGGACGAAATGAGGACGATGTCAGCATGCCACCACTTTGTGGCAGCGATGTGGTTGTTACAGTCCGCCCATCCCATGTGGCTTTCACAGTCCGCGTCGGACTTATGGCTACGAACCGAAACGGCATATAGGACATCGGTTGAATGGTGAGCAGGCGGTGTATCGCCTCGTCTGCATCACGGCTGTCAGCGCAAATGAGTGGCAGTAGTCCTCGTGAAGGGGCATTCGGTGTATACGGCATGGCAATCGATGGGTAATGATTGAGCAGGCAAAGGGTCAGTGCGTATTCATTGACCAGGATCCATGTACCCTGGTGATGCGG
>JBGSOE010000364.1:0-2588 GCA_041739295.1 Thiohalobacterales bacterium | reverse complement strand
GCGCTATCAGTGGAGGTGGGACGTGACCTGCGGCCGCGGTAACAATAATGGCATCGAACGGTGCCTGTTCCTCCCAACCATAGTAGCCGTCGCCCTGGCGGACGGTGACGTTATCGTATCCAAGTTCAGCAAGCCGCTGGGTTGCCGAAGCCGCCAATGGCTCGACAATTTCGATACTGTAGACTTGATCGACCAGCCTCGAGAGCACCGCGGCCTGATAGCCGGAGCCGGTGCCCACCTCCAGCACTTTGTCGCTGGGTTTAGGATCCAGCAGATCGGTCATGATGGCGACAATATAGGGTTGCGAAATGGTCTGACCAAAACCGATCGGCAGCGGCCGATTGTCGTACGCGAAGGGACGCTCACGGGCTGGCACAAACGCATGGCGAGGCACTGTGCCCAGCACCGCTATTACGCGTTTGTCTAGTGCGGCCCGGCCAAAATAATCCGCCGCCTCGTGTACGTCTGCTTCGATTTCCAGAATCAGCGCCGCCCGCGCCTGCGCATAGGAATCCTCCTCCGACTGTGATGAGGCTGCAGCATTGCACAGCAACCCACAAAACATCCAGACAACAGCATGGTAAGCAAAGCGGCGCATCACACAACTCCTGCACTTGCTGGTAAGTATGGCGCATTCACAGGGAGCCGCCATAGGACGCCACATAATCTGCGGATGACTTCGGTACAGGGTGGTATTGGCGGATATAGTGGGATTACTCGCGCTATGCGCTCGCCCTTCGGGCCGCTCCGTCGAACCTGGGTTATTCATCAAAGCCACCCTGCATCAGTTGTTAGGTTCGGCTTAAGTAAGTGCCATTCCTCGCTGAACCGAATTATCCGCTATGCGAGCAATGCCTTGAGATGTGCGACCACGCTGCGTCCGAGGGCATGTAGCGCATACCCACCTTCCAATACCGAGAGTACCCGGCCCTGGGCATGACGCTCCGCGACGCCGCGTAACACAGCAGTCAGCCAACTGTAATCTGCCTCCAGAAGATTCCATTGGGCGAGATCGTCTTCCACATGGCCATCGAAGCCCGCGGAGATCAACAGCAGCTGTGGTGCGAAGTCATCCAGTGCCGGCAGCCAAAGTTCTTCCACGGCGGCGCCCAGTTCGGCGCCACCGCTGCTTGCCGCCAACGGCACCTTGATGATGTGATCTGATTTCGCGTCAGGTGCGACATGCGGATAGGCGTCTGGCTGATATACCGAGCAGAACAGCACCCGCGGGTCCGCGCCAAAAATGTCTTCGGTGCCATTACCGTAATGCACGTCGAAATCAACAATGGCGACGCGCTCCAGGCCATGAACCTCCAGGGCATGGGCCGCCGCCACGGCCACATTGTTGAGCAGGCAGCTGCCCATGGCGCGGTTACGTTCGGCATGATGCCCCGGTGGTCGCACGCCGCAGAATACGGTTTGCGCCGCGCCACTCAGTAACAGATCCACACCCGCTACGCAGGCGCCCGCGGCTCGGTACGCCGCCGTCAACGAAGTCGGACCGATGGCGGTGTCGAAATCCAACCAATGAATACCGGTTTCGGGTACGGCGGCGGCGAGCTGTGCCAAGAGCTCGGCGCTGTGCACGCGCAACAGTTGTTCACGCGTTGCCAATGGTGCATCCACGCGCCGCAGTGCCAGATCCAGCCCCGAGCTACGCAGCGCATCCTCGATGGCCCACAGGCGCGCGCTGGATTCCGGATGTACTGGTCCGGTATCGTGATTGAAACAGTCGGGATGCGAGATATAGGTGATTGTCATAATGTTGTTCAATTTATCAGGTAATCTTAACAGTCTGCTGTATCCCTTGAACGGGTTATTCGGCACTCTGTTAAGATTACCGCTGAATTTAAACTTAGGATAAAAGGCATGGGAGCACATTATCTCGATCGGCTGTTCCACCCGCGCGCCGTTGCCGTGTTCGGGGCCAGTGAGCGCCCGGAGTCGGTGGGCGGACGGGTGTATGCCAATCTGCTCGCCGCGGGATTCAGCGGCTCGGTGTTTCCCATCAATCCCAAGCACAGCGCCCTTGGCGGAAAGACCTGTTATGCCACGATCAGTGAGGTCGGCGCACCGGTCGATCTCGCCGTGATCGCCACACCGGCGCGCAGCATCCCGGACATCATACGTGCATGCGGCGAACATGGCGTCCATGCGGTCATCGTGCTGTCTGCCGGTTTCGAGGGCACGGACGGACACGCATCACAGGCTTTGCTGCTGCAGGCCGCGCAGCCTTATGGCATGCGTGTGCTCGGCCCCAATTGCCTGGGCTTTATACGCCCATCTCTGGGTCTCAACGCCACATTCAGCAAAGGCAATGCCCGGCCCGGCCATCTCGCCTTGGTGTCGCAATCCGGCGCGCTGTGCACGGCGATTCTCGACTGGGCGGAGGCACGTGAGATCGGTTTTTCCGCCGTGGTATCGCTCGGCGATGCGATCGATGTCGACTTCGGCGACCTGCTGGATTTCCTCGCCCTGGATACCGAGACGCATGGCATCCTGCTGTATGTCGAGGGCATGAATCATGCGCGGCGCTTCATGAGCGGTTTGCGCTCCGCGGCGCGGGTCAAGCCGGTGATCGTGGTGAA
>JBGSOE010000360.1:0-5975 GCA_041739295.1 Thiohalobacterales bacterium | reverse complement strand
CCTTCGGTCACGCCCTCGACAAACACATGCCAGAAAAAGAAACTGCGATTGAATTCGGGATCGAGCGCGACCACCTGATATGGATCAGCACTATCGGCCTGCTCATAGAGCAACAGCTCGACACGGGTTGCATGCCGGCTGAAGACGCAAAAATTCACCCCGTCCGCGGTAACGGTAGCCCCCGGAGGAAAACGTGATCCATCACGAGTCAGGTGTTGGCGTTGGTTCTCAGTCAAGGTGAATCGTCACGGGCGGCACGTTCCAGATGGCCTCGCAATATTCACCGATGGCGCGGTCCGAGGAAAACTTACCGCTGTGTGCCGTGTTGAGTATGGACATGCGCGACCAGCGCTCCTGATCCTTCCACACCGCACTCACCTTCTCCTGGCAGGCTATGTAGTCGGCGTAATCCGCCAGCACCAGGAACGGATCGGACTGCCGCAGATTCTCGACCACCGGGCGGAACACCTCGCTATCGCCGTGTGAGAATTCACCACTGCCGACGAGCTCGAGCACCGCGCGCAATTCGGCATTGGCCTCGACATAGGCTTCCGGCCGGTAACCCTCGCGCTTGATGTTTGCTACCTCTGCAACATCAAGTCCAAACAGGAAGAAGTTATCCACGCCGACCTCCTCGCAGATCTCGACATTGGCGCCATCGAGGGTGCCGATGGTGAGTGCGCCGTTGAGCATGAACTTCATGTTACCGGTGCCGGAGGCCTCCAGGCCGGCAGTGGAAATCTGTTCGGACAGATCAGCGGCCGGGTAAATCAGGTGCGCATTCTGCACGTTGAAGTTGGGTACGAAGGCGACCCGCATACGCGTGTTCACGGCCGGATCGTTGTTGACCGTCTCGGCCACCGCGTTGATCAATTTGATAATGCGCTTGGCCATGAAATAACCGGGCGCGGCCTTGCCACCGAAGATGAACGCGCGCGGCGCCACATCCAGTCCGGGATTTTCCTTCAGACGCTTGTAGAGCGTGACGATGTGCAGCACGTTCAGATGCTGACGCTTGTATTCATGGATACGCTTGACCTGAATATCGAACAGCCAGGTCGGGTCGAGTTCAATGCCGGTATGCGCGCGCACATAGTCGGCAAGGCGTTGCTTGTTGTCCTGTTTGACAGAGCGCCAGTCGCGGCGGAACGCGGCATCATCGGCAAACACTTCAAGCTTTCTCAGTTCGTCGAGATGCGCCACCCAAGCATCGCCGAGTATGCCGGTGAGCAGCGCTGTCAGGCCTGGGTTGGCGAGTGCAAGGAATCGCCGCGGCGTGACGCCGTTGGTCTTGTTACTGAAGCGTTCCGGCCAGAGTTCATAGAAATCCTTCAGCACGCTCGCCTTCAATAATTCGGAATGCAGCGCAGCGACACCGTTGACGGCATGACTACCGACGGTGGCGAGATGCGCCATGCGCACGCGCTTACCGCCCTCCTCGCCGATCAGCGACATGCGCGCGACGCGCGCCTCGTCACCCGGGAAACGTTCGCGCACCTCGGCGAGAAAACGATTATTGATCTCGTAGATGATATCCAGATGCCGCGGCAGGTACTCACGGAACATCGGCAGCGGCCAGGTTTCAAGCGCTTCCGGCAACAGCGTGTGATTGGTATAGCCGAAGGTCGCGGTGGTGATGGACCAGGCCTCGTCCCAGCCAAGTCGACGCTCGTCCATCAGCAGGCGCATCAGCTCGGCCACGCCGATGGACGGATGCGTGTCGTTGAGTTGCACGGCGAAGCGGTGCGCGAAGTTGTGTACCGATTCCCCGGCAAGATCCAGCAGGTGCAACATGTCCTGTAATGAACAGGAGACGAAGAAGTACTGCTGCGCGAGTCGCAAGCGTTTGCCGATTTCTGGCTCGTCGTTGGGATAGAGCACTTTGGTAATGGTTTCGGACGCCATTTTGTTCGCCACGGCCTGGTAATAATCACCGGTATTGAAGGCCTGGAAATCGAATGACTCGATCGCCTCGGCACTCCACAGTCGCAGCGTGTTGCAGGTGTTGACGCCGTAGCCCTGAATCGGTGTGTCGTAGGCAATGCCCTTCACGACCCGATACGGTACCCAGCGCATATGGTAACTACCGTCGTCATCGCGATACTGTTCGCTGTGACCGCCCCAGTTGACGTTGTAGAAAACGTCCGGCTTGGCGATCTCCCACGGATTACCGTGACGCAACCATTTGTCGGTGATCTCTGCCTGCCAGCCGTCGCGAATCTCCTGATCGAAAATACCGAACTCATAGCGGATACCGTAACCGATCGCCGGACGTTCCAGCGTCGCCAGGGAATCGAGATAACAGGCCGCGAGCCGCCCTAACCCACCGTTACCCAGGCCCGGTTCTTCCTCGCACGCCAAAATGACATCGAGATCGTGCCCCAGGTCCGCCATCGCCGTGCGGGCTGCCTGTTCCAGTCCGAGATTGACCAGGTTGTTACCCAGATGCGGGCCCATCAGAAATTCCGCCGAAAGGTAACAGGCAATCTTCCGATTCAGATCGAAATAGGTCTGGGTGGTGCTCATCCAACGCTGCTGCATGCGATCGCGCACCGCGAGTGAAAGGGCGCGATAGTAATCATGCGGAGTCGCGACTGCCGGCAAACGTCCTATGGAATAGCTCATATGATCGGTCACCGCCTGCTTGAGGTCGGCAGCCTGCAGACCGGTGCGCACGTCTGTCATGGATCCGGGCGTTGTGGGCAGGCTGGTTTTGATGATGGTTGAGTGATGTTTTCCTGTCATGACTGTCGCTCCATTGTTGAAACGCTGTCGTTATGGAATATCTGGCTATTTACTCAGACGTCATCCTGGCGTAGGCCAGGATCCAGGGTTCACCATAGTTGCGGATTCTGGATCCCGGCCTGCGCCGGGATGACGGTGTTCCACATCCCGAGCGCACACCATTCGTTCTGAGAAGCCTGATCGATTCCTCATCCGTCATCCTGGCGTAGGCCAGGATCCAGGGTTCACCGCTGTTACGGAATCTGGACCCCGGCATTCGCCGGGATGACGGTGTCGTCTACAACGGCCACACCCAATTGGTGAATTCGTCGCGGTCGGTGCCGTGCTCATGCGCATAGGCAAGGTTATGGATGATCTCGTTCTTCATCCGCTCTTTCAGATGCGCGGCGCGCGCGGCCAGACCGGGCACCCGATCGATCACGTCGATCACCAGGGTGAAGCGATCGGTCTCGTTGAGGATCGCCAATTCCAACGGCGTGTTGATATTCCCACGCTCCTTGTAACCGCGAACGTGGATCTGCTCGTGATTCTTGAAACGGTAGGCGAGCTTGTGAATCAGCCAGGGATAGCCGTGGAAATTGAAAATCACCGGTTTGTCGGTGGTAAACAGGCTGTCGAATTCCCGTTCCGTCGAACCGTGCGGATGTTCGCTCGCCGGTTGCATCTTGTAGAGATCCACCACGTTGACGAAACGCACCTTCAGATCCGGCAGATGCTCGCGCAGGATCGCAGTGGCCGCCAATGCCTCTTGCGTCGCCACATCACCGCAGGAAGCCATCACCACATCCGGTTCCACACCCTCGTCGTTGCTGGCGCGGCGCCAGATGCCGATGCCCTTGGCGCAGTGCACGACCGCCTCGTCGATGGTGGCGAATTGCAGGTGCTTCTGTTTATCGGCGACAATGACGTTGATGCAATCGGTCGAGCGCAGGCAGTGATCCGCCACTGCCAGCAGCGTATTGGCATCCGGCGGCAGATAGATACGCGTCACACTCGGGCTCTTGTTGGTGACCAGATCGATGAAGCCCGGGTCCTGATGCGAGAAGCCGTTGTGATCCTGCCGCCAGACAGTGGATGACAGCAGGATATTCTGCGAGGCCACCGAGGCGCGCCACGGTACATGATTCTTGCAGATGTCCAGCCACTTGGCGTGCTGATTGAACATCGAGTCGATCACGTGTGCGAAGGCTTCGTAGGTATGAAAGAAGCCATGCCGACCGGTCAATAGATAACCTTCGAGCCAGCCGATCAGGGTGTGTTCGGAGAGCATTTCCATGACCCGCCCGTCACGCGACAGTTCGCCCCCGTCGGCATCCTCGGGATACATTTCCGCCATCCACGTCTTCTTGCTCACCTCATAGATTGCCTGCAAACGATTGGAGGCCGTCTCGTCTGGACCGAATACGCGGAAGTTGGTCATGTTATTGCGCATCACATCGCGCAGGAATTCGCCGAGCGGCTTGGTGTTCTCGTAAAGCACCTTACCCCGCTCCTTGACGTCTACTGCATAGTTGCGGAAGTCCGGTAATTTGAGTTCTTTGCGCAACAGACCACCGTTGGCATGCAGATTGGCGCTCATACGCCGACCGCCCTTGGGCGCGAGTTCCTGCAGTTCAGGAACCAGCACGCCATTCGCGTCGAACAACTCTTCCGGCTTATAGCTCTTCAGCCAGTCTTCCAGGAGTTGCAAATGTGCAGGGTTCGTACGCACATCCGAAAACGGCACTTGATGCGAACGCCAGGAACCTTCAGCCTTGTGGCCGTTGATCTCTTTCGGTCCGGACCAACCCTTGGGCGTGCGCAGCACGATCATCGGCCAGCGCGGCCGTTCGGCCAGGCCACTCGTGCGCGCCTTCTTCTGAATGTCGCGGATATCCGCGATGGCCTTATCCAAGGTCTCGGCCATGGATTGGTGCATCGTGTCGGGATCGTCACCTTCGACAAAACAGGGCGTATAACCGTAGCCGCGGAACAACGCTTCCAGTTCCTCGTGACTGATACGCGCGAGGATAGTCGGATTGGCGATCTTGTAACCGTTGAGGTTCAGAATCGGCAATACGGCGCCGTCGCGGATTGGGTTGATGAACTTATTCGAATGCCAGGCAGTGGCGAGCGGACCGGTTTCGGCCTCGCCATCGCCGACCACACAGGCGACGATGAGATCCGGATTGTCGAGGCAGGCACCGTAGGCATGGGCGACGCTGTAGCCGAGTTCACCGCCCTCGTGAATTGATCCAGGCGTCTCCGGTGTGACATGCGAGCCGATCTGGCCGGGAAAGGAAAACTGCTTGAAGAATTTGCGCATGCCCTCCGCGTCCTGACTCTTGTCGGGATAGACCTCGGAATACGTGCCTTCGATATACGTCGGCCCGAGCACGCCCGGTGCACCGTGACCGGGGCCGGCCATGAAGATCATATCCAGATCGTCACGCTTGATAATGCGATTGAGATGCGCCCAGGTGAAGGACAGTGCCGGGCTCGCGCCCCAATGGCCGAGCAGACGGTGCTTAACGTGCTCGATCTTGAGCGGTTCTTTGAGGAGGGGGTTGTCGCGCAGGTAGATCATACCCACCGAGAGAAAATTGCAGGTGCGCCACCAGGCATTGATCAGGCGCAACTCTTCGGGACTCAACGTAGTGTGCGTATATTCTGCCAGATTGGTTACTTTAGCCATGATAATGAATCCTCCATAATCCAGACTTGCAGACAGCGGGTCTGCTAACCGTTAAATCCTCCACCTAGCGCCAGATACAGATTCACTCGCTGAGCGAATCGCTGGTTGTTAAGGTCACTGCCATGTATGTTGCCTACTACAGAACGCCCACAGTGATGACACCAACTGCAAATAAATATCGGGGGGGTAAATCTTTGGGCATAAAAATCAAAAGCCCAAATCCCATTTATGCCATGAGTAGACGCCTCATAAACCTTAAATCTTAGTATTATTCGAGGAAATTAGTAGGACATACATGGCATCCCACTCCCTCGACCGGCAGACCTAATCATAGTCAGATTATGTTTCACCGTTATGAGCCCAACACCCTGGTTAACATATTAGTACGTTAAAGATGTTTCCATGCCTTGCGTCAGATCAATAGTTTGTTCGTCGCAATACGATATCGTGTAGGCTGCTTGGCTAAGTTGGCGTTACACTTTCCTCTAGGATAGCAGCGGGGGGGCATGGAAAAATCTTACGGCTCTATAACAACCGCGGCCATTGCCTACGCTTC
>JBGSOE010000352.1:0-2244 GCA_041739295.1 Thiohalobacterales bacterium | reverse complement strand
GTAGAGCAGTAAGTTCCCTCTCCCCTCGCGGGAGAGGGCCAGGGTGAGGGAGCTGTTTGCTAGAGAATCACCCTCTCCCTGGCCCTCCCCCATCAAGGGGGAGGGGACGCTTCTTTTGTGAGTGATGATATTGCCTGCGAGCAGTTGCGTAATTGCATCCTGGGCAATTACTCCAAATCAGCCCAAAAGCTCCGCCATGCATGCACCCATGTCCGCAGGTGACCGCACCACCGACACTCCGGCAGCTTCAAGTGCCGCGATCTTCGCGGTCGCCGTGCCCTGGCCACCACTGATAATGGCACCGGCATGGCCCATGCGTTTGCCCTTCGGCGCGGTCACACCGGCGATATAGGCGACCACCGGCTTGGTGACCTTGGCGCGAATATAATCCGCCGCCTCTTCCTCAGCGCTGCCGCCGATCTCGCCGACCATGATGACACCTTGGGTGTCCGGGTCAGCCTGAAACAGCTCCAGGCAATCAATAAAGTTCATACCGTGGATGGGATCACCACCGATACCGACGCAGGTGGTCTGACCCAATCCGGCGTTGGTGGTTTGAAAAACCGCTTCGTAGGTCAATGTCCCGGAGCGCGAGACGATGCCGATCTTGCCCGGCTTATGAATCGCACCGGGCATGATGCCGATCTTGCAGGCGCCGGGCGTGATGATGCCCGGGCAGTTTGGCCCGATCAGTCGCACGTCGGAACCGGTCAGCGCAGCACGCACCTTGAGCATATCCAACACCGGAATACCTTCAGTAATGCAGACGATGACTTTGATGCCGGCATCGGCCGCTTCCAGAATCGCATCGGCTGCAAACGCTGCGGGTACGTAGATCATGGTCGCATCGGCACCGGTTTCACGCACCGCATTTGCAACGGTATCGAACACTGGGCGATCAAGATGTTGCTGGCCGCCCTTACCCGGCGTCACGCCACCGACTAGCTGAGTGCCATAAGCAATCGCCTGCTCGGAATGAAACGTGCCCTGCTTACCCGTGAAGCCTTGGCAAATAACCTTGGTATGTTTGTCGACGAGAATGCTCATAGCAAATCCTAAAACCTGAAAGCTTCACACCGGAGGACACAGAGAACACGGAGACGTATTTATTGGGAAAATCATTCTCTGTGCCCTCTGTGCCCTCTGGTGTGCATTAAGTCACTTTAACCGCTGCCACGGCCTTCTGCGCCGCATCGGTCAACGCATCCGCGGCGATGATGGACAAACCGGAGTTTGCCAGCAACTCGCGACCACGTTCGACGTTGGTGCCTTCCAGACGCACCACCACTGGCAAATGTACATCCACTTCGCGCACGGCTTGGATAATGCCTTCGGCAATCAGATCGCAGCGTACAATGCCGCCAAAAATATTGACCAGAATAGCGCGCACGTTTTTGTCCGACAGGATCAGCTTAAAAGCCTCGGCGACCTTGTCGGCCGTGGCGCCGCCGCCAACATCGAGGAAATTTGCCGGCTCACCACCGTGCAGTTTGATCAGATCCATGGTCGCCATGGCCAAGCCCGCACCGTTGACCATGCAGGCAATATTACCATCTAGGGTAACGTAGTTCAGACCATGCTCGTGCGCGCTGCGCTCTTTGATCTCTTCCTGATTTGGGTCACGCAAATCGGCGAGTAGCTTCTGCCGATAGAGCGCGTTGTCATCAAGGTTGATCTTGCAGTGCAGCGCCAACACCCGACCGTCTTTGGTGACGACCAGTGGATTGATCTCGATCAGACTCAGGTCCTTGTCCTGAAAGAGTTTAGCGAGCTGCAACACAATGCGCGTGAACTGAGCAACCTGCTCGCCAGTAAGACCAAGACCAAAGGCGAGATTGCGGCATTGATAGGGCTGCAGTCCGGCGGCCGGATCGGCATGTTCGGTGAGAATCGCCTGCGGATTGCGCGCGGCGACCTCTTCGATATCCATGCCGCCGGAGCTTGATGCCATGACCACGATGCGCCGCCGCACGCGATCAACCAAGGCACCAAGATAAAGTTCGCGGGCAATATCTAGCGGTTCTTCGATCAGCAGCGATTCGATCGGCAGGCCATCGGCGGCACTCTGGCCCGTGACTAGCCGTGTACCCAACAGAGCGCCGGCTTGCTGCTCAACTGCGGTGAGGTTATCAACCACTTTGATACCACCGGCCTTGCCGCGCCCGCCGGCATGCACCTGCGCCTTGAGCACCCAACGGCTTCCACCCAGCTCACGCGCGACAGTCGCCGCTTCCAGCGTCGTCC
>JBGSOE010000328.1:0-7750 GCA_041739295.1 Thiohalobacterales bacterium | reverse complement strand
CTCACCAGGATGGGCCAAAGAGTAAGATACAAGATTAATGTGGTCACGAAGCGGCCGAAGCTCATGGTCCAGGACGGGCCCGTCTCCGATTTGACGCCGATGATGATCTCGGTCTTGAGCAAGTGCCCAAAAGCATAAAGGCACACCCTGTCCCCGGTACGGATGTAATCGGCGACCTCGCTCATACACAAGCGGTAGCTCTTCATAACGATATCGCCGACCGTAAGGGTTATTGTCGAACCCCCTCCCATCACATCCTTCACTTCGCCACAATATTTCGTCATATCGGCTCTCCGCTTCACCATCAGGGCGGTGCTGTCTCATGATCTCCCTCGCACAGGCATCATCGCGAAAGGAGTAAGTACCAGGTAATAAAACACCCTTTCGTGTCCTGAACCACCTTCACTTACTCGTCCGCGCAACCGGTCGGTCGTCGATCTGACCTGCAAATTGGCGGGGTGTTGGTGAAGCATACTGTCAGCGGAATGAACGTTATATGCTGCGCTCCCGCCGTCCTGATATTCCGATCTAAAGTCTCCAGGGGAGCGTCTCACGTCCTTTAATCAGGATCTTATATAAGAATTCCATGCAGGACCTGTTACAGGTTGCTACTTGCCATTTCCCAGGTTTCTGCTTACTTATGAAAGGCAAGCAGTTCCGGGCGTACACATATTTCTATCGCACTTCGACAGTCGGCCAAAAGTAGCCACGATACGCTGTCCTCCGACTGTTCATTCACGTTGCATTTCACGCCATGTCATGATCAGGCGCAATGCGCTCAACCAGGAAATTCCGACACCGAAAAGAAAGCCCAGTGTAACGCCCTTGGCCACGCCGACTTGACCGAACGGGATGCCGATAATCCAGCCTGCGAACAGGGCTGGGATACCGACGATAAACGGCCACACCACGAGGTAGGTGAATGCCGTGCCCAGCATGCGACCGAAGCCCATTGTCCAGGAGGGACCGTTCCCGGCACGGACGCCGATGATGATTTTCTTTCGTAGCATGTGCCCAAAGGCATAAATGCAGATTGTCTCGCCAGTGTGAATATAGGCCGCTACTTCCGGTAAACACAGGCGGATTTTTCTGAAGGTAGTGTTGCCGATGGTCAGCAGTGGCAACTCAGTTGCCACGCTGACGACACCTCCGATCGGTACTGAGATGCTCTGGTAGTTGTCACTGGCGTCGCTGCGTCCGACGGCAACGTAGCCGCCACCTGATGTGCCACTGACTTCCTTCACTTCACCGCAGTATTTGGTCATGGTCGTGCCCTCATCTGAGAAAACGTGAAAACTGACTCGTTATCGCAAGCGCAACTGTGTTCAGAAAACATGAGGCACAGGCCGGGTTGAACCGCAGGGAGTGATCCGGGTTTAAGTTGCGGCGGAGTGCTGGCAGAGTTATCTCAGTTAGCCGGGGCATAGCGTTTCCCGTCCCAGCGGTACACCGGGAATGGCTCGAAACCGGGCCCACCCACCTCGATGTCCGGCCAGTCGCCGTGTTTGGTATCCAGGATGACCTGCATACCAACCTCGTCGAGAAGTTTTCCCCAGCCGCTGCCGTCATGGGTCAGCAGCACAAAGGCACTGCCGGTGTTGCCATAGCAGAAGATACTGCCCTCGGTGATCCACACCTCCGGTTGCCCGTCCCCGTTCAGGTCGGTTACCTCGGCATGGCCGGGCATGTACGACAGGGTGGGCGGGTCTTCGTGGCACCGGATGTAGCGTCCGTCATCGGTGTGCTCGAAGCCTGCTACCGCAAATGCGGCCGCCAGATCCTCAGGTCCAAGTTCGATGCCAACGGAAGGGAGCACTGACAGACTCAAGGTGGTGATACCTACCAGTGCGATATCATGCAATACCTGTTGTGAACGCTGGTGCATACACTGATCCGCCCCCCTATAGTGTTTATTTGAGTGTAGACGGCTATCAATTCACAACAAGCGGCGTTGAAAATTATTTTTCTGAGTTACTCGCTCCGGGGCTGGGGCACGTGGGTAGTGATGACCGAGGCTGTCCGTTTCATTGCCGGTTCTAATAACCAACCTAGTCCGAGAACGGCAATTACCGGTCATTGTTGATAACGAATTTATCGGATTGAGGTAGGTCCGTTATTGACACAGCGGACATTTCATAATTGCGAAATCCGTTTTACCTACAGGACCGAGAACGGTCGAAAGCCGCTGATTGCCTTCGCTAACGTAAACTTCTGTTTTCAGTATCAAGCGGTTATTTTTTAGTGGCGACTTGACTGGCATCTCAGGGTTGAAGTCTGGTGCTGACAAAGCCACTAAATACTACTCAGGGATTACAATTCATAGCGTTTGATTTTGTACCACAGGGTACGTTCGCTGATTTGCAGCAGGCGTGCGGCGGCGGCCTTGTTGTCATTGCTATGCTGGAGTGCCTGCTGAATGAGTTTTTTCTCCAGCGCCTCGACCTGGGTGTGCATGTCCATGGATTCTGCAAACGGTTCTTCAATCGACTGTTGCGCCATGCCGATCGGCTGGTCTTTGATGTCCCAGGGCAGAAAATCCTCCGTGACCTGATTGCCCTGGCAGAGCACGGCGGCGCGCTCCATCAGGTTCTCCAACTCGCGGACATTGCCGGGCCAGCTGTATTCCAGCAGACGACTGATGACGTCCGGGTTCAGGTGCGGAGATTTGCGGCCCAGCTCGGCGGCGTATTTGTCGAGGAAATGTTGCGCCAGGATCGGAATATCCTCTGGCCGGTCCTGCAGGAGTGGGACGTCGATACGCACTACATTCAAACGGAAAAACAGATCGGCGCGCAGGGTGTTCTCATCAACAGCTTGCTGCGGGTCACGGTTGGTGGCCGCCACTATACGCAGGTCGACCTTGATCGAATGCTGCGCACCCAGGCGTTCGATGGTGCCTTCCTGAATCACGCGCAACAGCTTGGCCTGTAGCGCAATCGGCATTTCCGTGATTTCGTCCAGAAAAATAGTGCCGCCGCTGGCGAGTTCGCATTTGCCGACCCGATCGCGCATGGCACCGGTGAAGGCGCCCTTCTGGTGGCCGAACAATTCACTCTCCAGCAAATCCGCAGGGATGGCCGCGCAATTGATCGGTACGAACAGGCCGTTACGTCCTGACGCATGATGCAATGCGCGCGCGACGAGTTCCTTGCCGGTACCGGTTTCACCGACGATGAACACATTGCTGCGCGCGGGTGCGGCCTGCTGGATGAGTCGATAGAGCGCCTGCATTTTCGGACTGTTGCCGATAAATTCTCCCCAGCCGCGCTCGACCTCATTGCGCAGAAATCGATTTTCCCGGCGCATGCTGCCCAGGTCCAGCGCGCGGTTGACCGCCAGTTCCAACGCTTTCACTTCGATAGGGCGGATAATGTAATCGCACGCACCGAGCTTCATGGCCTCGACGGCGGATTCGATGGTGGCGAAGGCGGTCAGCACGATGACGGGTGCATCGTCGCCGCGCTCGCGCAGCGTGCGCAGCAGGTCCATGCCGTCCATGCGCGGCATGCGCAAATCGGTCAGGATGAGATCGAAGGGCGCCTCGTCGCAGGCCTCCAGTGCGGCGATGCCGTCTTCGGCCTGCACGATCTCATGCCCCATGCCGGTAAGCGCCATCTCCAACAGACGGCGCATCTTCGCCTCATCGTCTACCACTAGAATGCGTTTAGGCTCCATCGCTGTTGGTCAATTCTCTCAGAGTGAAACGAATATCGAAGCGTGCGCCTTTCCAGGGGCTTTCGGTCACGCTGATCTGTGCCTGATGCACCTGCACAATCTGCTGCACGATCGTCAGGCCGAGACCGATGCCCCCTTCGCGGCGGCTGTAGAAGGGATCAAAGATGCGCGGGCGTGATTCCGCGGCAATGCCCGGCCCATCGTCCATCACGCTGACCAGGAGTTCGCCGGCCTCGTCCTGGGTTTTTACCACGATTTGTCCGCCGGTGGGCACGAAATCCAGCGCGTTGATGATCAGGTTCAGGAAAACCTGTGTCAGTTGTTCGCGATCGCACGAGCGTACCGAATGCTCGGCATTCAGCTCGGTGTGCAAGTTGACGCCTTTGTTATCCGCTTTTGATTTCAGAAGGCTGGTTACGTTGTTGATGATGTCGTGCAGATCGTGGGCTGCGAAATGCGGTGGCCGCGGGCGCGCGCATTCCAACAGTAACGTAACCAGACGGTTCAGACGCTCGGTTTCGCTGGTGATAAATCCAGTCAGTTCACGTTCGCGCTCACCAAGCCCGGGTTGTTTCTCCAATAGTTCGGCCGAGGTCCGCAGGATGCCCAGCGGTGTTCTCACTTCATGGGCCATGATTGCTGCCATTTCACCGACGACAGCAAGTTTACCAGCGCGTACGATTTGTTCCCGCGACTGTTCAAGTGCTTCAATCATGTCGATGAAGGCCTGATTAAGCTCGCTCACTTCAGCGATGCTGGTATGGGGGCTATCCGGACGGCTGCGATGGCCGGTGCGGAAATCACGGGTGAATTCGGTCAGCTCAACGATGGGTTGCGCGATACGTTGCGCCAGGCGCCAGGAGATCCAGGCTGCGAAACTCAAAGTCGCCAGCAGCAACGCGAGCAGCGTCCATAACAGGTGCCAGACCGGCTGGAAGGCAGCACGAGTTGGCTCGAGTATAAGCGCATGCCAGCCGAGTCCGGTAAAATGCTGGTATCCACTGGACGCCGCCGATCCGACAAGCACAGTGGAGAAACCGAGTGCGGTACCGGTATGGGTGTAGGACGCTGATCCCGTTTCAGACATGGGCCAATCGGAAAACCGCATCTGGTTTAGTTGCAGCAGGTTTGCTTCGAGCTGCTCTCGGATATCCCGTGAAGCACCTAACAGGTTACCCGATGAATCCAACAGGATGGCACTGCGTGGTTCATTTTCCACTGCATGATCAAGCAGCTTTAAAACTTCGTGCCAATTAAGTGAGGCATACAGGTAACCGAGTTTACCAGCGCCAAACAGGTCGGGGATGCTGGTGCGCAGCAATACGCTACTGTCACTGTGTTGGTGCGCTGGCTCGATCAGTATTTCAACTTCCCCTTTGCCATGATCTGCCACCTGATGCCACCGTTTGGCAGTCTGCGGCATTGTGCCGGTTATGGCTACATTGCTCGCGGCGATGATGCGCCCATCGGCGTCTGTGCACAGGAGTGACTCGAACACGCTGCCTTGTCCCGAGTGGAGATCGGACAGAAATTGGGCAAGCCGCTTGTCCACGTCGCCAACGCGGATGTCCTGCATGATTTCCAGACTGCGCCAAACGCGTAGGTTTTCCAGTTGTGAGAACAGGAAGGTGTCGATGTGCTGCAGAACCGTGCTGGCGCTGAAGCGCAGGTTGTCCGCTATTTCATCTTCGAGGGTGCGTTTGAATTCGAAAAACGCCAGTGCGGCTATCAATACAGTAGCAGCCAGAGCAAGACCCAGGAAGGCACGCAGCAGTGATGTCCGGATAGTCACTGGGCGGACCTTTGAGCACAAGTCTGCTCTATTTGGAACATCCACGGGTGTCTGGATGGCAAGATGATATTTGCAATCGACGCATTGTTTAGGGCTGGCATCGTGCGGAGTTCGCCGGTAAAGTCGTGGCGCCTGTGCAGGCGGTGTGTGCGCGGATTTTGCTGGCTGCGGGCAAACGAAGCAAGGTCGAATCAGCGCGTGATCTGGTCGGCTGTTTATTCGGTATCCGTTCGAGTGTTGAGATTCATATAGTAGCGTCTTGCTCACTGCGCCCCTCCAGACATTAACTGAGCAGGGTGCCCGAGCGTGTTGGAAACAGATTCTGAAGGTCGGAACGCGTTATGTCACGGATCGCCATGTTGATCAGAAGGTGGATTGTTATCCTGGGTTTAAGTCTGGCGTCTGGTGTGATGGCCGGCCCAGCGGGCTGGGAACATTCACCTTATGAGCTGGGGCAGGGGCTGCAGTTTCCCGATCAGGATCTTACCGTGGGCGGTTATCTCAGTCTGCGCTATTGGGGTGTTGATAGCCTGCCGGATTCTCTCAGTCTGAAAGACCTTAGCCTATTCATCAGTAAAGGATTCGGACCGCGCTGGTCGGTCTTTTCCGAGCTGGAGATTGGTGACGCGGTCAGCATTTCCAGCGGCCGCGTTGATACCTCCGATGCCGAGTTTGAAGTTGAACGGCTGTATGCCGATTATCGCGCCAGTCAGGGTCTATCGTTGCGCGTCGGCAAGTACCTCACGCCAGTAGGTCGCTGGAATCTGATTCATGCCGATCCGCTGGTTTGGACGGTATCGCGACCGTTAACAACAGCGGTTGCCTTTGCCCGGCAGGCCTCTGGAGCAATGCTCTATGGCACGCTGCCGCTGGCGCGGAATAGTCTGGATTACAGCCTCTTCGTCGACGATACGGAAAAGCTCAACACTCAGCAGCAGGACGAGATTGCCTACGAGGATTTCAACCCTAATATCCCGGTAAGCGGCGCCTTTGACCATGCAGTCGGCGCACGGCTTGTTTACCACATGTTTGATGGTCATATGGACCTCGGTTTATCGCTGCTCCAGTACCGCATACATGATCTGGACGATAACATGCGGTTGGTGGGGGCGGATTGGTACTGGCATACCGCGGTTGCGGAACTCAGCAGTGAAGCAATCTATCGCTCCAGCCGCAGCGGTTCTGAGCCGGATGAATACGGTGGTTTTTTACAAGCCGTGGTTCCGGTTCCACACCAGTTTGCCCTTATCGGGCGGTATGAGCGCTACGCCGCGGCAATTGAAACATCCGTTACCACGGTTCATTCCCTGGGGCTGACCTATCGTCCACGCGCGGCCTTGTCTTTCAAACTTGAATACCGTGATGGCATAAACAACGAGCTCATTGCGCCGAGTGGTTGGCTGAGTTCGGTTGCGGTGTTGTTCTGAAACATGAAGATTTGGCTGCGGACATTCAGGGTTTCGCTGGCGGGCGTCTTGCTCCTGTGGCTGTCGCTAGGATCGTTGGCGGCTGCCGAGGAGATAGCCGTGATTGTATCGAGCGCTGTGCCTCCCCCTATTCTGGATTCGGTTCTTCTGCGGGATATTTATCTCAAGAAGATCTTTCTGGATGGCAGCGGGCGCAAATTTATCCCAGTGAATCTCCCCGCGGAGCATCCGCTACGAAACGCCTGGTCGGAAATCCTGTTTAATCTGAGCAGCAATGAACTACAGGATTACTGGAATCAACGCTACTTCCACGGTGTCATGCCGCCCTATGTGCTGGGTTCGCAGGATGCCGTAGTCCGCTTTGTGGCCAAAACACCCGGCGCCATTGGCTATGTTGCCCCCTGTTTCGTGAATGCCAGCGTCCGGTTGATTCTGAGTCTGCCCATTGGTCCTGAAGTGGGCCTTGATTTGCAGCAACAATGCCCGCCAACCGCAAGTGAGTCTCACTCACAACCTTGAATGCCGCGGCAGTATCCCACGCCTTCCAGCCCCGCAATAAATGTCTACAATTCTTGCGCGGTGCAAGCTTTTGCAGGGTTTTTAAATAGCTGGAATTATAATAAACATTAAACATTTCATGTGGTTGATTGGTTGGCACGGATATGGCAATCGCAGGGTATAGGCGATTGCCACTGAGAGCCATTCTATGAAACCCGACGAATTACTTGGCGCCAGCCCTTGTGTCGTTGCGGGCGTTGAGCCGCTGCTGACCGAGCTACAGCAACCCATCAGACTGCGCGTCTTGGGGCCTGGTCACCCGGATCGACATGAGCCCGAACGTTTCGTGCAGGCAGTT
>JBGSOE010000296.1:0-2943 GCA_041739295.1 Thiohalobacterales bacterium | reverse complement strand
CCGGCGTGAGCGCGCCGTTCGGCTCGTTCATCGCCTCGAACGCCACCGTCTCGGGCAGGTCGGCATTGTGCGCGGCGATCTGCTCCCACAGGCCGGCCAGCCGCTCGATATGGCCCTCAGGGTCGGTGGCCATCTCGTCATAGTGATGCAGGTCGAGGATGACCTGAAGATCCGCCGCCAGCGCCCAGCCGACGACCTGGTCCACGCGGGCGAGAAAATCCGCGTCGAGGGTGTACGGCGGCGTCGGGTCGGCGTGATTCGACCACTTGATCGGAATGCGAACGGTGTCAAAGCCGCCGTCGGCGATGGTCTGCAAGTAGAATTCCTGCACGCGCAGGCCCCACTCCCCTTCGTTCGGCGATTCCAGCATATTTCCCAGGTTGACGCAGCGCTGCACAGGCGGCTCCACACTTGACTCGGTTTGGGCGAAGAGGGCGGGCGCGCTGCACAGCAGAAGGAGCAGCAGCAGTCCCAGTCGGAAATTCGGCGGGGTTCGGCTCAAGATGGACTTCCTCGTTCGTGGTCATTAATACCGATTGTATCCAGTATGAAGATTAGAGCCAATGCGCATGCTTACTGGGGTGCATTCGAATTCGGGGCTGGTGGGCGAACCCATGGGTCAATCCCGGAATAACGCATCACCTGCCACTACACCCACCTACCCGAGACGTACGGGTAGCACCGTCAGGCCGCGCAGCGAGATGTTCGCTCCAGACAAGCGACTAAGGCGAGGCGGCGGCTAGCTCGACACCGGGGAAGCGGCCAAGCATGGCCGCGTAGAGCGGGCGAGGGTTCTGCCTCAACTCTATCAGGCATTATGCTGGTTTCTCTGCACGTTGTGCCAGCTTGCGGATCATGCCGGAGAAGATTAAGCTGTGAAGTGGGTACAGTCCATACCAGTACAACAGACCAAACAGTCCTTTTGACGCGAAAAAGGCGGTCTGGATGAGCCGTGTACTGCCGTCTTCGAGTGGTTCTGCCTTAAATTGCAGCCACGCAAGTCCAGGCACTTTCATCTCAGCGCGCAATCGCATTAACCTGTCGGGCTCCACGGCTTCGACACGCCAGAAATCGAGCGCATCACCAACACGCACTTCTGTTGGGTGTCGGCGCCCACGTCGCAGCCCAACGCCACCGACCAGACGATCAATGAGCCCTCTTAAATACCATGCCCAACTAAAATACAGCCAACCATTACTACCGCCAAGGCTGGTAAAGGCTTGAAACACGGCGCCTGGGGTTGCGTTAACGACTTCCTGCCGCTGTTCGAGGAACATGCCTTCATGTGTGGACAACACCGCTGGTGGCTGATTAGGCTGGCTGCTCACCAGTGCATCCGCCCAACTCGTTTCGACCTCACTGGCATTTAGATTGTCTAGTGCTTGGCTGATCGCTACTTCAAAGGTTCCCGGCTGAATGTTAGGGAAGAGTTCTCGGGCGGTGTGGTCAGACACAATGACTTCGTTACGCAGCCCTTCAATCAGCGGACGAGCTATATCGCTGGGGATGGGTGTCACCCAGTGTACCCAGTACGACGATAGGTGCGGCGTAAGCACCGGTACCGGGATCATGAAGCGACGTAGCCCACGAGCGCTCGCATAGCCAAACATCATATCGCGGTAGGTCATGATCTCTGCCCCACCGATTTCAATGATTTGTCCCGCGCTGTCTGGGGTCTTCACAGCGCTGACCAGATAGTCCAGCGTATCTTGAATGCCAATGGGCTGAATGCGCGTAAAGACCCAACGAGGACAGATCATGATGGGGACACGCTCGGTCAGATAACGAATCATCTCGAATGACAAGCTGCCCGAGCCGACAATGACCCCGGCGCGAAATTCCGTGACTGGGACGGCGCATTCGCGCAATGCGTCACCGGTCTGTTGACGTGACCGCAGATGCTGTGATAGCTCAGTTGCCGCATCACCCAGACCGCCCAGGTAGATAATGCGTTTTACCCCCTGACGTTCGGCTGCGACACCGAAGTTACGTGCTGCTCGGATGTCACGCTCATGAAAATCCTCACCGCCACGCATACTGTGAACAAGATAATAAGCAACATCAATGCCGGCCAATGCTGTATCCAGCGTATCGGGTTGTAGTACATCGGCCTGCACCACATCAACGTGCGCTATCCATGAACGTCCTTGTAACCGGATCGGATCGCGCACCATAACTCGAACCCTATAGCCTGCCTCCAGAAACATTGGAACGAGTCTTCCGCCGATGTAGCCCGTCACACCCGTTATAAGCACACATTGAGTCTCAGAAGGTGAAATGCTATTCATAGTTGTAGCCTCAGGCAGCTATGCTGCCAGGATAAATGATAGGGACAGGTACTGGTCTACATGCTGCGCCATTAGGGAAATGCTCGTTACTCTGGTCAAAACGTGGAGGCGGGGGTCATTGGGAATGAAAGTCAGAAGTCTCGACCAAATAATCTAGCATCTTCATCGTCAGTATAACAGTAAGGGACAAGCGCGTCGCACCGCTTTTTTGGTTTGTTTCGGATGGGATAAGCAGAATTGTCCGCTCCAGCTTCTACACAAGAAGTGGATGACCCATGGAATGAGGGCGGTACGCGCTGCGACTTGCGATAGAATTAGAAGAGGTGTGGGCACATCAGGGAATTGTCAGGATTTGTCAACGTTTGTGCAACGCGATCTCACCGCTGATCAACCGGGTGGCATTTCGTGTCAAAATGAATGGTATATGTTTTTTATACGAGCTGAATCGAACGACGCCGTGCGCGGCGCAGATGGACTTTTATGATTTCTCTGGTGATGCGGCGGGGTCCTACGCCTGGCGAGGTCTATCTCCTCACTGCTGACGAGATCAGCATTGGGCGAGGCATTAAAAACCAGATCGTTATCCACGATAACGAGGTCAGCCGCGAACACTGCCGATTGGTTCGCCTCAACGAAGACTACGAGCTCCACGACC
>JBGSOE010000287.1:0-5086 GCA_041739295.1 Thiohalobacterales bacterium | reverse complement strand
CTGATCAGAGGGGTCGGGTTTGCGGCCGGATACAGCGCCATCATGTCGGTATGGTTACCAACTTCACGGGACAGATACTGTGCACGCAGCCCCTTGGCCAGAAGTATCTGATCGTAAGCGGACTGCGTGGCACTGCGATATGCACCCGTGGTGGCTGGAGCGGATTCAACCAATGGACGGTTGAAACCAAACAGCTGCTCGGACTGCGACTTCAGCATGTGTTCGACATAGGCGCCGAAGTCTCTACCTTGGCCACGATCGTCATCCGCACTTACCGGCGAGGATATCGCCATGGCACCGGCAAGCGCCAGGCTCAGCGTGTGGATAGCAAATTGCTTGTGTGAATTCATGTAGTGCTCCTCAACATAGTTCAGATTAATCCACCAAAGTGATTCTGTGTTTATCCGACATAGCAACTACCGGATGCACGCCATCCTAGGCAGCCATTGTTGAAGAACCGTTACAGCAAAATGAAGTCTCCATGAAATACGCCGCACAAAAAAGCCCCCGCACAAGGCGGGGGCCAATAGTTGGAGGAGTTGTTTACTAGCGATCAGTCAAGCTTCTTCAGCTCAGCCTCGACCACCTTCGCCGGCAAGGGGATGTAACCATCTTTCACCACTACCTGCTGACCGGTCTTCGACAGCACCATCTTCACGAACTCGCGCTCCAGCGGGGCCAGCGGCTTGTTCGGGTGTTTGTTGACGTAGATGTAGAGGAAGCGCGACAGCGGGTACTCACCGGAGATCGCCTTCGCGGCCGTAGCTTCCACAAAGGGCTCGCCTGCCTTGCTGGCCAGCGGCACGGCCTTCACGCCGGAGGTCACATAGCCGATGCCGGAGTAACCGATGCTGTTGACGGTCGTGGTGACAGACTGCACCACCGAGGCAGAACCCGGCTGCTCGTTGACGTTGTTCTTGTAGTCACCTTTGCAGAGCGCGTGCTCTTTGAAGTAACCGTAGGTGCCGGATACCGAGTTACGACCGTAGAGTTGTATCGTGCGGTCCTGCCAGGCACCCGTCAGGCCAACCTGGCCCCACTGGGTGATGTCTTCCGCGCCGCCGCACTTGCGTGTGGAGGAGAAGATCGCATCGACCTGCGGAACAGTCAAACCTTCGATCGGATTGTCCTTGTTCGTAAAGACCGCCAGGGCGTCGATGGAAACGCGGATCGCTGTGGGCTTGTAGCCGAATTTGGTTTCAAAGGCCTCTTCTTCCTTGTCCTTCATCTTGCGGCTCATCGGGCCCAGATTGGAGGTGCCTTCGGTCAAGGCAGGCGGCGCGGTCGACGAGCCAGCGGCCTGAATCTGAATGTTGACGTTGGGGTATTCGCGTTTGAATTCCTCGGCCCACAAGGTCATCAGGTTGGCCAGCGTGTCGGAACCGACGCTGGACAGGTTGCCGGACACACCGCTGGACTTTGTGTAGTCGGGCAGACTGGGGTCTACCTGCGCGGCATCACTCGCCAGAACCGAGCCGGCGAAGCTCACCATCAACACGGAAGCGATGGCCGAAACAAGGGGGGATTTCAGTCGCATAGTTACCTTTCTCCTAATCAGATGACGCAGCCCGGGGTTCCGGGCGGTTCTCAAACTGCGCATAGTCTTGCGCGGAACGATGACAATTCTATGAATCGTATATGACAGTTGTATGACAGAACGGAGACTATCCGACGACTGCAGGTCGGGCCGGCCGAGAAATATGACTGCTCCGAAAGTCGCAACGGAAGGTACTGCCCTTGCCCGGCTGGCTTTCCACTTCAAGGTGGCCGTCATGACGCAGTAATACATGCTTCACAATCGCCAACCCCAGGCCGGTACCGCCGCTGCCGCGGGAACGCCCAACATCGATCCGGTAAAAGCGTTCGGTCAGCCGCGGAATGTGGTGGGCGGCGATGCCGATACCGGTATCCTGAATCTCGAAATACGCCCCCTCGCCGTCGCTATACCAGCGCATCTGAATGCGCCCACCCGCCGGCGTATAGCGGACGGCATTGAAGGCCAAATTCGAAAATAGGCTGCGCAGTTCACTCTCATTGCCCAACAGCCAAAGTTCGGGGTCCGCCTCCAGGGTGATCTGGTGCGCCTGATTGCCGCTGAGACGCTGCGCGTCTTCACGCACCTGGGCCAACAGACCGGGTACGGCCACCGGCACCAGTTGTTCGGGGTGCGCCTGGGATTCCAGACGCGACAGCATGAGCAGATCCTCGACAATGCCCTGCATACGACTGGATTGTTCCTGCATTGAGCTTAAGGTACGGTGCCAGCGGTGCGCCGCCTCATCATCGTCCTCAAGCAGGGCTTCCAGATAACCAGCCACCACGGTCAGCGGCGTGCGCAATTCATGCGAGACATTAGCCACGAAATCCCGGCGCATGCGCTCCAACTGCTGAAGGCGGCTGACGTCGCGCGCCACCAATAGGCGCTGATCATTACCGTAGCGGATCAAGCGTACGGACAGAGTAAGCTGCTGATCGCCAGGCGCAGGCATCTGGATCGGCGTGTCGATATCTTCCGCGCGCAGATAATCGACAAAAGCGGGGTTGCGGATCAGATTGCCGACATGCTGTCCGACATCACGCGGATAGTGCAGACCCAGCAGTTGCTCCGCAGCGTCGTTCCACCAGTCGATGCGTTCGCCTTCGGTGAGGACAACCGTGGCGTCCGGCAGTGCCGCCGTCGCCTGCTGGAAACGGTTCAAGATACTGCCGAGTTTGCGTTTGCGTTTGCGGTTGCGTTGCTGCAGACGATAAATGAGTTGGAATATCTCTTCCCAGATGCCTTGCGCCTCCGGGGGATGGAAACGTTTGCCGTGGCGCAGCCAGCGCTCCAGACGATAAACCTGGCGCATGTGCCAACCGGCATACATGCCGAGTCCCAGCAACAGGGCCAGCGACACCGCGCCCAGCAGCCAACCGAGCAGCAGGCTGACAACGGCGATGGCCAACGTCCGCCACAGTTCCTCAATCCAGGGATTGGACAAACTTCATACCCGTGCAGAAAATCGATATCCGGACCCACGTACTGTTTGCACCAGCCGATCATGCCCATGTGACGACAACGCCTTGCGCAGCCGCCGGATATGGACGTCTACCGTACGCTCCTCGACGTACACATTACGCCCCCAGACACTGTCCAGCAATTGCGCCCGGCTGTAGACCCGCTCCGGGTGGGTCATGAAGAAATGCAGCAGTCGGAATTCCGTCGGCCCCAGTTCGACGGGCCGGCCCTCGGCACTGACCCGATGGCCCACCGCGTCCAGACTCAGCCCATCACAGACCACCTGGGTCTCCGCCTCGGTCGGACTGCTCCGGCGCAACACCGCCTTGATACGGGCGATCAATTCGCGGGGCGAGAACGGCTTGGTAACATAATCATCGGCGCCGACTTCCAGACCACGGATGCGGTCCTCTTCCTCACCACGCGCCGTGAGCATGATGATGGGCAGACCGGCAGTTAACTCCTCACGCTTGAGCCGACGCGCGAGATGGATACCGCTGAGATCCGGCAGCATCCAGTCCAGCAACACCAGATCCGGACGCTGATCGGCGATCACTACCTGCGCACTCGCGGCATCCTCCGCCTCAAGCCAGCGAAAACCCGCACGTTCCAATGCGAAGCCGACCATTTCCCGAATGGCGGCCTCGTCGTCGACGATGAGAATAATTGTTTCAGACACGTTACGCTCTTGCATACCGACGGCATTAAATCGGATCAATGTTACAGTAACATGACATGCACGTCTGAACCTGTACGCCCATCTAATAGTATGGGTAGGATATCCCCTACTCAGGGTACCTAAAGGAGATGCCCGATGTGCCGCATGGCCGCCTATCTCGGATTGGAGATCACATTGGAGGATTTCCTGCTGAACCCGCCGCACAGTCTGCGAGCACAGGCATGGGCACCGCGCGAACTGCGCTATGCACAGCTCAACGCGGACGGTTTCGGATTCGGCTGGTTCAATGCTGACGGCCAACCCAGCACCTATGTCAACCCGGCCCCCATCTGGAACGACCCCAACCTGCCCAACCTCGCACACAGTCTCTATGGCGACCTCTGGCTGGGCTTCGTCCGCTCGGCGACCGCTGGCAGTAGTGTGAGCCACGCCAATACCCAACCGTTCAGCGATTCTGAAATCCTCTTTGTGCATAACGGATTTCTGCAGGATTTCAATGCACGCTACCACCCGGCCATCAGCGCCGATCTGTCACCGGAGATCGCCACGACTATTCAGGGCAATACTGATTCGGAATACCTGTTCGCCCTGCTGCGCCAGGTCCTCAGCGATGATTCGGATATGGCGCTGGAAACCGCGCTCGCTGAAATCTGCGCCCGTGTGGATGACTGGAGCGAAGGCACAACCGGGCTGCTGAATTTTCTGGTCAGCGAAGGTACGCGTCTGTATGCCGTACGCCACGCCGTCAACGACCCCTGCCCATCGCTGTATTACTGCACCGACAACGAGCGCTTCCCCGGCGCCCAGCTTATTGCTTCTGAGCCGCTGGACAGCAGCGGCATCTGGCAACCCGTGCCTGAACATCACATCCTGATCCTCGATCCTGAGGAGCCGCCAGAGCTAATTGAGCTGTAATTTCTGATGTGGTCTGTGACGGTATCCGATGTAGGCTGGGTTTGCGATGCTTGCGAAACCCGCCACATTATTCATTAAGACCGCCAACTTGAAAAATGCCCTGCCCGCATAATAAATGGCGTCGAACCGCTCTACTGATAACTTGAGGAACCTCTGATTAATTTGATCAAGCGAGCAGATGCAAGGCGCGGACGGGCGACTCGAAGCGAAGTGGAGAGAACGGCGCTAGCCGGCCCGAAGGGCGAGGTGCGTAGCACCGAGTAAAAAACGGAGTTTACACGGCGTAAATGAGTATTTTGAGCCCGGCTGCAACGCGGCAGATGCCGCTTCAGCGAATTAATCAGAGGTTCCTTGAAACATTTCCCGTGCAGACGATAGACAAGATCGTGGGCCAGCGCGAAGAACAGAAACCACCAAAGCAGCAAAACTATTGAGCATTACATGATGGCATGACATAGATAGGCTCGACTTGAGAACTTCGCCACCCTCTCCCC
>JBGSOE010000206.1:0-2268 GCA_041739295.1 Thiohalobacterales bacterium | reverse complement strand
CTCCCCGCTTGCGGGGAGAGGGTTAGGGAGAGGGGAGTTTGTGTCATCACAATTGGAAATGATCAATAGCCAGGAGTGATTTTCTTGCTCCTCATCGTTCTACAATAGGTTTTGTGCCTGCCATCGCCAACCATCAGATAGTTGCAGTGCCTCAATTATCCTTCGGCTTGATCATCGCAGGCATCCGTTTGTTGAGCGGCGTAATGGGTCGCTGCAGGCGCGACTCATAGACAGTTGCGAAGGCAAGAACCCCGCGCACATAGCCGCGGGTTTCGCTGAAAGGAATCGTGTCCACCCACAGCGGCGTCGACATGGGGCTGTCCGGCAGCCAACGACGGACGCGATAGGGCCCTGCATTATAGGCGGCGGTGGCGAGCACCTGATTGCCGAGGCTGTCCAACGACTGCTTGAGATAATTGCTGCCCAAACGAATATTCGTGTCGGCCTGCAAAAGGGTAAGGGTACTGGGTTTGGCCAGCTTCAGCATTTTGGCGACATCCGCACCGGTCGCGGGCATCAGTTGCATCAGGCCGAGTGCGCCGGCCGGGGAGCGTGCATCGACCATAAAGGCGCTCTCCTGGCGCATGATGCCCATGATCCAGGACGGGTCCATGCGCAGCTGTTTGGCAATCCGCGTGATTTCGCTCGAATACAGCAGCGGAAAACGCAAATTCAGGTCATCCTGATAGCCAGACTTCCCGGCGGTAATGATGGCCCGATCATGCCAGTCCCAGCGGTGCGCGAGCACGGCGGCGAATTGCATGTCCTGTTCCGGCATGTCGCGCAGTGCGTAGGCCCATTCACGCCGCGCATCGGTAATCAGGTTGGCGCGCAGCAGTTCTCCGGCCCGCACCAGTCCGGGGTAGTGCTGTTGCAGCTCTGTCAGTTGAGCGTCACTGACAACCAGCGGCTGGTCCTGCATGCTGTAATCCTGCTTCAGTAAATCCGCGGCCAGAAAGCCATGATAAGAGCGCTCCTTGGCCAATGCGCTGAACCTCGCCAGGGCTGCATCGGGTTGACCCAATTCGGATTCAGACTGCGCGCGCCAATAGCGCCATTCACTGTCCTGCGCTTCGGCGGCGGGCATGGCATCGATGGCAGCGGCGAGCGCGGTCCAGTCACTTTGCAGCAGCGCGCTACGGGCTTGCCAGCCGCGCGTGGTGTTATCGCGCACATCTTCCGGTAGCGCGGCGAGCAGAACATGCGCCTCGGGGAGGCGCTGATAGGCCGCATAAAGTGCGATCTGACGAGGTATCTGTGCGCGCTGTTCGGCGCTGAACTCATAGCGGTTCTGGATGTTTTGCCACCAAGCCTGGGCCGTGGCGGCATCGCTGCGACCCAGGCGTACAACGGTATGGGCCAGAATATCGCGAGTGTGTTCATTGTCCGGCTGCAGAGCCGGCAGGGTCTGCGCACTTGCCGGGCGCGTATACGCTTCGCGCCACAAATCTACCCAATGACGCTGATTTGCCGGCAGCATCCGCGCCAGATAAGACGCGAGGCTAGGTGAGTTTTCCTGCATCGCCAGATTGATGCGTTGCCAGACCAGTTCCTGGGTCATGCGCGGACTGGTGCTGAGTACCTTGAAGACCGGGTCGCAGGTGTCGGGTCGTGAACTGCCAACCAACCAGAGCTTGGTGGCGGCGTCCAGCCACTCGGCACTGGCCGGTTCGTGGCGCGTGGCGCGCAGATAATGGCACTGCAATTCCACGCTCGCCTGGTCAGCATCATAGAAGGCGATAAAGCGCGGCCACTGGTGCTGTTTGGCCAGATAGCTCAGCCAACTGCGCCGTAGCCGTTCCGCCAGTGGCGAATCCGCATAGGTGTCCAAAAACGCCTGCATATCCGCATCACGCGTTTTCGCGAAGGCGGTACTCAACTGGTCATAACGCAGATAGGGATAGAGCGGATAGTCTTCTAGATCGGCGGCCAGTTGCTGAAAGCGGTCGAGTTGCCCTGCTTGCAGCGCCATGCGGGCTTCCAGAAATTTGCCGCGATCGTCAGCGTAGGGGTCACTGGCGAGTGCGGCATCAATCAGCAGAAAGGTACAGAACAGTATTAAGCAGTTTCGTAAGCATATCCTCATACACTATAGTAGACCTCAGTCGTCACCCAACAACAATCATGGACAGATAAGGGGAATAGGATTATGGCATTCAAATCCATCAATCCAGTCAGCGGCCAAACGGTAAAGATCGTCGAGACATGGAACGAGGCGCAGCTCGATCAGGCGCTCGCCGAGGTCGCGGCGGCCACGCCGGACTGGGC
>JBGSOE010000178.1:0-14638 GCA_041739295.1 Thiohalobacterales bacterium | reverse complement strand
GGCCAGGGAGAGGGTGACTCTTTATCTGGCAGCCCCCCTCACCCTAACCCTCTCCCGCGAGGGGAGAGGGGACTCACTATTTCGCATTTGCCCACGAAGTCAGGATTCGGGTAGTCAGAACATTCGGTGCATTGAAACCTTAAAACGTCGATGGCGCTCAATGTAATATTCAAGCGGATGTGTCGCTGGGAGTACCCTCCCCCTTGATGGGGGAGGGCCAGGGAGAGGGTGGCTTGCTATCAGACAGCCCCCTCACCCTGGCCCTCTCCCGCGGGGGGGGGAGAGGGGGCTTGCTGTTTTTACGGCGTTGGATATCTCTTTCGTACGTCTTCAGGTTGTAGCTGAATTTGGTCTCTATGGCATCGTGCGTGCGTAGTCCACGTACATACTCGTTGTCGCACAGGACATAATCCACTGCATGCAGGCGGTTATTGTCTTTTGGGGTTGAGTCCAACCACCCGCATCGCGTACCTTTGACTCCCTTCGCAGTGATGATGAAAACACCATGACGGCTTCCAGCCTTGAATTAGCCCGCGAGCATCTGCTCGCCCCCGCCGGAATCGGCGACACCGATATATCCACTATCCTTGACCGCTTGCTAGGCCACGCTGTCGATAGCGGTGATCTGTATTTCCAATCCACCCGATTTGAATCCTGGGTGCTGGAAGACGGCATCGTCAAAGAGGGCAGCCACAGCATCGAACAGGGTGCCGGAGTGCGTGCCATCAGCGGCGACAAGACCGGCTTTGCCTATTCCGACGAAATTGTGATGCCGGCGCTGATCGACGCCTCGAAGCAGGCGCGTGCGATTGCGCGCAGTGGTCGCCAAGGTGGCGTGCAGGCTTGGCGTCCGACCGGCGAACTCGGTTTGTATCGTCCCATTGATCCGCTCGATTCTCTGAGTGCCGATGAAAAAGTCGATCTGCTCAAGCGTATCGATGCCGCAACCCGCGCCATCGATCCACGCGTGCAACAGGTGATCGTCAGTATCGCCGGTGTGCACGAAGTCATGCTGGTCGCGGCAAGCGATGGCACGCTGGCCGGTGACATTCGACCGCTGGTGCGTCTCAATGTGTCGGTGATCGTTGAGGACAAAGGTCGGCGCGAGCAGGGCAGCAGCGGTGGTGGTGGTCGTGGCGGCTATGAAATATTTTTTCAAAACGACAGCGCCTTCGAATATGGTCGTGAGGCGGTGAGTCAGGCGCTGCTGAATCTCGAAGCCGTCGATGCACCGGCTGGCAACATGACGGTCGTGCTCGGCCCAGGTTGGCCCGGCGTGCTGTTGCATGAGGCGATCGGGCACGGACTTGAAGGCGATTTCAATCGCAAAGGCACCTCAGCCTTTGCCGGTCGCGTCGGGCAGAAGGTTGCCTCTGATCTTTGCACCGTGGTCGATGACGGCACGCTGCCCGGCCGGCGTGGTTCGCTCAATATCGACGACGAGGGCACACCGACTCAATGCACCACCCTGATCGAAAAGGGTGTGCTCAAGGGTTATATGCAGGACAAGATGAACGCCGGTCTGATGGGTGTGGCACCGACTGGTAATGGTCGCCGCGAATCCTACGCGCATCTGCCGATGCCGCGCATGACCAACACCTATATGCTCGCCGGTGAATCCGATCCCGAAGAGATCATCCGTTCGGTGAAGAAAGGGCTGTACGCCGTGAACTTCGGCGGCGGTCAGGTGGATATCACTTCCGGTAAATTCGTGTTCTCCGCCAGCGAGGCCTACCTGATCGAGAACGGCAAGGTTACGCGCCCGGTGAAAGGCGCGACGCTGGTCGGTAATGGCCCGGACGTGCTGACGCGCGTGTCGATGGTCGGAACCGATCTCAAGCTCGATCAGGGAGTCGGTACCTGCGGCAAGGAAGGTCAGAGCGTACCGGTCGGTGTAGGTCAGCCGACGTTACGGGTGGATGGACTGACGGTGGGTGGCACGAGCGCGGGCTAGGTTTGTTTTTTTTAACTGCGTTTTTTGAACTGCCAAGACGCCAAGGACGCCAAGAACAGAATTTTGAACCGCCAAGGCGCCAAGAACGCCAAGAAAGATTAATGTAACTGCGGAAACGCAAAGCTGTTGTGTGGGCCGGGTGAGTCGCCCTGTTGTATGTGACCGTTTGAATGCGAGTTCTTTCTGGTTTTTTACTTCGATTAATCTTGGCGTTCTTGGCACCTTGGCGGTTCAAACATCTTGGCGAACTCTGCGTCTTGGCGGTTCTCGGTTATTGTTTTATATGTTTAGTTCAGAAGCGTGAGGCGACTCAATCGCTGGTTTCATTCAGCTCGCGCAGATATTTGAACAGGCTGCGCGCGGCGGCCGGTGGTTTGCCCTTGTCGCGTTCGAGTTGCGCCTGGCGGATGAGTTGCCGCAGGTGTTGACGATCGGCGTGTGGATAGCGTTCGAGGACGTCACCGAGCGCCGTGTCGCCCACCTCGATCAGTTGGTCGCGTAACTGTTCAAGTTGATGGAATTGTTGTGCGGCGCGGCGGTCGTTGAGCTGAAAGGCCTCCAGTTGCGCGCGGATAGGCTCGGCGTCGAGGCTGCGCATCAACTTGCCGATGTATTGCAACTGCCGGCGCTTGCCGCCATGCGCGGTAATGCGCCGGGCCAGATTGATAGCCTCGCGGAGGTTGTCGGGCATGTCGATGCGGTTGTATTTGTTTGGTGGCAGTTCGACCAGAGCAAGACCGAGATCTTGCAGCGCCTCCGCTTCGCGTTTGAGCTGGGAACGGCTGGGGCCTTCGTCGGTGTCGATATCGAAGTCGTCTTGATTCATGGCGGCGGGCCGGAAAGATAGGATGGTTCATTGTAACCACCAAGGACACAAAGGGCACGAAGGAAACCTCAATCAATGTGAAACTGTATGTCCCCTCTCCCCTCGCGGGAGAGGGTCAGGGAGAGGGGGCTGTATGGAAATGAATCAGCCTCTCCCTGACCCTCCCCCATCAAGGGGGAGGGGACTTTTCTTTTAACATTGATTGAGGTTTCCTTCGTGGTAATAGGTTTTCAGGAATAATCGAGGTTGTGGATGACAAGCCAAGTAGTGGAAGCGCGCGGTGCCAATCTGCCTGAGCCGGCAGAACTGGAGTCATTGGTACAGCAGGTGTTGGCCGAGGCGAGCCATCTGGGTGCGAGTGCCGCTGAGGCGGGTGTGAGTCTTGAGGCCGGCCTGTCGGTCACTGTGCGACTCGGAGAGATCGAAACGCTGGAATATCACCGCGACCGCGGTGTCGGCATCACGGTGTATTTCGGTCAGCGCAAAGGCTCCGCGAGCACCTCGGATTTCGCGCCGCAAGCAGTGCGCGAAACGGTAAGGGCGGCATGTGATATCGCGCGCTATACCAGTGAAGACGTCTGCGCGGGTTTGGCCGATGCAGCGCTCATGGCGCGTGATGTGCCGGATCTCGATCTCTGTCATCCCTGGGATATTGATGCAGAGCGCGCCATCGTGATTGCGCAGCGTTGCGAGGCGGCGGCTCGTGAGGCCGATGTCCGCATTACCAATACCGAGGGTGCGACGCTATCCAGCCATCAAGGTTTGCGCGTATACGGCAATAGCCACGGCTTTGTCGGTGGCTATCCAAGCACGCGCCACAGCATCAGCTGTTCGGTTATAGCGGGCAAAGATGATCAGATGCAGCGCGATTATTGGTTTAGCGTCGCGCGCCGCCATCAGGATCTGGAAGATGCTGAATTGGTTGGTCGTGTTGCAGCCGAACGCACCTTGCGCCGCCTGAATGGGCGCAAACTCAGCACCCGCCAAGTGCCGGTGATTTTCGCTGCCGAGATTGCAACCGGGCTATTCCGCAGCTTCACCGGTGCTATTCGCGGTAGCAGCCTGTATCGAAAATCCAGCTTTCTGTTGGACCACCTTGGCAAACAGATCTTTCCGGAGTTTGTGCATATCCACGAACAACCGCATCTGCGTGGTGCGCTTGGCAGTGCCGCATTCGACAGCGAGGGTGTTGCAACCAGTGCCCGTGATTTGATCAGTGATGGTGTGTTGCAGGGCTATGTGCTGGATAGTTATTCCGCGCGCAAGCTTGGTATGCAAACCACCGGTAATGCGGGTGGCGTACATAATCTCTGTATTGATTCCGGTGTGCATGATTTCACTGCGCTGCTGCGCGAGATGGATACCGGATTACTGGTGACCGAACTCATGGGGCAGGGTGTGAACATGGTGACCGGTGATTATTCGCGTGGTGCCGCGGGCTTCTGGGTGGAGAAGGGTGAGATTCAATACCCGGTTGAAGAAATCACCATCGCTGGCAATCTCAAGGATATGTTCAAGTCCATCGTCGCCATTGGCAATGATGTCGAACGCCGCGGCAACATCCGCAGCGGATCGGTATTGCTCGAGCGCATGACCATCGCTGGCGAGTAACGCTACAGACGCGTTGTTGAAGCGGTCAAGGTCGGAATCTACGCTGCCTTAACCCCTTTGCGGTCAAGGCCGTTCCTGTATGGCCGCAGCGGTGCCTATCTCAGGGCTTGCCGCGGTGAGCGGCACCCTAATTGACCCTTACACCTGTACGTTTATCTTTCGGTTTCAGCGATACGACATTTTCTGACAGGCTAATCCGCGGTCCGCGCTGGACTTTTCCCCGCGCATAGCCTAATTAAGGAGTCCTAGCAATAATAAAGGAACCTCTGATTAATTTGATCAAGCGAGCAGATGCAAGGCGCGGACGGGCGACTCGAAGCGAAGCGCAGAGAACGGCGCTAGCCGGCCCGAAGGGCGAGGTGCGCAGCACCGAGTAAAAAACGGAGTTTACACGGTGTAAATGAGTATTTTGAGCCCGGCTGCAACGTGGCAGATGCCGCTTCAGCGAATTAATCAGAGGTTCCTAAATCCATAACAACAAGACTCGGGCCATGCTGGCAACCGGAGTGAGGAAAAACCAATGGGCATTCGGACTGCACTCGTCGTCGACGATTCGCGTTCTGCGCGTTATATCCTGCAGCGTTTACTCGAGCAGCGACACATCCAAGTTGACCTGGTGGGTTCAGCACAGCAGGCGTTGACCTATTTAAGTGAGCATCGTCCCGACGTGGTGTTCATGGATGAAATG
Source organism: Thiohalobacterales bacterium (assembly GCA_041739295.1). Classification (GTDB taxonomy): domain Bacteria; phylum Pseudomonadota; class Gammaproteobacteria; order Thiohalobacterales; family Thiohalobacteraceae; genus JAHJQQ01. The sequence goes on along the minus strand of JBGSOE010000178.1, from coordinate 9,559 downwards.
ATGCCGGGTATGGAAGGCCATGAGGCCGTCGACCAGCTCGCGGCTGATCCAAATACCCAGGCGATTCCCATCATCATGTATACCGCGCGTGATTATGCGGAAGCTGAGGCACCGATATTGCAGCGTGGTGTGATCGGCGTACTCAGCAAACCCTTTACGCCGGAAGATGTGAATGCGCTTCTGGAGAAACTGGAAGTCCATGGTGGCGTCATTCAGGAGGTACATGCGCAACCCGATGTAGCGCGCCTGATCCGCACTGGCGAATCGATATTGGATGTGGAGCCAGCGACTGTTGTATCGCATTCGGTTGCACAGGCGCCCACTGTCGAAGAATCAAACCATAATGCACTCAATATAGAGAAGCTGCGCGGCGAATTAACCAGCACTGTGAAGTCCGAAGTGCGGTTGGCGGTCGATCAATGGCTAGGTGAAACGCTTGAAAATCAGATTGCAGAGCAGATAGATGCGCAATATGTGGCTTGGCGTGGTGCGCTGAGAGAGGTGCGTGCAGATCAAGCAAGGTTCCAAGGGCAGGTATTGGAACAACGTATACCACGCCTGCTGGACCTATTGGAAAACCGTCTCGATCAGCGCATCACACTGGCGCAGAAAAATCTGGCTGAACAAATCAGCGATGGCGCGCCTGGGCCGCAGCAACGGAAGTACATTGCCAATATGGTCCGCAACGAAATAGGGCAGGCCGCGCAACGTCCCGCGCGTCAGGCCGCACGACAGGTCGCCGCAGAGTTGATGCGCAGTGACATGAGTCTGCTGAATCTGCGCCTGGAGCGGGTGCGTAGGCGGATGAATACCGCTATCGGATTTGGTGTAATGGTCCTGCTGGGATGTATCGCGCTGGCCTATTTTGCCGGGACCCTGCACTGATAGTTCCCATATTGGACGCATTAAGGAACCTCTGATTAATTCGCTGAAGCGGCATCTGCCGCGTTGCGGCCAGGCTCAAAATACTCATTTACGCCGTGTAAACTCCGTTTTTTACTCGGTGCTGCGCACCTCGCCCTCCGGGCCGGCTAGCGCCGTTCTCTGCGCTTCGCTTCGAGTCGCCTGTCCGCGCCTTGCATCTGCTCGCTTGATCAAATTAATCAGAGGTTCCTTAATTCGCGCCATTCAATATCAAACGTGTATCACCGTGTCCGATAGACCGCATGACAGGCCACGCAGCTGCTGGTGACATTCTGCAGTGTGGCATAGGCAGACTGTGGATTTCCCTTCCTGGCCTCTGCCGCGAAGGCATCGGCAGCGTCATGCATTCCCCAGCCTAGATTACGCATTTCCTGCGGCATGAAACGCCCTGGCCCCATGCCACTGCCGCGGTGCTTGCCCATTGAAGCGCGTCCCAGTTGCTGCTCAGCGATATCGGCGGCGGCCTTAAAGTCGTCACTCCCGAGTGCGGTGATGATGCTATTCAGGGCTGATAGGTGGCTGAGCATGTCCTGACGCATTAAGTGCTGCGCCGTGGCGGGCATATCGACCAGTAGTCGTGGGTCTGTGGTGTCTACCACGCTGGTTTCGGCCAGGGCGTAGGCGCTGATCAGTACCCAGAGGGCGGTTAGTGCGAGCGTTTTTTTTGCGAACATGCCGCTTCCTACTTTGCTGCTGTTGTCTGGCTCCAGTCGAGGATACGCACTTCCAGGTGGGTAATGAGGGTCTTACCGTTGTACGGTCGATAGGTCGTCTTGCGCTCTGAGGTATAGCTCAGCGGCTGACCGTTCCACACCAGGCTTTCATCGACCACGCGGGTACCGACCGCTGAACCGCCGTCCGCCGCGATACGGTAATTTCCGGGTTTCGCCCGCGCTCGGTAGTTTTGCGCAGCAGCGCGTGCTTGCCAGGCATACAGCAGAAATTCCTCGCGCGTGAAAATCAGCGTTTGATGGCGGCCCCGCTCGGTGGGTATCTGGATGGATGCCTGGAAACGCGGCGCCAGATAAGGTTCAAGCTGTTCTACATTGCCTCTGAGTGCGGCCTCCAGGGTGGTGCGGTCGAGGGCGGTCAGGCTGGTCGTGGTCATCGCCGGTTGCGCGGCATTGACCATGACGCTGAAGAGCAGGGTGAACAGAGTAACAATGAATCGTGCCATGATTGTGTGTAGAAACCTTAGTGGGTACGGGAAGCTACCGTAGCAAGAGCCTGCGATAAAATGTTTTGGAATGCAAGCGAGATAGGTTCTAGTGTGGATAATCTGCGAATAATGGACATTCTCATATTCTGACGAAATGGGGTGCTACTGCGAGTGCGATGCCAACCACGACTAGTACGATCGTGTTGGAAATGAAGTTGGGGTAGACCATCAGCGCAATGCCGCACACGAGCGGAACGACAGCCCGCTGCTTCTTACCGTACAGGAAATAACCGAAACCGGCTGATCCAAAAACCAGACCCCAAAGCAGTACGGATGTATCCACTGTATCCTCACGAACTGAATTCTGCCGCAGATCGTATCAGGTCTCTTTGATCCACTGTGATGCTTCGACGAAGTCGCTATTTGAAAAGATTCTGACTGGACATGGCATGGCAAACCTGAAGATGCGTATCGCGCCAGCAATCCAATCAATGTCGGTGACAACGGCGATCTTTTACCATGCCTTTAAATGCGCCATGCCCAGCTTCATATCGTCCCACATCGCCCCAGCGCTAAACTCGGTGAATGCCGGCCCCAATTGGTAGAGGGTGCGAACGTTCCCCTGTGTCTTTAGTGCGGACTCGATAGCCGGAATGACGACAGACTCATAGTCACCTGCAGTAACCTGGCCAGACGCGACGAAACCGATAACGTTGTCAGGAAGATCCGGTATGCGTTCAATCATGGCGCTGCCCCAATACATCAGCTGACTAGCTGGGAAAGATGATATTCGTTCCTGCCGAGGCATCGTTTTCAGGAATAATTATGACTAACAATTTTGGGAAACTATTTCCTCACCCTGATTGTCCTAAAGTGGCCAAAGATCTATTCCGAGGAACAAAAAGCGTACGGACAGTAAAATGCATAGCGCTGTAATAACTGTATAGACCGGCTTGATGCCCGTCGACAGGCTATGCCTGATTCCAATATAGCCCCCCGCCGCGGTAACGAAAAAGGCAAATTCGCTCATTATTAGCAACGTCAATACCGGTAAGGCGGTCTCGCCTTCACCGCGTATTGCGCTGCCTTTCATGACGGCCAGCATAAGAATCATGCCAAGGCCTAGAGCGATATATGGGAAGTTGTAGGTTTTCATATACGTTTTTTGTGCCTGCGTTAATATTCCGGGGTGTTGAACGCGGAGTTTCAAAATTATTTTCTAATAAGAAAAATAATCAGCGGGAAAAGTTTACTCCGCTTGTCTTGTTTTGCCTATCAATCAAGTCTGACCCATTTGGTCTACAGCATCGACGCCACCGCGCTAATCGCCGAACTCAACGACTATGCCGGCAAGTTCAAATCCATGACCGCCGGCAGCGGTTCGTTCGCGCTTGAGTTCAACCACGACGAATCGGCGCCCGCCAAACGTCAGAGCGAACTGGCCGCGCAGTGGAAGCCGAAGGCAGAGGAGGATTAGTATTAGATTAATAGAGTTGTTAAGGCGAGTTCAGATTCCAATGAACTTGGTGTGTCAGCCGATGAACAACCGATAACCAACCTGGAATTGAATATCGTTGGCATCTTCGGCATTTCCCAGGTATTCGCGAGCGTATCGGTAACTGTCGATATTGAGAAGTTCGAAGAATACGCGCTGTCTCGGTTTGACAGCATAGCTGTAGGCAGCAGTAACCGCCCAGCCAGATTCGCTCATGTCGCTGCGCCCAGGATAGGGCTGCGTGGTTTCAAACCAGTCGCCGCGCAGGGTGAAGCGATGTTTGCCCATCGGTTTAGTGGCAAGTATATAGGCGGCCTGATAATCGATTTTGATATCTTGTGAGCCGATATCGGTCAACGTGTCGCCGACCATGTACTGAGCCAGCAGAGTGATGCCGTGCTCCAACTCGAGCTCGGTGCCGATGGTGGTGAATTGGGTCAGCCAACTGGCCTCGCCGTTTTCCCGACTGGCGGGGTCGGCATGGTTGTCGAAATACAAGATATGCAGGCTGTAACGCTTATCGTAGCGCCAGTTCATGCCCGCGTAATATCCGGCACGATTGTCGATTTCGAGAAAAGGTGTTTCGCGCTCGGTTACAGCAGTCGATGTACCGGGTCGCGGCGGTAATGGCAGTGTGTCGTTGATGCCCGGTTTAAAATCATGCAGGGCCCAGCCACGGCGATATAACAGGGTGCCGGCGCGGTCGTTTGCGGAAGTCAGTGCCGCGACTACGGAGACGTCGTTCAATTCGCCGTTGTGTATGAGGCTCGCCTCGGCACCGAGTCCGCGCAATTCCTCGGCAACCCAGGTGTTGATGGCGGAATAGCTCAGCGTGTAGGGACTGGTCCAGCCGATGCCGGTGTTCTCCAGTGAAATTGGCGGATAAAACGCGCCCAGCTTGGCACGGAAACGATAGGCCTGTGTGGATACTGGTTGGTATGCCAGGTACGCTTCTATGATATCGAAGGCATGCACTTGATTTGGATCGGCTTTAATATAGAGATAACCGGACGTTGACCAACTGAAGCGTGGCAGCGCGATCAGCGAGGCCTCGGCGAGCTGCAACTGTGTTGAAGTGTCGCCGTCGCCGTAGCGTGTCTTGCCCAGATCACCGTCCAGCCAAGTCTGTTCCGCATCTGCGGAGACCAGCCGTGTATCGATGAGTCCATGGAATTCAATCGAGGGAAAGTCATTTTCTGCCTCGGCGCCAACACAGATTCCGCAGGCACTCGCAAGCGCTAGCGCGATGAGTGATGCTGTGCGGCGAATCGATTTCATGATGTGTTGTCAGCGATAAGTATGGGGCGTTTGTTGTTCAGCAGATCGGGATAGTTACGCGTTACCCATATCTCAAAGTCTGCCGCTGCCATCGGTCGTGCGATGCCATAGCCCTGGGCCAGATCGCAGCCTAGGTATAACAATTGATCCATAAGGGCGTTGTGCTCGACACCTTCCGAGACGACCTGCAACGACAATCGATGTCCCAGATCGATGACGGAATGTACGATAGACAGATCCTGTGGATTCTTGTCCATGTTCATGACAAAGGATTTGTCGATCTTCAATTCCGAGACCGGGAATCGGCTCAAATACGTCAGCGATGAATAGCCAGTACCGAAATCGTCCACAGAAACCTCGGCGCCCATGTCGCGGAACGATTGCAGAATGCCGAGCGCGTGTTCCGGTTGGCGCATCAACGCGCTTTCGGTGATCTCCAGCATTAACCGTTGTGCTGCAACGCCATGTGTTTCGAGCAGTACGGCGATTTTCTGCGGTAGGTGCCGATCAAGTAGGTCTTTAGCGGAGAGGTTGATGGACATGCCGATGTCAAGACCGATACGTGACCACGATGCGAGCTGACGAATACCCTGATCCAGCACCCAGTGCGTCAGACGATGAATGTCACCGGTGCGCTCGGCCAAGGGCACGAACTGGTCGGGCGGTAGATAACCGAGATCGGGGTGCTCCCAGCGGATCAGTGCCTCGACGCGCATCAGCCGTTGGGAGCGGATATCGATCTGCGGCTGGTAATGCAGCATGAATCCATTGTTGGCGATGGCGTCACGCAACTCGCCCATCAAGGATAGGCGGATACGTTTGGATTTGTCTGAGCGCGGATCGTAGATCGCGAATCGTGACAGTGTGTCGCTGGCCGCATAGGCCGCGCGGTCGGCACGGCGCAGCAGGGTGCTTGAATCATCCGTATGCTCGGGGAAACAGGCGGCACCGATATGCGCGCTGATGTCGATGGTAATGCCGTCGACCAGGAACGGTGCTTCGAACAGACTTAGTATGCGTTCCGCAAGGCTGGGTATGTCTGTAGAGCCGATATGCAGAACGATCGCGGCGAAAGTGTCACTGCCGATGCGTGCCACGGTATCGGTATTTTTCACTGCGCCAGAAAGTTTTTTGCCGATGACGTGAATCAGTTTGTCGCCGACCTCATGTCCCAAGGTGCTGTTGATTTCACTGTAGCGTTCGATGCAGACCAGCATGGCGGTGAAGTCACTCTGATTGTCTTTACAGAGCTCGGCGATATCCGGGAGCCGTGTATCGACATAGAGGCGGTTCGGTAGGCCAGTCAGGGCGTCATACTCCGCCTGATGCTGGATATGTTCTTCGCGTTCTGAGATGCCCTGCATCATGAGATTGAAGGCGTCCGCCAAGTGACCGATCTCGTCGCGCCGCCGCATCGTTACCGGTACATCATAGTGACCGGCCTTGATGCGCAGTGTCGCTTGCACCAGGGTAAGTAAGGGGCGGATAACGCTGCGGCTCACACCATGCGCTCCGACTATACCGAAGATCAGTCCGCCGGCGAGAATGGCGAAGAGCGTTAGGTACAGCGGTTTATAGGGGGCCAGAGCCACGGTCAGCGAATACTGAAGAACGGCTTGTACCGGCATGTCACCCTGTTGCGCATTGATGTCCTGCACGCTCAGTACATAGTCGGTACCGTCCAGTGTCGCCTTGAAGGATTTGGCGGGCTGTGCAGGGAATGTGACGATGAGTGGCAGCAGGGCTGTGCGTTGCGCGTCGATTAGCGTCGTGATGACCTTAGGACTAGGATCGTCAGTGCTGTGCGTCAGGAAGGAGATATCGATGTCACCGGGCAGACTGGATTGGAGCTTGCGTAAAAACTCACTGTCGAGCGGCTTGGCCACGACCAGAAAGCCGACGGGGTCGGGTGCTTGAATCGGGGCGATCGCGAATTGGTAGATTGCATCCTCTAGTAGCAATATGCCCTCTGCGCCACCCTCTTCATCCGCGTTGCGGAAATATTTCTGTAGAGCCTGTCCGTCATTGGTGCGGTTATGTTCTGTGTCCGCCAGCAGCTTGCCACTCAGATTGGCGACCATTATGCGGCTGGCTTCGGTGCGGGTGCTGAAATTGTCCGAGACCGAGGTGATGGTGGGGATGTCGCCGGTAGCGACCGCTTTTCGAAAACCGAAATCGCGCGCGAGGATTTGAGTGGATTCACGCAGACTGTCCATGCGCTCGGCCAGCTGGTGATCGACCGAGTCGTGCGAATAACTCAGCTGGGATTCGATTTGCCGGAAGGTCGAATCCGTGATGACTTTGTACACCACCGCGAAAGCGGCCAGCAAAACGATCGCCAACAAGGCAGCGAAAACCGAAGTGACTTTGGTCTGAAAGCTAAAAGCGCTGGCCATAAGTGGGGTCCATATCGGCGGATGGCGGTTGCTGTACTGGCTTGGTTGTGCGCAGCTCTACGGTGAACTCAGAGCGCTCCGGCGTGACGGCATTGATCTGCAGGGTGTGTGTCTCACCCATGTATGGTCCGCGCAGGCGTGGATGCCATATATGCATCTCTACGTCACCCACGGAGAGACCCGCAAACCGGGCGATTCCATCCGCAGCCGTTAGGGCGTGCAGCGGGTCATCCGTAACGTAGATATGGCCCTGCATCCAATCGTGGATGTTACAGCCAAGCGAAACGACACCGGGTCTGTCAAATGTCACGGACGGAATTTCCACCCCTGAATAGAGCTTTAGTTCGAAGGATTTCGGCGGTGAGAACGAGTACACGTGGTGATGTATTTGATCGCTGTTCGGGAATTCCACCCGGGTCCCAGGTCGGACCACAAGTACATGCGGAACAAAGGTCTTGCCACGTTGATCCATGATCGCAACAGCATCTGTACCCACTGCAGTGCTCGGTGCAGTTGCTTTGACGGGGCGCAGTGTGATGACCGCGTCCTGCACCGGTGCTCCGTCCTGGTCATGCACCTGCACGCTGAGATCCCGCGCGTGGAGCAACGGACTGACCAGCAGGCACATCAACAGCCAGGATGAGGCAGGAAATTTCACGTGTAATTTAGTCCGTTAGTTCAATCCAAAAGGATCGGTCCAGTGTGACAATAGCGGCACGAAGAACCTGAAAATTGAGCATCCCGATGTCGGGGCTGGTGTGTAGATGCGTTCAAGGAGGAAGAGTGACTCCCCCACTTTGTTGGACAGAGTGCTTCCCATCACTCTTTGCGTGCGTTCAATGCGTTAAAAGCCCTGGTCTGCCCCCTCCATTACCGTTTTCCCTTTGCCCCGATCATAAACGCCTCACACATCCGCTCCATTCGTTCGAAGTGACTGCCTCTCCAATAGGTTTGGCCGCAAGCCTTGCAGTGGCGGAAGCGATCAGGTCTGTGAATTTGGGGTTAGAGGAAATAAACCATTACACTACTGGCGTGTAACATGACGATTTGTCTGCTTTTGATTTTGGAGTTTTTACTCCGAGCCCAAATTGCCGCAAATTACCCCCGCCGCCTACGCCAAGCAGCTGGCAGAAATGTCAGCTACAGTAGCAGCGGACTCTATACCTTGGCGCTATTCAAGTACGGGGTGACGTCGCAGACACTATTGAATCAGTGTATCCAGTTCGGGCAGACAAAGGCGCCAAGTGGGCAACAAGCGTGTAAATATTTTCTTCCCTGCGAGTTCGCTGCGCAGGATCTCCCACCGAGTCAGGTCAAACGAATCCCGGTACAAGCGCGCAACCCAATCCGCAAGTTGTATGGCCGCATGCGCTTCCGCGTCGAAAGCATTATTGTTAGAAAGTCCGGCGCTGTGTAGATATCCGGCCACTACGGTAGTGTCGTCGTAGCCCCAGCGATGCAGTGCCACCGCTGCCGTACCCGCGCGAAACGTCGTGTCCTCGGGCAGTCTCGATTCGGCAGCCGACGCGACGGGATTGAGTGCGGCCGGCAACTCTGAGAAGTGGATGTTGGTGAACAAGGTTTGCACGTGTGTCGCGAGTTCGGGCGTATTGGCAGCGTGCCAGAAGTTGAAGACGATGGATTGTCGCGGTTGGGTAACCTCGGTGACGCCATGGTGTGAATCGACGTGAAGCAGAAAGCCAAATGCCTCGTTGTATCCAGGATTCACCCGGAAAACCGCTTCGCTATCAGGTGTTGTGAACAGTTCCAGAATACCTCCGTGGTCGGGTTGCCACTGCTTATTGAATTGCACGACCAGTCGCGCGATCTCATAGCCCAGCAGCGGCCGGTCGCTGTGCACTCCAATGAGCTGGCCGGGCATCATTCGCTGGGCCGTGACGACAAGCCGAACCACGAGTGGCAACCCGGTAATCTTGCACATTCTGTCGATCACTTCAGCCTGAAACCTGGCTGGAATATTCCCGGTAATGTCCCGGAGAGAACACCGGTAAAACGCGCCATCCCGATGCTGCCACTCCCCAACTTGCGAAAATGCCCGTTCAAGCATGACGCACTGTTCCTTAGAGAATGCGGACGTCACCAGGAAGAAAGGAAACGGACTATTGTGGTGGCTGGGCTGCAAGAGCAACGACTAAACTCCTATTGGATAATCTGGGTCTGACCTCTTGAACATAGGCTGAGTAGGGAAGACTATCCGCTGCTGTTTCGCAAATCCAGGAGCAGGATTGACCGCGAAGCATTCATCCTCGCTGAGGAAATGTCGGACGCGGCCTTCGGCCTGAATCC
>JBGSOE010000157.1:0-5210 GCA_041739295.1 Thiohalobacterales bacterium | reverse complement strand
CCTCTGATTAATTTGATCAAGCGAGCAGATGCAAGGCGCGGACAGGTGACTCGAACATGTCGGACGCGGCCTTCGGCCTGAATCCGACCTACGTTTATTTGCGGGTGAACGTAGGTCGGATTCAGCGGCGCACGCCGCGCGTCCGACAGTTTCGGTAGAACTTATCGCAAAATCGCAGATCGCGTCACCAGGCAAGGCGCGGACAGGCGACTCGAAGCGAAGCGGAGAGAACGGCGCTAGCCGGCTCGAAGGGCGAGGTGCGTAGCACCGAGTAACAAACGGGGTTTACACGGCATCTGCCGCTTCCCGGCCCCGTAGTTTGAGCTTGGCAGCAACGCGGCAGAGGCCGCTTCAGCGTATTAATCAGAAGTTCCTTAAGGCACCGTGCCTGGCTGATTCTGCAAGTAGTTCAAGATGAGCGGGTCATTTGGGTGATAGACATGGATACGGTTCCCGCCTTCTTTCTTGGCGGCATAGCATGCGGAGTCGGCCAAGGTAATCGTATCCGTGATATTGAGATTCGGCAGAACAGGTAGCAGCCCAATGCTGACGCCGATCGAAAACTGCCTGGACCGCCAATGGAACTGAAAGTCCTGAATCATTGCCCGGATCTTTTCGGCCAAGCGCATGGCTCCGTCGAGGGAGCAATACTCCATCAGTACCACGAATTCATCACCACCCATTCTCGCAAGCGTGTCGCGCGAACGCATTTGCCCTTGCAGCAAAGCCGCGATCTGACGCAATAGATCGTCACCGGCAATGTGTCCGCAGCTGTCATTAATGATTTTGAACTGATCGAGATCGAGGAAACACAGAACATGTTCATCGCCCGGATCAGGAGTGTTGGACAATAACCGTTGCAGACGGCGCTCGAATTCGCGCCGGTTGATGAGGTTGGTGAGAGAATCATGTTTAGCCTGATGTGATAGTCGTTCCTCCAGGATGCGTTTTTCTGTGATATCACGACAAACCACCAGCAGTCGCGGCTCCTTGCCGCCAGGCTCCAGCGTGACTCGCTGATGAACCCAGAAGATCGAGCCATCTTTCCTTATCTTACGATATTCGATCCCTTGATCAGGGTTAGGATCAACAAATTGTTTTCTGATATGTGCAAAAACCATCTGTTGATCCTCGGGATGGATTACCTTGGAGGCCGATTCCCCTACCAGCTCTCCTATATCGTAGCCTAGTATATTGGCGCCAATCCGGTTGATTGATTGTATTTCACCGGTACTATTAATCACGGTGTAAATATCCGGCGCGTTCTCATAGAGCGTTTGATAACGGGATTCGCTGAGTTTTAATGCAATTTCTACGTCTACTATATCCGTGATGTTTTTGAATATTCCGCGTGTCGATATGGTTTCGCCATTCTTTATGATCGAGCCGCAATCTCCTGACAGGTGGATCGTTTCTCCCGACTTGGTGAGAAATTTGAATTCAATACATATCATCGGCTCGCCATTGAGCAAGCGTTGGAAACGGTCCTGACAGCAGGTCAAACTATCCGGGTGTAGAACATCGAAAAGGGTTAGTGACGCGACTTCTTGCTGGGTATATCCCAAGGTTTTTCGCCATGCCCGATTGGTATACAGAAAAGTGCCACCCGGGGAAACGCACTGAATCAGATCGCTGGTATTGTCAAAGATATCCAGATAGCGTTCTTCGCTGGCGCGCAGCATTTCCTCTGCCAATTTGCGCTCAGTAATCACGTCAAAAACGGCTACGAAATGGTCATGCTTCGGGCTGTAGGCGGAAACAGAGAACCACATGGACAATGCATCGACATAGGCCTCGAACTTTTCAGGAGGACCACCTAGTGCTATACGGCAAAAGGACTCAAGAAGATGAAAATCTGACGTACAAAGTCCAGGAAGAATTTCGGTTACGCGTTTACCACAGACATTCTTCAGGCTTGTCTGTGCTTCAAAGGCGGGATTGGTGTAAAGGAATATGAAATCGCAGGGCTTCCCATTTTTGAACAACAGTTTGCAGTAAGCTACACCATTGAGCATGTGCTCGAAGATGGATTTATACAGGTCGTTGTCAATAGGTTCTAAAGTCTGCGCATCAGGTGGTGTTGCAGCGCTGGGCAAATTGTTTTCCGATTCATCCTGTGGCATTACTTCGCCCCCCCATTCAATGCCATTGCACAATAGTATAATTTATAGGTCATCCGTTGGATGTCCGCAATTATCGATTTAGATAAGTCCGTTATATCAAATAGTAAGCGTCGCATATCGAAGTTCACAAATAGAATTCCCCTATTGTGGATAAGGAGGAGCTGCTGTTTGCGATCGGTCTAATTGTCTCAACTGCAGTTTTCCTGCCTAGCACAAGCCACCCGACCCGATAGCAATAAACGCGTTAGTGCATCAGCGTAAATATCATTGAACACCTGTTCGTTCCATCCACGGTAGCGGCGTAAAGGGCCCGAGGGGCTCAATGGTCCACCAGTCTCCCGTCGCAACATGTTGTTCCGCGCTGGTAAATTTATAACGATAAGCCTGCACGCGCAGATAACGTGGTGGCTGATCCGGAAAGGGATTGATCTTCAGCAGCGCTGTCACGCTGGGCGAGTTGTCCAGCAGACGTCGCAGAAAATCGTCGAACCAGGGTAGATGGATGGGGCCCAGCGGGACGAACCACATCTGCCAGTCCAGACGCGGCTGGAAGGGAATCACCCAGGTCGGTGCCTTGTGAGGATCGTCGGGGCGATATTTGAATCGATAGGGTTTCCAGTCCCGGCCATCTGATGAACCTTCGATCTGCAATTCGATGCGTTCGGTCTTCATGGTGCCGAAGACATGGTATTTGTTCACAACGCGATAGGCCTCCACATAGTCGAGCAGTCGTCCATAGTCACTGCTGATGGGCTGCACGGTGATCAGTTCCTTGAAATGCATCAGGCTGGCAACGGCGACGACGGACGCCAGTACACCAATAGCTAATCGGTGGATCACGCCCGGGTTGGGTACGGGGCGTTGAGTCAATGCAGTTGTGACGCGCTGTGGGATAACACGTTGCAATGCCTGATCATCGAACAAAAACAGGCACAGTGCGATGGTCAGGAAGTTGAACCAGTTGTGATTGCTGGTGAGGATGATCAGTACTTGCCACAGGATCGTCAGCCAAGCTGCTACAAAACGCCAGCGTCGCGGCAGGAACATCATGAATGGGACGATCAATTCGACGATCAGTGTCCCTGCTGTGCCGATGCGGAGTAACCATTCAGGCAGATGGTGTGCGTACCAGGCAAGTGGCGAGGGTAGGGGCTGTACTTCAAAGTAATAACTCAATGAGGTCAGTCCCAACCAGGTGGGATCCTGCATCACGAGTTTCGACAGACCGGACATGAAGCGCAGCCTGAACAGCAGCCAGCGGAACAGAAACACGGCCACCTTTGAACGCGGGGTTAGAAATATGGCCAGAAAGCCCGCCTCAAGCAATAGTCCGTCCCACTGGAAGTTGAGGAACACCGGACAGGCCGAGTAGAGCGACAGATACAGTGCATAGGCGGTTATCAACGCGAGGCGCGGCGCGACGTTCAGAATAATCAGCAGTGCAACGACACAGCCGGCCTCGGCGGCACCGACAAGAATGCCATCACTGGCGTTCAACCAGAACAGTGCAGGCAGGCGGAGATATTTTTCGTAGCCGGGAAAATCTGCTGTGAGTTGTGCGAGTTTGGTCGCGAAGGGCTGGATACCTTGGCTGCCAGCCAGTCCGTCGACCTGCGTCACGAGCGAGGCGAAGGCGATCAGGTAAAAGATACCCATCAGGCGCAGGAACAACGCGCAAATCAATTCGTATTGAGAGTCCGCATGCGTTGCCATAGCTACCCCAGCAAGATTATGTCAATTCTTACAGGCCTGCTACCTAAAGCCGCTCAGAATAAATTCTCGTATGTCATCCTGGCGCTATCCAGTAAAAAATAAGAAGCGGACATTGATGGTTGCTGCCCAGGGCCTCAGTGCGGCGAAGCGTGGTCGTTACTCGGTCGTCATAGCAGTGCAGTTTATAATACCGCCTAAGGCGATTGGCCGGCGTTGGCGGCTAGAAAGAAATCATCAAGTTAGTCGTCTTTTACCAGATATTCTGTAAGCAATTCTCCATACATTCATTAATCCATTTCGTACAAGCATGTTGCTGAGATATGTCAGCGTTTAATAATAAGCTTTTTAAGACATCGCTTATTTGTAATTCACGACCGCTAGACTAGTCTTACTGTCCTATTCCCTCATGTTGTTCCAAAACTGACTTTCTGACCCGTAGATGTTTTAGAGAATCGAACCATCAACAATCTAAACATGTATGACGCGAGTTATGGAACCTCTGATTAATTTGATCAAGCGAGCAGATGCAAGGCGCGGACGGGCGACTCGAAGCGAAGCGGAGAGAACGGCGCCAGCCGGCCCGAAGGGCGAGGTGCGTAGCACCGAGTAACAAACGGAGTTTACACGGCGTAAATGAGTATTTTGAGCCCGGTTGCAACGCGGCAGATGCCGCTTCAGCGAATTAATCAGAGGTTCCTTATATCGATTTGGCTGGCTACATAGTTTTGTAACATATTTCGCTTAGAGTTGGCGTGTCACTTTACAGAAATCGAGGGGGGGTACATGAGAAAAAAACAACGGACGTTATTTGAGGTTGTGGTCGCGCTATACGTAATTTCGCTAATGACAGCATTTACACCCGTTGCAAAGGCGGAATCAGCCAGTGCCTTATCGAGCAGCAATACCGCGTTGAGTGCTTCAGCATCCACCAATTTTCCCGCACAGGGGCCGATCTGGTTGCTTGGTATTGCCTTGATTGGAGGGGCCATAATTTTCAGACGCGACGCACCATAAGTTATTAACTTATGCATGAATACTTACTGACGCGAATGACCTTACTTAGGGATCCTCAGGCTAATTCGCTGAAGCGGCCTCTGCCGCGTTGCTGCCAGGCTCAAAATACGGGGCCGGGAAGCGGCAGACTCTGTATAAACTCCGTTTGTTACTCGGTGCTGCGCACCTCGCCCTTCGGGCCGGCTGGCGCCGTTCTCACCGCTTCGCTTCGAGTCGCCTGTCCACGCCTTGCCTGGAGACGCGATCTGCGATTTTACGATAGGTTCTACCGAAACTGTCGGACGCGCGGCTTGCGCCGCTGAATCCGACCTACGTTAACCCGCATAAGAAACGTAGGTCGGATTCAGGCCGAAGGCCGCG
>JBGSOE010000141.1:0-9685 GCA_041739295.1 Thiohalobacterales bacterium | reverse complement strand
CCCGATTGGAAAATGCGCGATGTGCCATCCACTCCAGCTGAGACACTGACCCGTGCGCGTGGAATTGCCATGGCCAACGGTGTGCGCTACGCCTACACCGGCAATGTCCATGACAGCAGTGGCGGGAGCACCTACTGCCATCATTGCGGTGAATGTCTGATTGGCCGTGATTGGTATGTGCTTGGCGAGTGGAATCTGGATGCAGAAGGGCGCTGCAAAACCTGTTCTACGCCGCTGGCGGGTGTATTTGAAGCGCAACCAGGTCACTGGGGGGCGCAACGCCAACCGGTGTATATGGCGGCCCACGTTTAATCTGTCATCCCCTGACAGTTTATTGAAAGCCCCCTACGTTTGGTTACAGGCTTGATCCATTAGATATACGGGCTCAACGCGCTTCGCGCTTTTGTCCACTGCGCTGCATCCGGGCTACATGATCGTCTTCCCACTGCTGAATACGGGATCACATCAAGCCTCGGTGAGGCCGGTTGCCAAGGCTGTGCGACCCGTTCTGGATGCCTATTCACTCACACACGAATCCGCGTAGACCCGATATACGATAGTACGTGTATCGATCGTAGGTCGAATTCAGATCGAAAGCCGATTCCGGCGTGCCAGCAGCTGCGACCCCCGTCACAGTTTGGCGTTGTAAGTTGACTACCCCCGCCTATCAAAAACCCCGTCAAGCTCAAGCGCTGCGCAGCGCAAGAGACAAAATGCCGTAGGTCACGATGCCCATCCCGGCGGTTGCGATCAAGGCTTGGCGTTTCCAGCCGAAAAGATAGAGAAGGGAGACGATCCCCCAACCCAATACCAGGGGCCAGAGCTGTACATCGCTGTTCTGAATGTCGGTGAGCATTGGCGGTGTTTCCAAGGACTGTGGCCACTATACCCGGATGATACCGCGGTTGAATCCTGGACTGGCCTGAGAGTTGCAAAGTTTATCTGAGTCTCATCTGAGCGGCTTGCCAGAGTCGCCTGCAACGGTAACGAAGAAGGGGTTTTATGCTGCACACCACGAAATTTGTTGCTGCCGTTGCGTTCTTCGCCAGTGGATGCGTGACTGCGGGGGACTTCGATAGTGATATCCCAATGCGTGATAAAGGTGCCGCAACCTACTATGTCGACGGGGATATTCATGGCGTCGGTCCGGTGGATCTGATGGTGGATACCGGTTCCGGTTACATGACGATCAATGAAGAAACACTGGGCATGCTACAGACATCCGGTGACGCCACGTATGTCAAAGACCTGTCAGGCGTGTTGGCCGATGGCAGTACCATGACGGTGCCGGTTTATCGCATCACCCAATTACGTATTGGCGCAAGCTGCATACTGCGCGGCGTTGAAGCGGCTGTGTTTCCGGGTAAGACCCGCCAGATCCTGGGAATGAGCGCATTACGTCAGACCGCGCCATTCATCTTCTCCATGGATCCGCCCAAGCTGGTACTCAGCAATTGTACTGAACGCGTGGCCCAGGCCGGCGGTTAGGTCTGATTCACCGCCGACCTGGTTCTGGGTTACTGCGCAGGTGTTGAAGCGGGCTCCGTGCCTTGCTGCATCATGTTGCCGCTGGCCGGCGAGCTTTCAGTGTCGATTTCAAACGCACTAAATTCAACTTTATCCAATTGATTATTGCTGTCCTTGTCCAATACTGTCCATTGCGTGGTCAAAGCCTGATTACTGGCGGATTCTTCTGCCGAGATATAACCATTTGCATCGGCATCCAGAATTTGAAAGGAGTCTACTTCGACAGCGGCCTGCAGAGCGCCGCTAGCCAGCAGGGCAAAGGCGGCAAGGCCGGTAGTGAAATGCATCGTTTTCATGATGTTGTCCTCCATAACCTATCAGTATTAGTAATCACCCACTCAGGGGTGCGATATGGTATTGCCGGTAAATTCGCTTTAACAGGTGTTGATCTGAGACGAAATCATGGCTGCCAAGAAAAAACCGACCCTCGAGGTATAGACGCCATGGTGCCCCTCCGCAAGTCTATGGCGGTGGGATAGCTGAATAGCGACTGATTTATGAGCGAGTTGTTCTGGCGAATCCCGGCTGGTATGACTGGAATTCTAGGCAGCCTCTGATTAATTTGATCAAGCAAGCGAATGCCGCTTCAGTGAGTTATTCAGAAATTCCATAAATACTGATTGATCGCGACTCAATCAAGTTGTGTAACCCTGTGCAGCATGACCGGAAAGAGTCTGTGCGTTCAGCTGCGCCCCAGTCCCTTGGAAATCAGTGCAATCTCGTCCTGGTCGGTGATCGCATCATCCAGTTCCAGAAATTGCTTGTTGATGGTAATGGTGAGACGGTCGTCTTGCAGTGCGTCAGCCCAGGCAGCGCCGCGTTCACGCAAATATTGGAGCAGGCCACGGGTAGTCAGTACTGTTTTAGGTAGAAAGAGTTCTTCGGCGCCGCGGCCGATGCGGTCGGGAAGATCGCCGAAATAAAGTATCTTGGCCATGTTGATTCCTTGCTGGGTGGATGGGCGTATTGTCCGGGTAGCGTCGTGGTGGTCAACAACAGGCGCTTTGCGGGTTTGTGTAGTTGAGGTTGTTGCGGTACGGCTCGCTGTGCTCACCACAGCCAACCAAGGCGTCATACCACTGTCTGGGCTTTGTTATACTGCGCTACTCCGACACATTAGAGGATCTTCGCGCATGTCTACAGCTGTTGCCCGCATCGGTATTGTCACTGTCTCTGACCGGGCCAGCCGTGGCGATTACGAAGATCTCGGTGGGCCAGCCATTCGTGCTTGGCTGGAACAGGCACTGACTTCGGACTGGGAACCGGTTGCACATGTGATCCCCGATGAGCGAGAGCAGGTGGAGGCTACGCTCAAAAAACTTTGCGACAAGGACGGCTGCTGTCTCGTGGTGACTACCGGGGGTACAGGCCCGGCACTGCGCGATGTAACGCCCGAGGCGACCGAGGCCGTGATCGAAAAGCTCATGCCGGGTTTTGGTGAACAGATGCGTGCAGTTTCTCTTAAGCATGTGCCGACTGCGATCCTGTCACGCCAGTTGGCAGGTATTCGCGGGCAGTCGTTGATTATCAATCTGCCGGGCAAACCCGCGGCCATCGCTGAGTGCCTGGAGGCGGTGTTTCCCGCCGTACCGTATTGCATCGACCTTATTGGCGGGCCGTTTTTGACCGCTGATGAATCCTTTATCACGGCGTTCCGGCCAAAGCAGAAGTGAGTTATTTTTTCAGCTTTCCCGCTTAAGAATCATACCGGCCAGTGGTGGCAGGGTCAGCACAATGGATTGGGGGTGACCCATCCAAGGTTCTGGTTCGGTATGCAGTATCTGTTCACCGATGTTACCGCCGCCATAGAAGATGGAATCCGAATTCAGCAAGAGCCGATAACGCCCAGGTTCTGGGACACCCAGGCGATAATTCGTGCGCACCACGGGTGTGAAGTTGAACGCGGTGATAATGATTTCATGGTTGGCTCGGCGTTGATAGCTGATCACTGACTGCGCAGCATCGTGGCAGTCGATCCATTCGAAGCCTTGCGATTCGAAATCATAGCGGTGCAAAGCCGACTCGCTGCGATACAGACGATTCAGATCACGTACCAGATTCTGTACGCCAGCATGCGGCGGGTATTTCAGTGCCGGCCACTCCAGTTGTGTATTGCAATTCCATTCTGAGCGCTGGCCGAATTCCGAGCCCATGAACAGCAGTTTCTTGCCCGGATAGGTCCACATATAGGTATACAACAGGCGCAGATTGGCAAACTGTTGCCATTCATCGCCCGGCATTTTGTGCAGCATGGAGCGCTTGCCGTGTACTACCTCATCATGCGAAAACGGCAGTACGAAATTTTCTGTGAAGGCGTAAAGCAGCCCAAACGTGAGTTGGTCGTGCTGGTAGTGCCGGTGAATTGGGTCCTTGCTGATGTAGACCAGCGTGTCGTGCATCCAGCCCATATTCCACTTCATTGAAAAACCCAGGCCGCCGACGTAAGGCGGACGCGTGACCTGCGGCCAGGACGTGGATTCCTCGGCGATGATCAAGGTGCCCGGATGCTGGCCGTGGGTAACCTGATTGAGCTGCCGCAGGAAGTCGATAGCCTCCAGGTTTTCACGGCCGCCGTACATATTCGGGAGCCAGTCGCCGGCTTCGCGTGAATAATCCAGATACAGCATCGAGGCGACCGCATCCACGCGCAGTCCATCGAGATGGCATTCCTCAATCCAGAACAGCGCCGATGACAGCAGGAAGTTGCGGACTTCATTACGGCCGTAGTTGAAAATCAGCGTGCCCCAGTCGCGGTGTTCACCGCGCCGCGGGTCGGCATGCTCATAGAGTGCGCTACCGTCAAAAAAGGCCAGGGCATGAGCATCTTTCGGGAAGTGTCCCGGCGCCCAGTCGAGAATGACTCCGATGCCTTGCTGATGGCACTGATCGACGAACGCCCTGAACTCGTCCGGGGTCCCGTGGCGGCTGGTCGGCGCGTAATAGCCGGTGGCTTGATAGCCCCAGGAATCGTCCAGCGGATGCTCGGTGATCGGCAGCAGTTCGATGTGCGTGAATCCCTGTGCCTTGACGTAGGGGATGAGTTGTTCGGCGAGTTCGCGGTAACTGAGGAACCCGCCGTCAGTGTTGCGCCGCCAGGAGCCGAGATGGACTTCATAGATGGAGGCGGGGGCATGTAGCCAATCGTGTTCACGACGCGTATGCAGCCAATCGGCATCGCCCCAGACATAGCTTTCTTGGTCCGGTATGCGCGCGGCAGTGCTGGGGCGGCGTTCAAATTCGCGACCGTAGGGATCGATCTTGAGGTGGATCGTGCCGTGTTCGCGGTTGCGTACTTCGTATTTGTAGAACTGGCCGGCACATAGCCCGGGAATGAATAACTCCCAGATGCCGCTGCCGCCGCGAACCCGCATCGGATGACGGCGCCCATCCCAATCATTGAAGTCACCAACCACGCTGACGCGTTCAGCATTCGGCGCCCAGACCGAGAACAGTACGCCATCGACTTGGTCCGTATAGTGTGGCCGCGCGCCCATGAAACGGTAGGCATGCCAATGCCGACCTTCTCCGAACAGGTGCAGATCAAAATCACTTAGCTGTGGCGGGAAGCAATAGGGGTCGTAAGCGGTCCGAGCTTGTCCAGCCGAGTCGATCCAGGCTACCTGATAACGCGGGGGCAGGTTGCCTGCAGCTCCCTCCCAGATAAAGAAGTCACTGCCCGACATTCGCTGCATTGATGCGCCATTATCAGGCAATTGCGCAGAACGCGCGCCGGGCAGGTAGACGACTACGCGTGCATCTGCACCCTGTAGATGTCGACCCAGTACGGCGAACGGATCGTGATGGCGCGCCTCGACGATGAGTCGGAGATCCGGAGGCAGTGTTTTGGTCGCTGTGGTTGCAATTTTAGGCATGGCGTGTTGTTTGCTTGACGCTCCGTGCTTTACCCGTCTCGACAGGCATAGGTATAGTCATTCCAAGTTCATGAGCAAATGGTACCATAAGGCCCGAACTTGGTACTTGAGAGTAGTCAAAGTACCACCCGACTGCGGGTTGCGCCGGGGTTATTCCTGAAGAACCTGACATCTTAGAAGGAGAACGTTGAACATGAGTTCCGGCCAGACGCGGCGTTTCGTCAGCCGTCTTACCCGCAATACCCTCGCGCTCATCCTGGCGGGTGGTCGTGGTTCCCGCCTCAAGCATCTGACGCTGTGGCGCGCCAAACCGGCAGTACCGTTTGGGGGTAAATTCCGCATCATCGATTTCCCATTATCCAATTGCTTGAACTCGGGCATCCGCAGTATCGGTGTACTCACCCAGTACAAGGCACACTCACTGATCCAACACATTCATCGCGGCTGGAATTTTCTCCGCGGCGAGTTCGGCGAGTTCGTTGAGTTATTACCCGCCCAGCAGCGCATTGAAACGACCTGGTACGAAGGCACGGCCGACGCGGTTTATCAGAATCTCGACATTATCCGTAATCACCGCCCTGACTTCGTGCTGATCCTGGCCGGGGACCATATCTACAAAATGGATTATGGCCCGATGATAGCCGAACATGTGAAGCGCGCTGCGGATATGACCGTGGGCTGCATCGAGGTTGAACTTGAACGCGCCATGGCCTTTGGCGTGATGACGGTGGATAACGACAACCGCGTTATCGATTTCCAGGAAAAGCCCGAACACCCACAGCCCATGCCGGGCCGTACCGACGTAGCGCTCGCCTCTATGGGCATCTATGTTTTCAACACCGAGTTTCTGTATCAGATACTGATCCAGGACAGTGATGACGAGAATTCCACACACGATTTTGGCAAAGACATCATTCCGCGCGTTATCGCGTCGAACAAGGTCGTCGCCTACCCGTTCCGTGACGAAGAGACCGGCAAGCAGGCCTATTGGCGTGATGTGGGAACGATCGACGCGTTCTGGGAAGCCAACCTGGAGTTGATCGGCATCACGCCCGAACTCAATCTTTACGACGCACAATGGCCGATCTGGACGTATCAGGAACAACTGCCGCCGGCCAAATTTGTATTCGACGATGATGATCGCCGCGGTATGGCGGTCGATTCAATGGTCTCCGGTGGTTGTATCATCTCGGGCGCGTTGGTGCGCCACTCGCTGCTGTTCTCGAATGTAAAGGTGCATGCGCATGCATCACTGAAAGATACCGTGGTGTTACCCAATGTAAACATTGGTGAGGGCTGCCGTATCACCCGTGCCGTGATCGATAAAGGCTGCAAGGTTCCACCGAATACCATCATTGGCGAAGACCCAAAGGCCGATGCCGAACGTTTCCATGTTTCGTCCGGCGGCGTGGTGCTGGTGACGCCTGAAATGCTCGGCCAGGAACTGCATCATGTCCGCTGATACGCGTCTCAATGTGGTGCTGTGCTGGCATATGCATCAGCCGCAATACTGCAACATGATGAGCGGTGAATATCACCAGCCCTGGACCTATCTGCACGCCATCAAAGATTACGTCGACATGGCGGCGCACCTTGAAGCGGTACCAAACGCCAAAGCGGTAGTGAATTTCGCACCTATTCTGCTGGACCAGCTTGCCGATTATGCCGGACAGGTGCGCAGTTTTCTGCGCGACGGCAAAACCATTCGCGATCCGCTGCTCGATGCCCTGGTCGCGGCGACACTTCCGCCCGAACCGGAAGCGCGCATGAAGCTCACCAAGGCCTGTCTGCGCGCCAATCAAAAACGCCTGATAGACCGGTTCCCTCCCTATCGGGAACTGGCGGCACTGGCGCGTTGCTGCTGCGAACATGTGGACAGCATGAACTACCTCAGCGATCAGTTCCTGGTGGACATCCTGATGTGGTATCACCTGGCCTGGATGGGTGAGACAGTGCGCCGCAGCGATACTCGGGTCCGTACGCTGATGGATAAGGGCAAACATTTTACGCTGCATGACCGGCGTGAACTGATGAGTGTCATCGGCGAACTGCTGTCTGGCGTGATCGACCGCTATGCGCGGCTGGCCCAAGAGGGCAAAGTCGAAATCTCAATTACACCCTACGCACATCCGATCGTACCGCTGCTGCTCGATATCGAATCCGCGCGCGAGGCGATGCCGGATGTGCCCTTGCCGAAACTGACGGCCTATCCCGGCGGCGAAGAGCGTACCGATTGGCATCTGCGCGAGGCGATCAATACCTGCGAGCAGTATTTTGGTTTTCGACCGCGCGGCTGTTGGCCATCGGAAGGCAGTGTGAGTACTGCTACGTTGCGGCAATTGGAAAAGCACGGCTTCAGCTGGGCTGCCAGTGGTGAAAGCGTGCTGTTCAACAGTGTGGCGAAAGACGCCAAGCTAAATGGTCAATCGCGTGAGGCGTTGATGTTCCGTCCCTACCACATTCCGGGCGGCAAGCTGGCCTGTTTCTTCCGTGATGATGGACTCTCGGACATGCTCGGTTTTACCTATTCCGAATGGCATGCTGATGATGCCGCCGCTAATCTGGTGCATCATCTGGAAAACATCATCACCACCAATGAGCCGGATGCGCGTCGTGTGGTGTCGATTATCCTCGATGGTGAGAATGCCTGGGAGTATTACCCGGAAAACGGCTATTACTTTCTGGACGCGCTGTACCGCAGTCTCGCTGAACACCCGCATATCAATCTGACGACCTTTTCCGACTATCTGGATAACAGTGCCAATAAGCCGGTCGAGATCAGCCGACTGGTGGCAGGTAGCTGGGTGTACGGCACCTTCTCCACCTGGATCGGTGACGCGGACAAAAACCGCGCCTGGGATATGCTGGGCGAAGCCAAACGCATGTTCGATGAAGTGACCCATGGCGGGCGTATCGACTCGGATCAATTGGCCGCTGCTCAGCACCAACTTTCGATCTGCGAAGGCTCCGACTGGTTCTGGTGGTTCGGCGATTACAACCCGTCTGATAGTGTGCAGGACTTTGATCGCCTGTTCCGCATGCATCTGGCAAACCTCTATCAAATGCTCGGCAAGGAACCGCCCGAGTACCTGACGCATGCCTTCTCGCATGGTTCAACGGGCCCGGGACCGGCCGCCGGTGGTGTGATGCGACAGGGCCAGCCCAAGGGCTGACGCGCGATGACCCCAATCATTCCGCCCAACAGTCCCTTTGCGCAGCGTCGCGCGGGTATTCTCCTGCACCCGACATCACTACCGAGTGAGTTCGACAGCGGACAATTGGGTGCCGAGGCGTTCCGCTTTGTGGATTTCCTCGTTGCGGCGGGTATCCGGGTCTGGCAGATGTTGCCACTCGGCCCCACGCATGCCGACTATTCACCTTACCAATGCACCTCGGTTCACGCAGGTAATCCGCGGCTCATCAGTCTGCAGCGCATGGTGGAGTGGGGCTGGCTGGATGCCGTTGCCAGCTGTGAAGGCAAGTGCACGGAAGCCTGGCGTGTCGACCAGCTCCAAGTGGCGCATGCCGGTTTCCAACGCAAGGCCAGCGACTATGAGCGCGCGGACTTTGCCGATTTCAAGGAACGGCATAGTGACTGGCTGAACGATTTTGCCCTATATGAATCGTTACGTGCCGAACAACACCATCGTGGTTGGTTCGACTGGCCACCAGCGCTGCGCGATCGGCAACCCGATGCACTTACCGAGGCGCGCAAACGCCTGGCGGCGCAATGTGAACAGAGCGCTTTCAATCAATATGTGTTCTTCAAGCAGTGGCATGCGCTACGCGACTACGCTAATCGACACGACGTCTGGTTGTTCGGCGACGTGCCGATCTTCGTGGCCTATGACAGCGCCGATGTCTGGGCACGCCGTGACTGTTTCCGACTCGATGCCGCCGGACGCCTCGAAGTCGTTGCCGGCGTGCCGCCGGATTATTTTTCCGCGACCGGCCAACGCTGGGGAAATCCGCATTATCGTTGGGATCAGATCGAACAAGACGGATTTCGTTGGTGGATCGATCGCATGCGCACCCAACGCGAGTTGTTCGATCTGATTCGTATCGATCACTTTCGCGGCTTTGAAGCATTCTGGGAAATTCCCGCATCCGCCGAGACCGCCATCGACGGGCATTGGGTCAAGGCGCCCGGCGAACGCCTGTTTAAAGCCTTGCAGGACAGTTTCCACGATCTGCCGCTGGTGGCGGAAGACCTCGGCATCATTACCCCGGAGGTCGATGCCTTACGCCAGCACTTCGGCCTGCCCGGCATGAAGATTCTGCAATTC
>JBGSOE010000106.1:0-2792 GCA_041739295.1 Thiohalobacterales bacterium | reverse complement strand
TGCCGGATATTCTCGCCGCCGCTACTGAGGGCATGCGCTTCTGGCAGATAGCCGCGACAGGTTTGACCTTTGCGCTACTGTTCCCGTCGGTATCTTTCGTGATCAATAGGCATTTGTGCGACGGCGTTCTGAAACGCGATGTACCCGGTATTGCCATGCTGGCATCGCTGGTATTTTTGCTGGCCATCCTCTGCGAAGCGATGCTTAATCCTGTTTACGAACAGTTGTTCAGCGAAAAACTCTGGCTTTATCGGTTCTGGCCGTTGCATGACGGCAATATCTCGGCCTTGTCTGTACTGGTCTGGACCAGCTACGGCGTGCATCTCTACTTCCTGAATCAAACACTCAATAGCCGATTTTCAGAAGGTCCCAATCGCAACCTATTCAAGGCGATGATCATTGGTGTCGAAGCGCCGTTGCTTTGGGAAGTTCTGGGCAATAGCTATTTTCTGCTGGTGCTGAATGACTATTATGCGTATTACCTGCCGGGTGACATATTTCATTTGACTTCATTACGGGTCATTCCGGTGTATATCGTCTGCATATACCTGGGGTTGATCGCCTATGAACGACTGCAGGCGCATGCGAATAAGACCTGGCTGTCCATGTCTCTGTTTGCTTTTGGACTGGTATTTCTCGGTACTGGCTGAACCTAAAAAAATCATATCAGCCACGGAAGCACACGGAAGACACCGAAACACAGTACCTTCCTGGAGCGACTATTCACCCCCTTGCGGGTGATGGCGGCGCCGGCGTGAAGCGTATGATCCTGTCCGGGTTTTTCCGTGTGATTCCGTGGCAAATGCGGTTTATAGGCTTAATGCACTGTGGAATTTATATGGTCTTTCCGCATCATCCGCTGCACGTTGAGAGAAGGTGTCTATCGCGGAATGTCACTTACTTAAGCCCAGAACCACCGTCATCCCGGCGTATGCCGGGATCCAGAACCCGCATCCGTAGGTAAAACCCTGGATTCCGGCCTGCGCCGGAATGACGAAAAAACGGGGACGTCGCCTTAACTAAGTGCCATTCGTCTATAGCGTATTCGTGGCCATCTTCAGCATGAACTGCAGGAAATCCCGTGCTGTAACAATGCCGGCAAGGCTGCCATCCAGATTCATCACCGGTAAACAGGACAGTTTCTTGTCGGTCAGGATTTGCAATGCTGTGGTTACAGAATCCGTTCTGCTGAGGGTGATTGGGTGGCGGGTCATCATCTGATGCGCGCGTTTATGCAGCAGGTGCTCGTCGGCGGGCCGTTGCTGCACGGTGCCGATAAAGGGGCTGGACCACCGGAGTATGTCGCGATCCGAGATGATGCCTACCAGCTTATTATTATCAGTGACAAGGAGATGGTGAAAGGCGGCCTTCTCAAACAGGTCACGGATTTCTTTAAGGGTAACATCCATATCCACCGTAATCAGTCGTGTCGACATCAGCCGTTCGATTTTCATATGCGTTGCACCTTAGGGTTCAATTTTTCTTCAACAACACATAGACAGCGCCGGTGCCGCCATCAGCAGGGCGGGCGGAACAGAACGCGAGTACATCGTCGCACTGCCGCAGCCAAGCGCCGACCTTGGATTTCAGAATCGGAATACGTTGCTGCGAGCCGTAACCCTTGCCGTGAATGATGCGCACGCAGCTTAACTGCTGGGCCTGACATTGGTGTAGAAACGCGTTCAAGGTCTGGCGGGCCTCGATAACGGTTTGGCCATGCAGGTCGCACTCCGCTTGCTGTGCGTGCTGGCCACGGCGCAGGCGTTTCAGCGTGCGGTGCTGCAGGCCAGGGCGGGCGAACCCGAGTTCCTCACCGGTTGTGTAATCGCCGGGGTCAAAGTGATCTGACAGCGAATCTTTCAGAACCGCCTGATCGTCGCGGTCGCGGAATTTGGCGCGCGCGGGCGGACGCCGTACCGGTGGGTCGATGCGGTCATGATGTACCCGACGGACCGGGCCGACGCTACGCTGAAACAGCTCGCTGTCGGTGCTGTCTGGTCCAGTTTCAGGTGCGACTGGGCGGGAGGTTTTTTTCATAGGTGGACAGTCCAGTCCGCAAACCCGGTGTTATTGAGGTTTTAAGCGCGGTCGATCCGGTTTAACGCCCTGTGGGAGTGCAGATGTACCGACCGGCCGGGTGATGGGGCAATAATGTCACAGCTGAATATGTCCGAAAACCTGCGCATCCAGTATAGTGTCCCTTCAATGAGTATCAGTGCACCTCTAAAAATTCAATCAAGGCGATGATGGCAAGGCGCAACCGGGGGGAAAAGCGGAGTTTACACGGAGTCTGCCGCTTCCCGGCCCCGCATTTTGAGCCTGGTTGCAACGCAGCCAGCGCGCCTTCAGTGAATTTTTAGAGGTGCCCATCACAGCTGTTCCGGCGGGCCGTCTGCGTACATGAGGATTCTGATCAGCAACGACGATGGGTATCAGGCCCCCGGTATCCGTGCCTTGGCCGCTGCGTTGGCGGAACATGGTGATATCACGGTGGTCGCGCCGGATCGCGACCGTAGCGGCGCCTCGAACTCCCTGACACTGGAATATCCGATTCGGGCCACGACCATGCCGGATGGCTTTATTCGTGTCGATGGCACGCCGACCGACTGCGTGCATCTGGCCTTGACCGGGCTCTCTGAGGCCGATCCCGACATCGTGGTCGCGGGCATCAATCACGGGCCGAATCTGGGCGACGATGTGCTCTATTCGGGCACGGTTGCGGCGGCGACCGAGGGGCGTTTTCTGGGGCTGCCATCGATGGCGGTTTCCATCGCCTCGCATGAGCCCCGACA
>JBGSOE010000089.1:0-24636 GCA_041739295.1 Thiohalobacterales bacterium | reverse complement strand
GACGCGCGGCTAGCGCCGCTGAATCCGACCTACGCTACTTCTGCGCAGTCTTGTAGGTCGGATTCAGGCCGAAGGCCGCGTCCGACATTCCACAATAATCAGAGGCTCCCTAGACTTATTGGTATGCCAGCCGGGATAATCCCGGTCCTACGCGGTAATCCCCGTCCGTCACAGCATCAAAGGATAGTGCCCATGCCCTATTACATCTACAAGATCGTCCCCGGCCCGACCCCCTTGGTCAAAAACCTGGAACAGGTCACCGATTTCGAGGTGTTCAACGACGCCAAGAAGCATGCCCGCGAGATGCGTGCCGAGCTCGGCACCGACACCAATATCATTGTCAAAGTGATCTTCGCTGCCACCCCGCTGGAAGCCGAAGACAAACTCCAGGAGCATCGCGAGGCGCCGATCCTGCGCGAGTGGGAGAAGTAAGCGCGCATGGAGGAAGACGAGTACCGTTCAACCTACAACAGCGTGAACGAACGGCGCTGTGTTCTGGAAAAGGCACTGAACTCGCGCAAAGTCACTTGCAGTCATTCCCAACGTCTGTTCCTGGCCGACCGTGAAGCGGTTGCTTGCAACAGCGATGCCGCGCAACAACGCTGCATCATTCTGCTGGGGCGGCTGCGCGACAGCGCGCGCTTTTCCCTGCAGATGACCCACATCGGCGGGCCACTCCCCCACAACAAAGAAATCAAGGTTCAGACCGGCGGACTGCTCGGCCTGCAGGCACAGATCCATCCGGAACTTGCTGACGCTGAGGACGTAGCGGACGTTTTCGGCCTGATCAACGAAGCCGAAATCCGCTATGGCGGACTGGCAGATTTCCCCTACTCGGATATTATCCAACACATCACCCGATTCCAGGGCCGCAGACGTTCCCGACGCTGAGTAGAATGGGATAGTGCCGCTTTTACGCACTTGAATCCGCTAATGCCGCC
Organism: Thiohalobacterales bacterium; assembly: GCA_041739295.1. GTDB lineage: Bacteria > Pseudomonadota > Gammaproteobacteria > Thiohalobacterales > Thiohalobacteraceae > JAHJQQ01. Next base: position 23,695 of record JBGSOE010000089.1, on the reverse strand, counting down.
TGTACATTCGCCGCCAGCGCATCTTCGGCAATCGGATAGGCCATCACTTTGAACAGAGGTGCGATGGCCTGCAGCTTTGCAAGCTGGTGGGCGTAGTCCTGCTCGTAAAACACAATCACCCGCGTTTGTGGCAATCGCTGCACCACGGACATCAACGACTCCAGACTGCTGGTGCGGTCACGGAAATCGGATTGGAAATTGAATTCCGCCACCACCACACGCGGCTGATACTGCTTCACTGCCGTCAGCGCCTTGCGCATGCTGTTCTCGACCAGCACCTGACAACCCAGACGTTCATAGAGCGGCGCAAAATTCGGATAGCCACCGAGTTCGACGATTGACAATAAAATAGGCGGTTTGGTGTTCATGGATTACATGTGCCGTCGTTGAGTGGCGTGCAGTCTAACGCTGCTGCTGTGGAACGTTAAGAAACCACTCAGGAAATCTAGGTTGCTGGTTGCATCCAATTGATCTCCGCGGCGGTCTCTGGACCTACCAGCGTCTTGCCGAGCGACATCGGCAAATTGGCCTCCCGCTCGGAGATCGGGATACGGCCTCCCATAATCTCCGCACGCGTCTGCGGATAGAGGGGCTCGCGGTCAGGGTCGGCGAAACCCTGCGGGTACAGCGGCAAACTGTTGTGTGGATCATATTTATCGGTCGCGCCGACGGTGTGCAGCAGCTCATGAGCAATCACAACATTATTTTGCCCAGTCATCTTGCGCGAGGCGAAGGCATTCACCACGCCGATCAAACCCTTCTGCAACCCCAGCGAATGCGCCACCCGATCGGTCAGCACGGGATCGTGATACTGCACGAAGACCTGAATATTACTGGATGAATCATGGTTGGCGCGCACGGTGCTCCAGGCCCAGTAGCGCATCTTCAAACTCCAGGCCATCACCGCCAGGCGCTGATCATTTGCAGGCGGGGGCGGCGGCATCTCGTTCAGTTCCGGTGCCAGCCGCAATTGCATCGGGCTTGATTGGTGCACCCCATAACGCTCCGCTTCGCTGGCGAAAAAAACCTCCACCGGCTCGAAGCTGTCATTGGTAAGCGATGCGATATAACGCGCGGTCGCCGCGCTGCCATCGGCATTGATGGGGTACACACTCACCCAGAGCGGATTTCGCCAATCAGTAGTGCGCAGGCGAGTCAGCCAGGCATCACCAGCCACACCTATCAACAACAGCATCAACAGACCGATACGTAATGTGCGGAAAAATCCGCCTTTTTTGTGCGGCTTGGCAGCCATGTGGTGAGATCCTTAACGTTGATCAATAACTTATCACTAGATCGGCGCTGTGGCGCTGATCTGTACCTTTCGCGGCAACTTCTCGGTCTGGATTCCCGGTGCCACCCAAGGCACACTGCCCACTGATTTTATATCCGGGCTATAAAGAACATGTCTCAGAATTACATCCATGTCGCCACACTGAGTGACATCCGACCTGGCACCATGCGCTGCGCCCGTCTCAATGGCCAACGCATCCTGCTTGCCAATGTCAGTGGAGAAATCCTCGCCGTTGATGAAATGTGCACTCATGAAGAACACAGCCTGTGTAACGGCGCGTTGCATGGCGACCTGGTGTCTTGCTCCCTGCACGGCAGCCGCTTCAGCCTGCGCACCGGTCAGCCGCTGGAAGAGCCTGCCCGTGACCCATTACGCATCTATCCAGTGCGCATTGAGGGCGGGGATATTTTGGTTGGGCTCTGACCGATCGCCTGGAGGCGCGGGGCAATACACCCCGTATCAATCCTCCTGTACCGATCTTCCCCGCAAGCGCTTGACGCCACCGCGTTTAGTCTTTTGATCCATGCGCTGCTGTTTCTGGCCATGCGGCACACGCGTGGCGACGCGCCGTTTCGGCTTGATCAATGCCTTGGTTAGTAATTCTTCAAATCGCGCCCAGGCGTCGGCGCGGTTACGCTCCTGGCTCCGGAAACGATTGGCCTCGATCAGCAGTGCACCCTCGGTACTCACCCGTCGTCCCGCCAGCTTTTCCAGCCGCGCGCGCACTGACGGCAGTAGTCCCGCCTTGGCGAGATAGACTCGCAACTGGATGGCGGTCGCGACCTTATTGACGTTCTGCCCGCCCGGTCCGGGGGAGCGGATCGCGCGCCATTCCAACGCATTGTCGGGTATGGATGGAAGTGTTGGGGCATCAGACATAGCGGCAAGGGTAGCGAGTGCAGACAGCCTTATGCAAGCCATTAGAAAATGTCCATTTGGACTCCTGACCCCAGCGTCGCATAATTGGGCCTGCGTCATTGATGATCCGAAACAAGATCCAGAAACGGGCAACGGAGACCTCAATGCAAATAGAACCTATCTCAAAATCGTAGATCGCGTGTCCAGGCAAGACGCGGACCCTGTGAGGAACGGAGCAGGGTTCGCAACACCACTTAGACGCGCTAGATACATTTTGAGAAAGGTTCAAGTTAATCAGCTCAGGACACGAGAGGTTCACATGGGCGATAAAATTGAAAAGTCCGATGCCGAATGGCGCAACCAGCTTACACCGGACGCCTATCAGGTCACTCGGCAGGCCGGGACAGAGCGGCCATTCACCGGCAAGTACGTCAACTTCACAGCGACCGGCACCTATCGCTGCATCTGCTGCGGTGCAGAGCTGTTCGAATCCGATCACAAGTTCGACGCCGGCTGTGGCTGGCCAAGCTTCTATCAGTCAGGTAAGAACGCCGCCATCGACGAACACACCGACCAGAGCCACGGCATGACCCGCACCGAAGTCCGCTGCGCACGCTGCAATGCGCATCTGGGCCATGTTTTTCCAGATGGCCCCCAGCCGACAGGTTTACGCTATTGCATCAATTCGGTGGCGCTGGAGTTTGAAGGCGAAGAGAAATAATGCTTAGCTGATAAGGCTAGGGGGACTTGGTGAGCACCAAGCGCGTGGTATCTGCCTTCATAACACGCTCCGGCAACACCTTTCGCAGGATTTCCACTGCCCGCTCCGCCATAGCGCGATAAGCGGTCAATTTGCCACCGTAGATCGTCAACACACGATCAGAATGCGTAACATACAGGCGCGTATCACGCGAACGCATGAAGGCGGCGCCATCTGTGACCGGCAACACCCGCAGACCCGCAAAAGATTCCACTGGTTCGAGATGCGTATAGGCGGGGAAATAATGCCTCACGGTGGCAAGCAGATATTCAATCTCCGCCGTCGATGCTTCGACCTGCATCGGATCACCCTGATAACGCCTTTCAGTGGTGCCAACTAAAGTCTGATCATCGCGCCAAGGCATTATGAAAATGGCGCGGCCATCACTGGGCGACTCGGCGTAATACACGCCTTGTGTCAGCCGCCGCGGCAAAACGATATGCGCGCCCGCCACACATTCCATCGGTAATGGCTCAATGCGCGGCACAATCTTTTCCAGCACCTTGTTGACCCAGGGCCCGGCGGCATTCACCAGGGCATGGCAACGCACCTCATAGTCACCCTCAGCAGCTCGATACTGTACGCGTACGCCCTCTGCCAGTAGCTCTACATGGGTTACTTCCGCCGGCAGTAAAAGGGTTGTACCCAGCGCTTGCGCCGACCTGACCACGGCACGCGTCAACGCAGCATCATCGGTCTGCGCATCGTAATAGCGGAACACAGCCTGCAGGCCTTCCTGATTCAGGCCATCCAGATTCGACCACTCGCGACCCGACAACTGACTAAACTGCACGGCGGGGCTCAAACTGCCCAGTAACGCATACAGACTCAGACCCGCCCGCAAAGTCAGCGGTCGCCGCCGTGTGTCACGATAAACGGGGAGATAATGCGGTGTGAGGCGCACTAGATCTGGCGCATTACGCAGCAACAATGCGCGTTCGCGCAGACACTCGCGCACCAATCGAAACTGACCACTCTCCAGATATCGCAAACCTCCATGGATAAGCTTGCTAGAACGGCTAGAGGTACCACTGGCAATACCGGTCTGCTCCAGCAGCAACACGCTATAGCCGGCTGCTGCTGCCGCTTGCGCGACACCCGCACCCTGGATTCCGGCGCCGATAATGACAACATCTACCTCTGTCATGCGCGCCACGGTTGCAGTCGCGGATCAGCTAGCAGCTCACCGATGGCCATACTTTCCACAAACGCGATGCCACGCGCGGCTAATGCCAGCGCTTGATCGGGATCGGTAACTTCATACACCGCCCATTGCCAAGATCCCAGCCACAAGGGTTCTGGCTCTGGCGGGAGGCGTGTCCAATTTGTGAACAAAATATCCGGCGCAAGCGCGCTGGCTCGGCGCTGGTGTTCTTCATTCCATTCGGCAACCACCCAACCAATGCGCGTTGGTACCGCGAGGCGTGCTGCGAACAGAAAGGCGTCATCGTAGGAGATCAGTATACAACGTTCACGTACGGGCTCTAATGCAGACCACACCGCGCGATAGACCTGCTCAACGCCAAAGTGCTCGATACTCTCGCCCTTGATCTCGACAAAGGCCTGTACCAACGGCACGGCGGAAAACCAATCGGCAAACTCGGCTAGCGTCGACAACTTAGTCTCGGCAAAGCGATCACCGAAACGTGCGGGCTCGCCAACGCTGATAGAGTACAATTGTTGCGCGCTGAGATTGAAAACTGAATCAGGATTGCCGGCGGTACGCTGCAGTGTCGCGTCGTGAAGTAATATTGGAACACCATCGGCACTCAGCTGCACATCAAACTCCAGCCAGCGCGCACCGGCATCCACCGCTGCGCGTAATGCCAGCAGCGTGTTTTCCGGGTAGCGGGCGGCGTAGCCGCGATGGGCGATCAGTTCGGGTGCACGCATTTCATTGTCCTTGAAATGTTGTCGTATCGACTTGGCTCTAATCAGATTAGCGGCCTGTCAGCAGCTCGTATTGAGCGTCGATCAATCCGCAGCCAAAGCCTTCTGCATTTCGTCACACCAACGCTCCAGGCGCATTAGACAACCTGGATTCGACTGCGGCGTGAACTCGTCAGAAACCTCATCCGTCCAACCCAGTCCCTCTGCATCGGCGAGCAACCAGGCCACACCACGCGCGGTCGCCTCGATCTGACGACTGCGCAAAATCGTCAGGCCGGTAATATCCGCGAGCCGCTGACATAGGCCGTTCATCTGTGCGAGCCCGCCACTGAGTTGGATACGTTGCACCGCCTCAACACTCCGCAGTCGTTGCAGATTCTCTGCAATCAGGAACAGCATGCTCTCTGCCACCGCGACTGCCTGTGCCCAAGGCTCTCCGCCACCAATGAAGCGGCTGACGAATTGCGCACGCCACCAGGGTGAGCCCAGCCCGGCGATGCCATTCAGGAACACGGGTATCTCACCGTTGCGCTGCAGCCAGGTTTCAAGTTGCATCTCGATATCCTGGATACTCAACTGATCACGCGCCCAGTCCAATGCACTGCCGGCTCCGTTGACGGTAGCCTCGAACACATAATCGGCACACGATGCATCGGCATACACAATACCTGCGAGCAATCCGTCCGGCGTTTGCTGCACATCGTTTATCGGCCGTTGTAAAAAGGCACCGGTACCGAGATTGATGTATAGCGTGTCACGGCGCGGACGGCCGTTGGCATAGAGCACAGCGGACTGATCTCCGGTGAGAACGCGCAGCGGCAGGCCTGTTTCGCTGCCAATCAAGGCGCCGTAGTCATAGCGCGTCGGTATCGACTTCGGTAATAACGTCAGCGCCACACCAAATAGCGTCAGCAACTCCGCATCCCAGTCGCGGTCGGCTAGATTCCATAGTAAAGTCCGCGCGGCATTGGCTGGATCAATCAGGATGGGATGCTGCCGACACAGCTGATACGTGAGATAACTCGCCAAGGGTCCGCACGCCAGATTTCCATTGCGGGCGGCTTGCTGTACCGCAGGGAGATGGTCTAGACACCAGCGCAATTTGCTGGCGCCATAATGCGGCGACACATACAGCCCGGTACGCGCACGCAAACTGTCGACACTGAGATTGAGATCTTCCAACCAGGCTTGCGCGCGCCGATCCTGCCAGCTGATGGCTGGACTCAGGGCTGTACCGTCACGAGTGTCCCAGCAAACGATGTTGGAGCGTTGCGTGGCCAAGCCCGCTGAATGCACCTGTCGCCAGCGCGGACCCAGCACATGTTGGATCTGACGTATTACATCCAGCAGTGAAACCGTCAGTGCGGTCGCATCCTGTTCTACCCAACCGGGATGTGGAAACTGTGTTGTAACAGAACTGCGTGCAGAACTGATCAGCGTGCCATCGGCGGCAAACACCAGGGCGCGGCTGGAGTGGCCACCCTGGTCGAGCGCCAGGAATAATGGCTCAGCGGAATTGGGCATGCGTCCTTAACAAAGGGGCGTATTCAACCTGAAAGTCCAAAAGCATAACCCGCCTCCAGCTCGGCATGACTCGCCTCACGGATATCCAGCACCTCGAGATGAAAATGCAGATGCTTGCCGGCCAGGGGATGATTACCATCGACAGTGATACCTTCAGCCGTGACCGCGGTAACCATGAATGGCCGCGCCTCACCGTTCGGCGCCTCACCTTCCAGCTGCGCGCCGACATTACGTGCCTCGAGTGGAATTGCCTCGAGCGGCACCTCCATTACCAACGCCGGATCACATTCACCATAGCCTTCCTCGGGTGCCAGGAGCACTTCGACCTTGGCATCGGCGCCTAACCCCTCGAGAGCCTGCTCGACCTTCGGATAGGCACCACCGTAACCGCCATGCAGATAAAAGAGATCATCGCGATAAGCCAACGCGTTATCACTACCCTGTTCAGACACCATATAGCGCAGCCGCACCACACGATCTTTGCTGATGGTCTGGTAATTTCGTTTCTTGATGAACTGGACGGTTTTGGTTTCCATGCGAAGGCCTGTTGGTTACAGTAGTTTAAAACAATTTCGGCGAATATATGCCGGACCAGAGCGCGATACCCCTAATCGCTATCAGGTTGAGTCTTTGGCACTGGTCGTCAGGGCCGTGAAATTGCGTATAATCCCTATTCAGCCCGCCCACCGAAAAACCTACTGGGGAACGGATACGACCATGACCAAACGTATCATACCTGCTCGGGCCAATCTGCCCACCTACGACGACTACGATACCGAAGCGGAAGAAAGCTACGATCCGGACTTCGAGAATATCATCCGCCAGATGCTGACACGGATCGGCGAACAGCCAGATCGTGAAGGACTGCAACGCACCCCGTTGCGCGTGGCCAAGGCCATGGATTTCCTCACCAGTGGCTACAACATGACGGTGCAGGATGTCGTGCGTAATGCCGTGTTTGAGGAAAAGTGCGAAGAGATGGTGATCGTCAAGGACATCGAGTTCTATTCGATGTGCGAGCACCATATCCTGCCGTTCTTCGGCAAGGCGCATGTCGCCTACCTGCCCAACAACAAGGTGATCGGACTGTCCAAGGTAGCACGCATCGTCGATGTGTTCGCCCGTCGCCTGCAGGTACAGGAACGACTGACCAATCAGATCGCCGACGCTATGATGGAAATCCTCAACCCACACGGTGTGGCCGTAATCATCAAGGCCAGTCATTTTTGCATGATGATGCGCGGTGTACAGAAGCAGAACAGTTCTACCGTCACTAGCGCCATGCGTGGTACCTTCCGCGAAAATGCCCGTTCGCGCGGTGAGCTGATGGATCTGATCAAGGATTGATCTTATGTCTGACGATCCGCTCCGGATCGTCGGCAACTTTTCTCGTTGCACTGACGATAGCGAAACCCCATGTGGTTCGCGGTTGTATCGTTCCACTGCGGCCGCCATCATCCTTGCATGCATAACCTCGCCGCTCATCTAAACAAACCCCTGTCGCTGGAACAACTTCGGTTCAGCAATAGCTTCGCCAAGTTGCCCTCCGCTTTCTACGCACGTGTTTTACCGACGCCACTGGGCGAGCCCTATCTGATCAGTTTCAATGCTGCTGCCGCGACACTGATTGAGCTGGATGCCGCCGAGGCGGCACGTGCGGATTTCCCTGTGATCTTCAATGGCGGCAAACTACTGTCCGGTAGTGAACCACTGGCCATGCTGTACGCCGGTCACCAGTTCGGCCATTACGTATCGCAGCTCGGTGATGGCCGCGCCATTATTCTCGGCGAGGTCATGACCCGCGCCGGCGCACGCTGGGAACTACAGCTGAAGGGCGCCGGACAGACTCCCTACTCGCGCTCCGGTGATGGCCGCGCCGTGCTGCGGTCGACGGTGCGCGAATACCTGTGCAGCGAGGCCATGCACGGCCTCGGCATCCCGACCACGCGTGCGCTGTGCATCGTCGGCTCGGACGAAGAGGTGTACCGCGAATCCATCGAGAGCGGCGCGATGCTGTTGCGCATGGCACCCAGCCATGTACGCTTCGGCTCCTTCGAGTCGTTCTATTACCGCAACCAACACGACGCTCTGCGCACCTTGGCCGACTACGTCATTGAACACCACTATCCAGAATTCACTGAACGACCCGACCGGTACCTCTCACTGTATCGCGAAGTGGTATTAATCACTGCGCGTCTGATCGCACAATGGCAACTGGTTGGCTTCGCCCACGGCGTCATGAACACCGACAATATGTCCATCCTGGGCCTCACCCTGGACTATGGTCCGTTCGGATTCCTGGATGATTACGAGCCTGGCTTCATCTGCAACCATTCCGATCACCAGGGCCGCTATGCCTTCGACCGCCAACCGGATATCGGCCTGTGGAACCTGAGCTGTCTCGGCCAAGCATTATTGCCGCTATTCCATGACCAGGCCGAGGCCGCTGCCGAACAGGCCATGGCACAATTCGATCTTTACAAAGATGTGTTCCAACAAAGTTTCACCAACGGGCTACGCAGCAAGCTCGGCCTGCGCGAATCACGCACTGATGACTTACAGCTTGCACAACGGCTGTTGGATCAAATGGCCGAAGAACGCCGCGACTACACCAATACTTGGCGGATGCTGGGCACATTCGACAGCACCCCGGGCACCGACAACGCACAGCTGCGCGACCACTTCATTGATCGCGCCCGTTTCTCAGCCTGGGCCGATGACTATGCAGCGCGACTGCGTGCCGAACAGAGCATCGATGCCGAACGATGCAGCGCCATGAACCACATCAATCCAAAATATGTTTTGCGTAATTATCTTGCCCAGACGGCTATCGATCGTGCTCGTGAACATCGAGATTACTCCGAGATTGATCGGCTGCTGCGTGTGTTGCAGAATCCTTTCACGGAACACCCTGGCGATGCAGATCTGGCAGCGCCACCACCCGACTGGGGCCGTAAACTTTCTGTGAGCTGTTCATCCTGATGACATTTCAGAAGCTGCCAGACCTGATATCACTCGCTGACATCGTGCGCATTGCCGCATGCGAGGAACTGTTGCCGCGTTTCACCCGCGTAACTCAGCAGCACAAAGCCGACGGCAGCGTCCTCACCGAAGCCGATCTCGCCATTGACGCACGTCTACGCATGATGCTGGCGGAACGCTGGCCTGAGATCGGCTTTCTGAGCGAGGAAATGACCGGCGACCAACAGGCACAGCTATTACAGACGTCTGATAAATTGCTGTGGTGCCTCGATCCACTGGATGGCACCAGTAATTTCGCGGGCGGCATACCGTTCTTCGGTGTCTCACTAGCGCTACTGCATACGGGACAGGTTCAGTTGGGAATAATTTACGATCCGATCCGCGATGAATGTTTCACTACCCAACGCGGTGCGGGCACCAAGCTCAATGGCACAATTCTACGCACGACACCCACCAATGTGACATTAAACAAGTGCATCGCGCTGATCGATTTCAAACGCCTGTCGCCCACGCTGCGCAACCGGCTCATTGAAGCGGCGCCCTTCCACTCGCAACGCAATTTCGGGTCATGCGCCCTGGAATGGGCGTGGCTGGCAGCGGGACGCGGCCATGTTTATCTGCATGGTGGCCAGAAGCTATGGGATTTTGCTGTGGGGAGTCTGTTACTGGAAGAGGCCGGCGGTGCCAGCTTTACCCTGGCAGGCGAACCGGTATTCGTTCCACGCCTGGAGTCGCGCTCGGTAGTGGCGTCTCCGGATCCCACGCTGGCTCGACAATGGTTGAACTGGCTACAGTCCAACGGCTGATCGACATCTTGTAATCCGGCCGTTGCTGCTAACCTCATCCAGGGCGTTGTCAGTCCTGGGGGTAAAACGACATCAGCGGCGCGAAACTGCGGCATCACTGATCGCCGGAAAGTCCTTGGCATATTTGTGAATCCACTCGCGGGCAGCCTGTTCGCCCGTTAACACTCGCCCTTCAAGCTCCAGCACCTCTTTCTTGTAGTGCTCGATATGGCAAACCTGCTCAACCATGCGTGCGCGGTATTCATCTTCCGCATATAGGAACTCCACGCCGATCAGGTATTCATCTTGTCCGCGCCGACACCAGGTCACCCGACAGGGTGCCTCGAAGGACGGCTCGACAGAAGTGATACGTACCGTGATGACCGACTCGGTTTCGAGCGGCGACTGCGTGACGAAAGACAGACCGCCACAGCTGACATCTACCAACGTTTGGGTCTCTGCTGAAGCGACCGCCCCCTGTTGGAATTCGATCGGGATATCTGATGGGTGTCGTATATAACTTCGCATATCGACATGCCTCCGTCGCACGCGAGATAACCTGGAACTACGCCCAAATCCGTGGCATTTTCCAGGCCACATGCAGATCATCCAGATCTGCGCATCCCCCTTCCCCAGCGTTTAAATTTAGCCGTTTATTTAATCAGTTGATTACTCAGCGATCCAACCCTGCAAGGCGTCGATGATGCTCTGCGCCTGATCCTTGCTGGAAATATTGAATTTCGATTTCTGCATATATTCGCCATTGCGTTTTTGATAGCGGCGGATTGTGAAGCGGTCAGGGCCGTAATCGTCATTCTTCTTGTCCCAGTCCTGATAGCGGAAGATAACCGTTGACCATGCCCCTTTGGACAATATCTTCTTGTCCAGCTCCTTAACGACCAGAACCCCTTCTTCTTCATAATTAACGGACAATTCATTCACATCTGAGACCATAACCAACACATCTCCATTAGATTTTCTGTACAGGGTTTACGCGGCCATACTCTGGAGCCTAGCGCCACATTCGTCAAATGCCAGGAGGAAGCGGATGACTTCTCAAGGCGCAGGGGAACCAGGCCGCTAACCTAATTGACTTCTGCCATCAACATCCTGAAACCTATGGGCAAATGTAAATTCTGGGTGGGACTTGGCAGAATCGATGTGATGCATTGCCGATTAATTGGCGCGACTAGGCGATAGCCTCTACTCATGTGATTACTGGCGTCCTGTCTCCCGCCCAGCTTGCTGTCTAGGCCCGAATCTACCGGACGCCCCGGAATAAACGAGGCAAACGGATATGCACGCGAAAAAATCTCAGCAGCCCCTGCAACCGCGATCGGGCGCTATAGACCGCCCTCTGGCGACTTCGGCCTTCAAAGGCCAGGCTCGCTTGCGGGAACTCGAACACCTGGCCGAAACCGCGCGGAAGGTTCGTGATCAAGCCGCCTCTGAGTTAACGCGTGGCGGTGCAACCCACCATATCGCCCGTGACCGTATTGGCGCCGCCGAACGGATGCTCCAGAAAACGCAGCAGGAGATCGCAGAGCTCCGCGCACATCTTGGACCTACGCCCGACCCCGCTGCTGCACCCAAGCCCAAAGATTTCGAACTGGCCATGATGCTGGGCCACAACAAGGCCACATTCAACCGGGATGAGGCCGGGCAATTAGCCTATGAAATTCAGCAGGACGCGCCAGCACGCAGCGCTAAAAAAACAACTAGTGGAAAACCCGCGGCCCGTGCGGGCAAACACACAAGATCAGCTTGGCGCACTCTGACCTTTGCCATGCTCATCAGCATCGGCGCGGGCTTGGGCGCAATCGGCACGTATGCTCTGGCCACTACCGGATCACTCACCGAAGCCAGCCAAGTAGTGCATGATGGGGCCTTTCAACTGGTAAACAAACTGCGCGCCCTGATGCCGACCCTATCATTACCTGCCGGCACTACAAGTACACCGGCCAATGCCAATACCATCGCCATCAGTGAAGCAACGGCGCCTTCCGTGACCGAGGCCCGCAGTGTCTCAGCGCAACAATTACAGGAACAGCAAGCGCGTGCAGCAGCAGAGCAGCGTCTGGCCCGACAGATTGCCAGCCCGGAAAAACCACGCCGCTAACATCAGTAATTATCTGCTGATTAATTTCAACGTATTTGTTTGTAATACCCGGCGACTATTGTTGTGCCGAGAACCCGCTCGTCGGATGCATCTCCGTAGCTGACGGCGCGTATTCAAACATCTCGGCATGCAGTACCCAGCCAGACTCATCAACCACGACAACCGACCATTTTCCTGTCTGATCAGGTAATAATCGTTTCTTCGAATAGACTCGCCAGCGCGGGCCACCCACCTCGAACGGCACCTCGGCAACTACCTCACCCGCATATTCCCAGCGATGGGTCACCGTATGTCCTGACAGTTGCCTGAGTTCGGTGAAGAAATAGACTTCTTGCGGCGTCCCGTCCACACGCACGACAACATCACCGGGCTCGCGATTCTCCATGGTCGTCGAGAACAGCGCGCGCTCGACCCATCCCGATGGCTTTTCACCTACCGGAATATCCTCCGCACAGGCCAGATTCGCCGCCACAGATACGACCGCCGCCACTATTCCTCGCGTCAGCCCTTGCGCATAGCTTGTTTGTTTCAGCATGCCAATTCTCCTCAGCCACCCATGATATCCAGCATACCCGGCCACCAGCGTCTGACACCGCGCCAAGCATCACACTTCCCCTCAATCAGAACAGAATATTTCAGGCATCAAGTATGAATAGAGAGTTAAAACCCCAATCTCTATACACTTAAGGAACCTCTGATTAATTCGCTGAAGCGGCATCTGCCGCGTTGCTGCCAGGCTCAAAATACTCATTTACTACGTGTAAACTCCGTTTTTTACTCGGTGCTGCGCGCTTCGCTTCGAGTCGCCTGTCCGCGTCTTGCATCTGCTCGCTTGATCAAATTAATCAGAGGTTCCTTAAGGTTGTTACTGTAATTCATTAGCCACTGTCGCGCTCCCCTGCCTACCCTGCTAAACTCATCCACAGTCGTGCGCGCCGTACAACTTTGACGCATACGCTCCGATTACACATTTTCCAGATTAAGATTCAATTGAGGTGGCATGTATGAGTGCACAACTGTCTGTTCAAGTCGATGGTGAAGGCTTTCTGATTAACCGCGACGACTGGTCTGAAGAAGTCGCCCGTGAATTGGCCCAGGCCGATGGCATGGAGATCTCCGATGAGATCATGAAATACATCCTGGAAGCCCGCCAGATGTACGAAGACGATGGTGTGGTACCACCGATCCGTAAGTTCTCCAAAGCCATGGGCGTCGATAGCAAGCATCTGTATGACGTCTTCATGAAGGGCCCGATGAAAATCATCTGCAAACTGGGTGGCCTGCCCAAACCGACCGGCTGCGTCTGAAACCACACAGCCGCACTGCAAAACGCCGGCACTGATGCCGGCGTTTGCTATTGTGCCGAGCGATGCGGCTTAGCCAGATAGCGGTGACTCCCCATTTCCACCAGCCGACTCACTGTGCGTTGAAATGCAAACTGCAGATACCGCCCGGTATAAAGATTTTCCGGGCTATCCTGCGCTGTCGCCACCAACTTCACATTATGATCATAGAGCGCATCGATCAGATGCATGAAGCGTTTGGCCGCATCGTCCTTGCCCTCATCCATACAGGGTATGCCGCTCAACAGCACAGTGTGGTAGGTCTGCGCTATTTCCAGATAATCACGCGCCCATAACGGTGCCTCACATAAATCCGCAAATCGAAACCAAGCCACGTCATCAGCAATGGCGACTAGTGGTACGCGATGCTGATTCAACATCAACGCCTGTCCGTAACTGACCTGCGTCGGCGCCAATTTCTGCAGATGTGATTCCAACATTGCCTGAGCCACATCACCTTCCAGCACGTGATAGGTGCCACTGCGATCCAATAGCTCACATCGGAAGTCGATGGGGGAATCTAGATGCAGAATCAGGGTGTGCGCCTTGATCAGATCGATGGCATAGAGAAAGCGATCCCGCTGCAGACCTTCCAGATAAAGGTCATCGGGGATGATATTGGAGGTCGCGACCAGGGTAATGCCATGTTCGAACATGGCGCGCAATAGACCCGCGAGGAGCATGGCATCGGCGATATCATGGATGTGGAATTCGTCCAGACAGAGCACGCGCAACTGCTGTGCCATGCGCTTACCGATGATCCTCAGGGGATTGGGAGTCTTGGGTAGCGTCCTGAGCTGCTCGTGGATTTCCTGCATAAAGCGGTGAAAATGCACGCGCCGCTTGTGCGGGAACGGCAGCTCCTCGAAAAAGCTGTCGACCAAGTAGGTCTTGCCACGCCCCGGTCCGCTCCAGAGATAAACGCCGCGGACCGGGCGACGCGGTTTACGCAGCAGTCGTGCCCACCAGCCAGTGGCCGGCGGCGGTGCCGCGACCAGCACCTCAAAGAGTTGCTGCAAAAGTTCAACGGCCCGTGCCTGGGCCGGATCAGCACGCACTACACCGCGGTCAATATCAGCCTGGTAGCGAGTAAGCGGATCCACCGATATCAATTCAAGCCACGCACCAATTCCAACACAGCGGCCGCATGCCCCTTGGCATTGACGCCATACAGTGCGTGCCGGAGCACACCTGCGCTATCGATGATGAAGGTCGAACGCACAATACCCAGTTTTTTCACGCCATCTTTTTCCTTCTGCTGCCAGACACCGTACAGCTCACACGCCTCGCCATCGACGTCTGCAAGCAGTTGCACGGCCAGACCGTGTTTATCACGAAACGCCGCATGGCTACCGCAATCGTCACGGCTCACGCCCAGCACGACACACTTGGCCTGCTCAAACTCATCGGCAAGATTGGTGAAGTCCAAGGCCTCAAGCGTACATCCCGAGGTATCGTCCTTAGGGTAAAAATACAGTACGACATGATGTTTGCCACGGTGGGCCTGGAGGGTGACATTGCGCATATCGGCATCAGGCAGCGCAAAATCCGGTGCAACTTGACCGGCTTGTAACATGAGAAACCTCCACGAGTGATTGCACGCGCAGGCAGATATCGCCCGGCGCTGTTGAAAGGGGATTATAGGTCTGCATCCGTGGCGGCGGAACCCGTTTGCGACACGGGTCGGGTGAAACGGAAACTTTTCGGGGACACCGTTCCACCGGACACAATAAAGCTCATCGCCTCGTCCATGCTCCATGAGGTTTCAACCAGCCGATCCACTGGCACGATTTCCAGATACCCCGAGGTCGAGTTCGGCGTAGTCGGCACATACACTGCCGCCATTTCGCGACCACTGACCTCTTCGCGGAAGGTTTTCATCACGCAGCCAACCGCCTGCATCTCAGGGTGTGGGAAATCGATCAGTACTACACGATGCACACCGCCTGGCTTCTGCTCAATAACAGACATCAACTGCTTAATCGAACCATAGACTTTTTTCACCATCGGGATGCGGTTTATCAACGCATCCATGAGCACGCCCAGCGCCGACTGGAAGCGCGTATCCAACAGCCACTCGGCCCCGGCTGGCCAACCTGGCTGTAACGCCCGCGCCAGCACCGCGATCCAGGGTTGACCAAGCTGGGACAGCTGACTGAGGAAAAAATCGAACACCAGCCAGGTGATCCAGATCAGAATAGCCGTTAGCACCCCTGCCACGAGGTAACGCTGAACCCGCGCTATGAACGAAACCGTATTGTCAGTTTGCATCACAATCCTCTGATCACCGGCCTGCCCGCGTTATACTCCCACGCCAAATATTCGTACCAGGAAGTACCTGCCCGTGAACAACGCCAACATCATTGTCGCCGCCCTCTACAAATTCGTCCAACTCCAGGACTGCGCGGCACTGTACAAGTCGCTGAAAACACTCTGTGAGCAATTGCAGATCAAGGGTACGCTGCTGCTTGCCCCGGAAGGCATCAACGGCACCGTGGCGGGCAGCCGCGCCAGTATCGATGCTCTATTGAAACACTTACACAGTGATTCACGACTGGCTGATCTGGAGCATAAGGAATCATTCGCGGAGCATATGCCGTTTGGGCGCATGAAGGTACGCATCAAACGTGAGATCGTCACACTCGGCCGTCCCGAAGCCGACCCGAACCGACAAGTCGGCATCTATGTCGAACCCGCCGACTGGAACCGTCTGATCCAAGACCCTGATGTTCTGGTGGTCGACACCCGCAACGATTACGAATTTGCCATTGGCAGCTTCGCTGGCGCCATCGACCCGGGCACCCGCAGTTTCCGCGAATTCCCGGACTTCGTAAATAACCATCTTGCCGATGCGCGCTCACGCAAAATCGCGACCTTCTGCACCGGAGGCATCCGCTGCGAGAAGGCCACCGCCTTTCTGCTCGAACAGGGCTTTGATGAGGTCTATCACCTCAAAGGCGGCATCCTGAAATACCTGGAACAGATCCCGCAGGAAGACAGCCTATGGCAGGGCGATTGTTTCGTGTTCGATGAGCGCGTGAGCGTCGGTCATGGCCTGAAACTGGGTGATGCTGTGCTCTGTCCCAGCTGTGGCTGGGCAGTCAGCGCGGAAGAGCGTAGTTCACCGCATTACCGTGCTGGCGAATATTGCCCGCATTGTTATCAAGCGAAACATGCCTAGATGTGTAGCTCTTCCGGACCTTAAGGCTCCCTGCACAAGCCATCAATTCAGCGAATGCCGGTATGACGGGACACCTTAAATTAACCAGGGTTTCCTAAGCGTTAATTGCTCTGCGACGCCGTTTTTCCCAACACCTCATGCGTCTCTCGCTCGCCTATCTCCTGACCATGCAGATAGGCACGCCCCCAACTCAACAATTCGCACCCTGCCAACAAATCGACCGCATCCGCACTTACCCGGCCCGCAAGAACATCACCATACCCAAGCACCTGCAAGGCCCCGATCATGCCGTTGGCATAACCGCGGTTGTACCAAAGCTGCTCCTGCTCGGGCTGATCGAAAAAGCCTTCCGTCTCCGTATGAAGGCGTTCGATCAACGCCAAGAGACGCTCCAACTTAACCTCAGCGGGCGAAGCACTATGCATGGAAGTCTCGCGGTGTCATGTGTGCAATATGTAATAATTACGCCCAGTCGGTTAGATACGCAGGAGCAGCCATTTGAAAAATACAGTCGTGGCAGTTTACTCCCTGCATAGCCAGACGTCTGCGGACAACTCCGGTACACTATCATTGCTCTCGGACGCAGGACCAGAAAATGAAAATTGTTTCGTTCAACACTAATGGCATTCGTGCCCGCCCACATCAATTGCAAAGCCTTGTCGAGCAATATGCGCCAGACATCATTGGCATTCAGGAATCCAAGGTGCAGGACATAGAATTCCCGCGCGCCGATATCGAGGCGCTGGGCTATCAGCCCTATTTCCACGGCCAGAAGGGCCATTATGGTGTGGCGCTGCTGACGCGCCTGCCACCAGAGTCCGTGACCAAAGGCCTACCCGACGACAGTGAAGATGCCCAGCGGAGGCTGATCACGGCACGCTTTCCGCTCGTGGATGGAAAGCATCTGACTGTCATTAATGGCTACTTCCCGCAGGGTGATAGCCGCGATCATGAAATCAAATTTCCCGCCAAACAGAAATTTTATGCTGACCTGCTGGCCCTGCTCGAACGGGACTATTCACCCCAGGATCTGCTCGTAGTGATGGGCGACATGAACATCGCGCCACAGGATGTGGATATTGGTATCGGTGAGGACAATGCGAAGCGCTGGCTTAAGACCGGAAAATGCAGCTTTCTGCCGGAAGAACGCGACTGGTATCAACGTTTGCTGGATTGGGGATTGGCAGACAGCTATCGCACTTGCCACGCTGAACGCGACGACTTGTTCAGCTGGTTCGACTACCGCAGCCGCGGTTTCGAGGCCGAGCCGAAACGCGGCCTGCGCATCGACCACATCCTAGCTACTGCGCCGCTGTTGTCACAGTGCCGTGACGCCGGTATCGCCTACGACATCCGCGGCATGGAACGCCCTTCAGATCACTGCCCGATCTGGGCCGATTTCGCGATCTGATTAAGACCCACTCGATTTTTTTACTTCAAGATCAACGCCGAATACCGTACCTGATGCGTTCTACGTAGGGTGCGGTTCGCTGCGCTCACCACACCCTACATGTAGCTCTGTTACGCGTGTCCTGATGTGAACGAAGGTGAAAGCTGAGGCAACAGATGAAAATCCGCCCAATCGCGCGTTACGCCTCTCCAGCCAGTAGCCAGAAAACCAAAGAAAGTTGCAACCGTGTGACATCTGGCACAATCTTGGCATGGTTTCTGTGAATCAGTGCACGGTCACCTGTTGGATGCCGGCCTATTGTAGATACCCAGGGGGAACACTATGCAGCTGGCAGCACGGATACAGATCTATCTTGATCGGCAGGGTACGCCCTACGCGCTGATACCCCACGAACCTACCCAGACCCTTGGGGAGGCAGCCGCTGCTACACATATCGATCCGCAGCGCCTAGCCCGCGCCGTGCTCCTGCAAGATGATAAGGGGTTGCTGCTCGCTATTCTGCCGGCCACCTATCTGATCGACTTCCGGGCCATCCACGAACGCTTTGGCCGTAGCTGTAAACCAGCCACTCAGGAACAAGTCGCCGCCATTTTCAATGACTGCGAACAGGGCTCGGTGCCACCGCTCGCGGAACCCTACGGCCTGAAGGCCATTATCGACGAACAGATTGCCGCTAGCGGCCCGATTCACTTTGAGGCCGGCTATCACCATTGCCTGATACGCATGCAGAGCGAAGTCTTCCATTCGCTGCACTGCGACAGCCAGCGGGCGCGCATTGCACGTCCGCTGAGTGTGTTGGAAAGCCGTGACCCACGCGATTTCATGTTGCCAGGCGAGATGAACAAACAGCACCCCTTGACCGATCTGCGCCCACTGGACGATATCCGTCAACGCATTGAACAGATCGACCGCCTACCAACGATGCCGGAGATGGCCAACCGTCTGTTACGACTGCACAACAATCCTCAGTCAAGCATCGAAGACCTGACGGACATCATTCAGGTCGACCCCAGCCTCACGGCGCAGATTATCCGTTACGCCCGCTCGTCATTCTTTGGTTATCGCGGCAAGATCGAAACGCTGCCACATGCGGTGACGCGGGTGTTGGGTTTCGATACGGTAATGAACATGGCGTTGGGATTGGCCGCCAGTCGCACTTTCCACAACCCGGCCGACGGTCCGCTGGGGCTGCAAGCATTCTGGAAACACGCCGCCTACAGTGCGGCACTGGCGCAAGCGCTCGCCACCGCCATTGGCCCACGCCTACCGCTCAAACCCGGGGTTGCTTACCTTGCCGGCCTGCTGCACAACTTTGGTTATCTGCTCGCCGGACATTTGTTTCGCGCCGAGTTCTTCCTGCTGAATCGCGTGGTCGCCGCCAATCCGCAAATACCTGTCGCACTGATCGAACGCCGCGTACTCGGCATCGGACACACAGAGATCGGCGCCTTACTGATGTCAGCCTGGAACATGCCGGAAGCCGTCATTCTCAGCTGCCGCGAACATCACAATGAAAATTATGCCGGCGAGCTATCCGAATACGTCCACCTCATGCAATGCGTCGACCATCTGCTGCGCGCAAATGGCATCGGCGAAGGCACCGATGGTGAACCACCGGCGGCGATTCTCACCGCGCTGGGTCTGGACCTGGAGAAGGCCCGACATATTACCGAAAGGCTGCTGGAATCCAATGAGGCCCTAGAGGCCATGGCACACCAGCTGGCGGCTTAAAAAGTCACTGATCAATCCAATCAGTTGTTCACTGTAGGGAGCCATTATCGAACAATTGATTTCAGCGCGTCTTCCCGCCTGTAAAACGCAGCGTTTCCACACACCAGCCCCGCGCCCCAACATGAAGTATCAGACAAGATGGACCGCCATAGGTACGCGCACGGCCGGCGGCACCGGGATTCAATACCCATATCGACTCCTGCTGATCGCAGACTAGGCGATGACTGTGCCCATAGACAATCGCACGCGCATCCGGAAACTGATTGCGCAGGCGCGCATGCCGGTCACGCACAGAACCGGCATGATGTCCGTGCACCAGCGCCAGGATGCCACCCGGCAGCGCTAATTGCTCCGTCTCCGGCAAGGACTTGAGAAAGTCGTGCTCTGCACGCGGCCACTTGGCAGGAATATCGTTGTTCCCACGTACCGCGAATACTCGACCTGCGCGCGGCCGCAGCGCCTCCAGCACTGCGACACTACCGATATCACCCGCGTGCACTGCATAGTCACAATCGGCAACGCGCGTCGCGATGCGTTCATCTAATGTACCGTGGGTATCTGATAGCAAAGCAATCTGCAGGGATGAGACACCCATAAGTGCGGCCTAAGGTTTTGCCTGCATATCAAACTCACCCTGATAATCGAATGCTACCGGGAAAGGTGATCCTTGCAGTGCGAGCTTGCCACTCAAGCGGTAACTGATCGAATTGACCGGCTTGCCGCCCGCATCGCGCAGTTGCTCAAACACACGGCGCAGATCGCTGATCACATCAATTGATAATAGCGCCTCGCCGAACCGCGGGACCGTCACACTGGCGTTACTGACGCCCTTGGCAAATTCACGATCATTGATGAACAGGGTGCAATACAAGCCGGTGATCGGTAGATCATCATCATTCGGATTCTGTACGCGCAGCTGTAACTGATAGCGCTGCTCAAACAGTGTCATCTCACCCATCTGCAGACCAGCCAGATTCACAACAGGCGGTTCACGTGTTTTCCCTAACGAGGCGCATCCCACCGTCAGTGTGGCCAGCAATCCGATCAGCAATAAGGGGCTATAGCGCATGGTGATTCCTTTTGCAGCGGCGACAGGATCTTGTTGTGAGTATACTCGCAGACATGACGCACATGCCCAGCTGGAAAGACCTGTTCCCAAATCAGCAACCCGATACCGACCTGGACGCGGTATTGGCGCGCGCACAGTGTCTGACCTTGCCGGCCGGAATGCGCGTGTTCATTCCCGGCGCCGCTTGTGAAAACTATCTGTTAGTAGGACGCGGGCGTGTGCGGGTGCAACTCCTGACGGCCGGCGGCCGCGAAGTGGTGCTATATCACGTTGGCGAAGGTGATTCCTGCGTACTGACAACCTCCTGCCTGTTGGGCGCTACCACCTATCCCGCCGAAGGTATAACGGAGACAGGGGTAACAGCCTTTGCACTATCGGCGGAAGATTTCAATCAGGGACTGAATACCTCCCCCGCGTTCCGGCATTTCGTATTTGCCAATCTGGGACGACGTTTGACTGAAGTCATCGTACGCATGGAACAGGTCGCCTTCGCTCCCATTGATGCGCGTCTGGCCAGCAGCCTGCTGACACTCGCCGGACAACAGCGGCACCTGGATCTGACACATCAGGCCCTGGCGGTAGAACTGGGCTCGGCCCGTGAGGTCGTCTCGCGACATTTGAAACACTTCGAGGATCAGGGCTGGGTACGTCTTGGCCGCGGTAGTATTGAATTACTGGACCTCGCTGCGCTACAGGACTTGGCGCAACTTACCTGACGGTGACTGAGTCACTGAAGTATTACGCGGACTACCGCAGACTTGCCTCAGTTGAGCACATCAAGGAGCTTTTACAATGACTTCGAACGTTGGCAGTATCGACCGCGTCCTGCGCATCATTATCGGACTGGGACTCATCAGCATCGTGTTTATTGGCCCGCAGACACCCTGGGGCTGGGTAGGGGTAGTGCCCCTGGTAACCGCGCTACTGGGCTGGTGCCCCGCCTATACCCTGCTCGGCATCAAGACCTGCAAAACGTCTTAAACTGATCGGGGCGGCATAACCGCCCCGCGTCAACCCCAGCATCAACCCCAGTCCAGCTCGACGCTGTATTCATCACCATCTTCTTCAACGTGGAGAGCGTTCAATCCGGGCGCGTGCTGCGCCAGGTAACGGCACAGCATGGAGATGCCACGACTGTCATTGATCATCAGCGCTTCCAGCAACTGACCGATTACATAGTGTATGCGCTGGTCTTGCGTGGGACTGTGAAGTCGCTCGCCGTTGAAGGTGATACCCCGATTCATATCCTCCTGCATGCGCTGCACGTAAGCGAACTGCATGCGCGCCAAACTCTCACGCTTGTCGAATGCATGGGTTTCGGCACCACTGACATAGATTAGCAGCTGATCGGCCATGACGGACTTAGTTCTCGACTCGCGGCTTCATAAACTCGACTTTGATTTCTTTGGCATAGGCGCGATCAAACACCAGATCGAAGGTCAGCTGTCCACCACGAGTGATGGCGCGCACCTGTTTGAGGTCGGGCAGACGGCTGGCCAGATAGGCACAGGTCGCCGCAGCTACCATTTCATTGCCAGCCTCCACGGCCTGTAGCAACTGCAGGGAGACAAACTGCGCGCGCTGAAGGACATCAGGCGTTTCGATACGTCGGCCACCCAGTTCTATGCCGCCATCCATGCGCTGATCCAATCGATCCAGATAGGCGGACTGCTGCTCTGCAAGTGCCGTATCGTGCCGATACTCCAGCTGCGAGACCCCATCCAGAACCACTACCAAACTGTCCGTCATTTCATTACACCTGCCATTATCAATGCTTCAAAACCCGCAGCATTGTAACCGAGCGTCGCCGGGATGCCGCAACCACAGGGAGGTTGTGCTGGTATGATGCAGAGAATCCTCAATCAATCCGATCACCGCAGAGTGTTCACAAGTGCCGGAATACGGTGCATAAATGGATCAGAGGCTCAACAGGAATCCCCATGGCCGACCAACAAACCCAACAGACAACCTGTCTCTATTGCGGTAAATCCTACGCCATTGGTCCCGACAACTGCCCACATTGCCAAGCGCCTGCGCATTTTCGACCGCAATCAAGATTGCGGCAGTTCCGGTGGTTCTTCATTATCCTTGCACTGTTTTGTTTGGCGATGATTCTATGGTTGCCACGCTGACAATTCGTCTGCAGATTCCGGCCTCTAACCGCGCTGTAACAGATCGCGCAAATCAATCACTGCCGCATTGGCGCGCGCGATGTAGTTGGCCATGCTCAGCGAATAATTAGAAAATAATCCGAAGCCACTGCCATTGAGTATCACCGGACTCAGTGTCGCCTCCTGGGTCGCTTCCAACTCACGGATAATCTGTCGCAACGAAATCACAGCATTTTTCTTGATGAGAATCTCATCGAAGTCCACTTCCACGGCGCTTAGAATGTGCAGCAGCGCCCAACATGCGCCACGCGCTTCGTAGAACACATCATCAAGTTCACGCCAGGGCGTTTTTACCATGACGGCATTGGCGTTACGCGTGGCCTGCCGTGCCGCTGCGTCACCTGCCAGATCCGTGTTCACTCGCACTTGACCGACGCTCGCGCTGAGTCGCTGCGAGAGACTGCCGAGACGTTTTTCAACAATCTGCAGGTACTGAGCGAGATTGTCCGCCCGCGCATAGAACTGCGCATTCTGTTGCACGGAATCCTGCAGACGCGCGGCATAACGACCCAGCGCCTCGATGCCGTTTTGATATTCGCCTTCGGTCGCGGGCAGGATCCAGGAATCGTTCTGGAAA
>JBGSOE010000084.1:0-5518 GCA_041739295.1 Thiohalobacterales bacterium | reverse complement strand
TCGCCGGGCTGCGCCGGGCGCTGTGCAAGATGACCAATCGCCCGATGAAGGCCTGCTGCGACTGAGTCGCGGCTGTCCGTCCCGGCGGCTCAAATCACAATCCCAACAACACTGGAGAAGTAATCGATGTCGGTACGCGTGGCCATCAACGGATTCGGGCGCATGGGCAAACTGGGCTTCCGCGCCGGCTGGGGCAATCCCGCCTACGAGATCGTGCACATCAACGAGATCGCCGGCGATGCGGCGTGCATGGCGCATCTGCTGGAGTTCGATTCGGTGCATGGGCGTTGGAACCGTTCCATTTCCGCCGACGCTGACGGCATCACCGTCGACGGCAAGCGCATCGGCTACACGCGCCAGGTAAAACTCGCCGGCAGCGACTGGTCCGGCATCGATCTGGTCATCGACTGCACCGGCAAGTTCAAGACCGAGGCGGCGCTGCAACCGTACTTCGATGCCGGCGTGAAGAAGGTGCTGGTTTCCGCGCCAGTGCCGGAACCCGCGCTCAATGTCGTCTACGGCATCAACCACGATCAATACGATCCGGCCAAGCACCGCATTGTCACCGCCGCCTCCTGCACGACGAACTGCCTCGCGCCGGTGGTCAAGGTCATGCACGAAGGGTTGGGCATCCGTCACGGCACCATGACCACCATCCACGACATCACCAACACCCAGACCATCGTCGACAAGGGCCACAAGGATCTGCGTCGGGCGCGCGCCTGCGGGCAGTCGCTGATCCCGACCAGCACCGGCTCCGCCAAGGCCATCACCAAAATATTTCCGGAACTCAGCGGCAAGCTGAATGGCTTGGCCGTGCGCGTGCCGCTGCTCAATGCCTCGCTGACGGATTTCGTGTTCGAAGCCTCGCGTAAGACCACGGTCGAGGAAGTGAATGCGTTGTTCAAGGCCGCGGCTGATGGCGCATTGAAAGGTGTTCTCGGTTACGAGGAACGCCCGCTGGTGTCGGTCGATTACACCAATGATCCGCGCTCGTCCATCGTCGATGCGCTGTCGACGATGGTCATCGACGACACCCAGATCAAGGTGCTGGCCTGGTACGACAACGAGTGGGGCTATGTGAACCGCATGATGGAGCTGGCCGCGCACATGGTGCGGGGGTTGTGATCGATGGCCACGAAACCCACGAAATCCACGAAAAGAGTATTCAGTGAACCCCCGATCAATTTGTTGGGCCGTTCATTGCGAGCGTGGCGAAGCAATCTCCAAGATGTTGATCTTCCGTAGAGAGAGATTGCTTCGCTCGGCTCGCAATGACGGATTAGTTCAACCGCTCTGGCGTATACAGGACAAGCGGTTTTTCTAAACATCAATTCGTGGGTTTAGTGGATTTCGTGGCTAAAGGACTTTTATGAACCCAGGCCTGCGCAATTATCTGATCGTCACCGGCGGCTACTGGGCGTTCACGCTCACCGACGGCGCGATCCGCATGCTGGTGGTGCTGTATTTCCATCTGCTCGGCTACTCGCCGTTCGAAGTGGCCATGCTGTTCCTGTTCTACGAATTCTTCGGCATCGTCACCAACCTGGTCGGCGGTTGGTTGGGCGCGCGCATCGGCCTGAATCTCACCATGCAGATCGGCATGGGCCTGCAGGTGATTGCTCTGGCGATGCTGACCGTGCCGGATGCCTGGTTGAGCGTGCCCTATGTGATGGCCGCGCAGGCGCTGTCCGGCATCGCCAAGGATCTGAACAAGATGTCGGCCAAGGCCAGCATCAAGACGTTGGTTCCGGATAGCGGTTCGGAATCGCAACTGTTCAAATGGGTGGCCCTGCTCACGGGTTCGAAGAACGCGCTCAAGGGTGTGGGCTTCTTCCTTGGCGGCGCGTTATTGCAAGGCGTTGGTTTCCGCGGCGCACTCGTGGTGTTGTCCGTCACGCTGCTGTTGGTGTTGTTACTCACGATCGCGCTGTTGCCGCAGCAACTCGGCATAGCCAAGACAAAACCAAAATTCACTCAGGTGTTTTCCAAGAGCCCGGCGATCAACTGGCTGTCGGCAGCGCGCTTCTTCCTATTTGGTTCGCGCGATGTATGGTTTGTGGTCGGTCTGCCGGTATTCCTGTATTCGGTATTGGGCTGGTCGTTCACTCAGGTCGGCGGTTTCCTCGCGCTGTGGATCATCGGTTACGGCATCGTGCAGGCGAGTGCGCCAAAACTCATACGGCGCAGTCATCATGGCAACGGGCCGGACGGCGGCACGGCGCAGTTCTGGGCCTTCATGCTCGTGCTGTTCCCGGCGGCGATCGCGCTTTCCCTCATGCGCGACATCGATCCGGAAAGTGTGCTCGTGATCGGACTGATCGCCTTCGGCGCCGTGTTCGCCATCAACTCCGCTGTGCATTCGTATCTGGTGGTCGCTTGGTCGGATCGCGACAAGGTATCGATGAACGTGGGCTTTTATTACATGGCCAACGCCGGTGGTCGCTTGGTCGGCACGGTGCTGTCCGGTTGGGCGTATCAAACCCAGGGTCTGATCGGCTGCCTGTGGTGGTCCGCGGGCTTCGTGCTGTTGTCGGCGCTGCTGGCGATGAAGCTGCCGCGAGCGGTCGGTGTATGAATTTGTTGAACCACCAAGACGCCAAGAGCGCCAAGAAAGATTTGGAACCGCCAAGACGCCAAGGACGCCAAGAATGATCTATTTAAGAACCACAGGCCTAGCCCAGCTGTCTTTACAACCATTAACTTGGCGCTCTTGGCGTCTTGGCGGTTCAGAAATCTTTTCTCGGTGTACTCTGCGTCTTGGTGGTTCAACAATGGAGTACCAAGCATGACCGCGCAATGTGAAGTGACCGCGAAACGCGCTGCCGGCGCAGCGCTAGGTATCTTCGAGCGTTATCTGACTGTGTGGGTGTTCCTGTGCATCTTCGCCGGTATCGCGTTGGGTCAGATCATGCCGACGTTTTTTCACACCGTCGGCCGGATGGAAGTGGCTCACGTCAATCTGCCGGTGGCCATCCTGATCTGGCTGATGATCATTCCAATGTTGCTCAAGATCGATCTCAAACAGATCAAGGGCGTGCGTCGGCATTGGCGTGGTGTGGCGGTGACGCTGTTCGTGAACTGGGGCGTCAAACCCTTCTCGATGGCGTTGTTGGCCTGGCTGTTTATCGGGCATCTGTTCCGGCCCTATCTCCCCGCCGAACAAATCGATTCCTACATCGCCGGCCTCATCATCCTGGCCGCTGCTCCATGCACGGCGATGGTATTCGTCTGGAGCCATCTTACGCGCGGCGAGCCGCACTTCACGTTGTCGCAGGTCGCGCTCAACGACGTGATCATGATCTTTGCCTTCGCACCCGTTGTCGGTCTGTTGCTGGGGCTGTCTTCCATTATCGTGCCGTGGGCGACGCTGTTCCTGTCGGTGCTGCTGTATATCGTTGCACCTCTGATCGTCGCCAGCCTGTGGCGCCGTTGGTTGCTTAATCACGAGAACGGTTATCTGCGCTTGCAGCGAGTGTTGAATCGGCTGCAGCCGATCTCGCTGCTTGCACTGCTGGCTACGCTGGTGCTGCTGTTCGGTTTCCAGGGCGAACAGATTATCCGTCAGCCGTTGGTGATCGCGCTCATCGCCGTGCCGATTCTGATTCAGGTGTTCTTCAATTCAGGACTCGCTTATCTGCTCAATCGTGCCGTGCGCTCGCCGCATTGCGTGGCCGGTCCTTCGGCGCTGATCGGTGCGTCCAACTTCTTTGAGCTGGCAGTGGCCACCGCCATCGTGTTGTTCGGTTTCCAATCGGGTGCCGCGCTGGCCACGGTGGTGGGTGTGTTGATCGAAGTGCCGGTGATGCTCGGCGCGGTTGCCGTGGTGAATCGCACCCGTCAGTGGTACGAGGCCCGCGAAGGTGTGATGCCCGATGCCGAGTGCTGTCCGGTGGATGTGCATGTGCACCGGCAGCACTGAGAAGGTTTATCCTATAAACCGCATTTGCCACGGAATCACACGAACAAGATCATAAGCTTCATGCCGGCGCCGCCATCACCCGCAAGGGGGTGAATAGTCGCTCCAGGACTGCACTGTGTTTCAGTGTCTTCCGTGTGTTTCCGTGGCGGAAATGATTTTTTTAGGTTGAACGTAAGATGTAGGGCGGGTTAGGCGCGTTGTTTGCGCCGTAACCCGCCAAGCGCGCCGTCAGGCATACCTTTACAGAGGCGTTGTGCTGCTGCGCAACGCCTGTCGGGTTACGCAAACTGCGCTAACCCGACCTACATTGAACCTATAAACCGCATTTGCCACGGAAGCACATGGAAAAACCCGGACAAGTTCATCAGCTTCACGCCGGCACCGCCTTCACGGGATGTATGCTACCGGGCGCAGCTTCCTGCGCAGCTTCCTGCGCAGTTATCGCACTTTGACCCCCGCACCGCATGAGACGACCGAGATGCTCGAGCAACTGCGCGCACTCTGGCATGGATCTAATATCCACGTTGCGGATGCTGACGCGCACCTGGTCCAGGGGTCGATGTCGAGGCGGATGCCGAGCGCATAGCTGCCTTGTTACAGAAGATAATCACTGTAACCGCATGATAGTGTTTTGTTTAATATTCTAGATTTAACTTTAAGAAGTCTGCGTGGTAACTCCCATCTGCACTGTACACCGGCACGGTGCGGGTCCGGCCGACTCGACGGGTGGCGTCACCGTACTGATTGGCCTGGATCACGGCCATACTTGAATCGCACACCAATATCAGTGCGGGGCCATCTTCAAGCAGTTCGATGATGCGGCAATGCTGGCCTTCGAACTCCAGCTCCTGGCCGATGCAGGTGCGCAGTTGTTCTAGGTTTATATCAGTGGGTGCCATGATCTACCAGCCGCAAGGAAGGTGCCGGCGAGCATGGTGCATTTAGTCGCTCGCCGCAACACGTTATCATGAGCGGGAAATGCAGCTAAGGAGTCAGTATGGTCAGGGTGCTGTTTGTCTGTATGGGCAACATCTGTCGTTCGCCGACGGCAGAGGGCGTCTTCAAGACGCTTGTCGAACGTGAGCGGTTAGGGTCACAGATCCAGATCGATTCAGCAGGTACCCATGCCTACCATGTCGGTAAACCTCCTGATGAACGTGCGCAACAGGCCGCAAGCCGTCGTGGCATTGATTTGAGCAACCAGCGTGCGCGTAAAGTCCGCCATGAGGATTTTCTGGAGTTCGATTATGTACTGGCCATGGATCAGAGCAATTACGAAGATTTACGTGAGCTGTGCCATCCGGACTACGAATCAAGATTACGACTGTTTATGGACTTCGCTGAAAATGCGCAGGAGCGGGATGTGCCCGATCCTTACTACGGTGGTGCTCAGGGATTCGAGCGGGTGTTGGATTTGATTGAACTGGCCTCAGTTGGGTTGTTGGCAGATATTCGTCAGCAGCATGGGCTTTAGATCGCTAGATTCGGGAGTTTTATTATTGAGAAATGTCGGACGCGGCCTTCGGCCTGAATCCGACCTACGCTTGTGGTGTGTGGCGTTTCGTTGGTCGGATTCAGCGGCGCCAGCCGCGCGTC
>JBGSOE010000038.1:0-2841 GCA_041739295.1 Thiohalobacterales bacterium | reverse complement strand
AGATTCCGGCCTGCGCCGGAATGACGAATTATTCAGAGTTTCCTTAGGTTTTGTCTTTCAGCAGATCCTTGAGCGCCGCGAACGGGTTGTGCGTCGTGCTGGACGTCGATTTACCCTTGCCGGTGGTCTTACCCATGCCAGTGGCTTCGAGTTGGCGCTGATGTTCGTTGTCATGGCAGTACAGACACAGCAGTTCCCAGTTACTGCCATCAAGCGGGTTATTGTCGTGGTTGTGGTCGCGGTGATGGACAGTGAGCTCCTGCAGATTGGTGCGCGTGAATTCCCGGCTGCAGCGGCCGCATATCCAGGGGAAGAGCTTGAGTGCCCGCTCGCGGTAATCCTGCTCGCGTTGGTCACGATTGCGGTGTGCTTCCGCGACGACTTTGTCGAGTTTGCTGCTGGTATCGGTTTTCTTGTTCATGCTGTTTGCGGCTGGTTAGGATTCGTTGCATAGGATATAGCACAGATGATGCACCATGCCAGCAGCATGGAGGTCAGGGTATGGCTAAAAAAATGATCGCCTATCAGCATTTTATACGTGCCCATAATCCATCCCAGGGATAGGCCTGCGGTAATGGTACGGCGTTGGTTGCGGCGCGTCTTGAAAAGAAACACCAGTGATAATAAGGCAAATCCCCCGCTGGCGTGGCCTGCGGGAAAGCATTGTTGTGTCTTGGCGGGGCGTTGATCGGGTGGATAGTGATCAAACAGTTTGATGTGGGGGATCGTGCCTCCGAACGCGGTCAGTTGCCCGGGGCAGGCGACATTCGTGTAGTCCTTGAGGCCCGTTACCGTGGCCAGGATAAGAGCGATCGACAACAGGGTTAGCCATAGGCGACGTTTGTAAGCCATGACGAGGGGTTTTTTTCTAAACGCTATGGCAGTGATGAGCAGCGCCGCGGTAAATGCCAGTAATAGGCCCTTGATGCCGTCGTAGAATACAAAACGCAGGACGCGGTCAGACTTATCCAGGAGCCATTGGCCGGTGTCGCCATTGTAAAAGGCGCTTTGTATCAGCATGTCCGCGTCGGTAATCTGGAATACAAGAGCGGAAGAAATGAGTGTGATAATCGAGACCAGAAGGCATTTAGTGGGTTGCGTCATAAAGTGCCTTGCTTTTGTCTAATGCGTCACTCTGTACCTCGAAGGCATTGAGGAGCGTATGGAACACCGCATCATGTGAATTTGATGTGTGGATGCTGGACTTGACTTTAGCCATGTCGATTTCGTCACTTTCCCCAAGCCACAGTAGTATCGGTACATGGGTCTGCGCGTCAGGGGCTATGGCATAGGGCATGCCGTGTAGGAACACGCCGTGTTCACCGAGCGATTCGCCGTGGTCGCTGACATAGAGCATTAACGTTTCGTAAGCTGGAGTATTCTGCTTCAGTAATGCAATAACCTTGGACAGGAAATAATCGGTGTACAGAATGGCGTTGTCATAGGTGTTGATGATTTCTTCTTCAGAACATTCGGCCAACTCGGCGGTTTGGCAGGTGGGCTTGAAGCGTTCGAAATCGCTCGGGTAACGTTCGTAATAGGCAGGGCCGTGGTTACCCATCTGATGCAGTACGATCATGATATCCCCCGGGTGGCTATCGATGTATTCCTGCAGGCCAACGAGCATACCGACATCGCGGCATTCGGAATCGCAGATGGTGTTGGGGGGTGCGGATTTATAATCTTCATAAGGCACCCGTACAGCCACATCCTTCGAGTTCGAATTATTGTCACGCCAGAGCACACTGACACCGGCGCGCTGCAAAATATCCAGGACATTCTCCCTGTCGGCAGCTTCATGAGTATCGAAGTTGTCATGTCCAAGATCCGAAAATATGCAGGGTACGGAAATGGCCGTTGATGTGCCGCAGGCGTCGATGTCAGTGTAGCTGTACAGGTGGGATTCCAGTTCGAGCAAGGGGTTGGTCTTACGCGCATATCCGTTGAGGGAGAAGTGGTCCGCACGGGCGGTTTCGCCAACGACCAGAATAATCAGTTCATGATGCGTATCCCCTTTAGGAATGACCGCATCGGTGCCGACCGCAGTGAGTGTGTGATGCTGATCACTGAGGGCGAGTCGCCAATATTTAATGGCTGAATAGATAGGGTAGGTTGGGTTTATTTGATAACGCAGAGGCTTATGTTCGCGCGCGAAGCTGGCGTAGTTGCTGCTGATGGGGAGGATGCAGCCAGCCAGGATAAGCAGCGTAACGCCAATGAGGCGAAGCCGGCTGTACAGTTCCTTGCGCACGCCCATATTAATAAGGGGAACGCGCCACAGTATCAGGATAGGCAGTAGGCCCAGCAGTACAAACCGAACTATCAGACGGGTAGTGACGAGATCGGCCGCCTCTGCAGGATTGGTCTGCAGAGCGTTCTGGATCATTGTGATATCGACAATCGTGCCGAACCTGTCGGTGAAATAGGCGCTGACCACTCCGATAACGATGAATAGGCTCAGTACCGGGCGGCAGGTGCCACGATGACACAGCAGTGAAAGCAGTATGACCAGAACTCCCCATAAAACGATGGGCAGGGTGAAGAGGAATCCAAGGTTGGCGCCGCTGATCGGATAGGCGTCCAGCACCTTGCCGAAGAAGGTGATATTGGCGCTGACCACCAGATAGACGGCCGTGGCAATGATGAGCTTGGTTTGGGTAACTTGCAGATTCATGGATATAGCTTACCGGGGGCGAAACATATTGCTGAGCGTAATGTCGGAGTTTGAATTAAGAACTGCATGCTGGCAGGATCTATTGAGCATTACATGATGGTATGACATAGATAGGCTCGACTTGAGAACTTCGCCGCCCTCTCCCCAACCCTCTCCCGCCCCGGCGG
>JBGSOE010000032.1:0-13052 GCA_041739295.1 Thiohalobacterales bacterium | reverse complement strand
TGTAAACTCCGTTTTTTACTCGGTGCTGCGCACCTCGCCCTTCGGGCCGGCTGGCGCCGTTCTCTCCGCTTCGCTTCGTGTCGCCTGTCCGCGCCTTGCATCTGCTCGCTTGATCAAAATTAATCAGAGGTTCACTAATGTAGACCGGATTCATCGCCATAAACTGCACGTCCGACAGGAAGCGTGCAAAATGAGATGTGGATGCGCATCTTACTGCAGGACCACACGTGCTCCTTCCCCATTACCCTCGATGTAGACTAGCTGACCGGTGTGCAGACTCGCATTGGTGGGTTGGGTTATCGAGACCAGCACACCACTATTGACGCGCACAATAATCTGCTGCCCTGGCACCGGCTTGTCATATTTTTTCTGGGCCTCATTACCCGCAACGGCACCGCCGACCGCCCCCAGTAGCATTGCGACATCGCGGCCTGTACCTTCGCCGATAAGGCTGCCGAGGCCAAGGCCGATGGCGCCCCCGGCGACCGCGCCGATGCCTTTATGATGGTTACTGGCGATTTGAACGGCGGTGATCTGCTCGATTTTACCGCTGCGGATTTCCATCTCGCCCGGTTGTGGTCCGCCGACGCTAGCGCATGCGGTAAGGAATAGCGCGAATATGGCTGTGAAAAGAGTTGGTAGAATACGCTTGTCCATAGCTCACCTCTCTAAATGGGGTTGATCACAAACCAAACAATATCACATACATCGTGTATTCGGTCGATTGGCGGAGAGCACATGCATCTACTCAGTACGAAACTCTTGGAAGCACAATGCCGCCTGGTATGAGTTTCAGCGCTACGTTAGTGCTGACCGCCTCCACCTTGCACGTACCCCCAGTTGACTATAGTGGAAAATGGGCGTTTATTCTTATCTGCGCCTTACATAGCACGGGGCAAGTATAGCTGGACATAGAGCATGAGTGCTGGCGATGCATTTTGGCGGAATAGTACCCTTCGTCGATTTACTTCTTTCCCATGGGTAGCAAATTAAAGTTAACCCCTAAGGAACAATTTTGAGAGAACAATTGACACTATTCTTCGGAATGTTCACGACGTTGCTTGCGGTCGTCAATCCGTTGGAAGTACTGCCGATTTTCCAGAAGCTCCTGCAAGGCCAGGATATCGTGAGTCGACTCCGAGTTGCACGTCTATCCTGTTTCTATGCGCTGCTCCTGGCCTTCTTTTTCCTGCTCTTCGGGACGTTGATAATGCGGATTTTTGGAGTGCCATTAAGTATGGTACGCATTGTTGGCGGCATCATTCTCATGCGTATCGGCTTTGATCTGTTCTCACCTTCATCCCAGGGGGGATCAATAATCTCTGCCGGGAGCGGTGCTGACCAAAAAGCTGACGACGTCGCCTTCGTACCCCTTGCCATGCCGATTATGTTCGGGCCAGGAGCCATCGCTACGGTTATTGGTATGACTTCCTTGATCAAGCATTCCGAGTTTGAATTTATTTCCTTTTCTGTCATCTCCGTTGCCATTGTCGCAACGATGTCAGTTACATATACCGTTCTGGTCTACGCCGATAAAATTCTAGGCCGCATTGGTCCCAAAGGTATCGATGCAGCGACGCGCATGGTCGGTTTTTTCGTTGCGACGATGGGCATGGGATTGATATTTCATGGCGTGGTAGAGGCCATACAGATGTATATGCCTGCAGTGGGGCGGGTAACGGCCGGTTAGTAATACCGTTCGATACGTACAGCCATACCAGGACCGCATTGAATAGTCGTTTGCTGAATTACATGATTCTGGATGGTCATTGATGGCAATTATCGTAGTATGATCGCGATGCAACGATCAGCATATTTTTCACCTTGTGTGCGCGGGAAATTGATGCTTGCATTGGAACGATATAGCCAACAAGGGACATCTGATGGACATTAAATTCGTATCGATTCTGGTTTTATCGGCGGCAGTGCTGGTCGGTTGTCAATCGACCATCAAGGGGGATCCGGCGCCGCCTCCACAAGATGTCACCCCCGGCTCGACTTTTACCGTGACGAAGGAATTCCTCGTACCTTCCGGCGACAGCAGTGTCTATTTCCAGGATGCTCGGCTGTACCCGCAGGGCGAGATTCAGCCAGATTTACCGGTTTGCGAGTTAATGACCGGTCCCGCAACTGC
Organism: Thiohalobacterales bacterium; assembly: GCA_041739295.1. Lineage (GTDB taxonomy): Bacteria > Pseudomonadota > Gammaproteobacteria > Thiohalobacterales > Thiohalobacteraceae > JAHJQQ01. Next base: position 10,918 of record JBGSOE010000032.1, on the reverse strand, counting down.
AGACGGTTGGGTGATGACGACGCGGACCTTCACGGTCAGCAATGTTGAGTACGATGAGGACGGTATTGGACCGAGTGGTGCAAAAACTTCGGTGACCATTATTCACCTGCGTGATGCATCAAATGTCGCATATCAAATGAGCTGCATGTTTCCGTTTAAGTCCCAAGGTGCTCGGTTTGTCACACCCTCTGAAATACAGAGCGCAGTTGGGGGGTACATGAATCTGAAGGATGCGCCTTAGTAGAGGGTAAGCCTCGCTATCTTAGGTGCGGCGAGACTCAGTGATACAAGGTCGGACTGGACGTTTTAGCTGGGGTTCTTTATAAGGAACGCTTAGGGGAAATGCCCTAAGTCCATAAGCGAACCTATGAATATCACGCTCCGCCAGCTTAAAATCTTCGAGGCCGTTGCACGCCACCTGAATTTCACCAAGGCGTCCGAGGAACTGCACCTGACCCAGCCGGCCGTCTCCATGCAGATCAAGCAACTGGAGCAGGCGATCGATCTCCCTCTATTTGATCAGGTCGGCAAGCGGATTTCGCTCACCGAAGCGGGGCAGGAATTACAGCGCTACAGCCGATCGATATCCACTTTGCTGGAAGAGGCCGAACAAGTCTTCGCGGAAATGAAGGGTATCCAGCGTGGGCGCCTGAACATCACCGTCGCGAGTACGGCCAATTATTTTGTACCACGCTTGTGGGCGAACTTCCGCAATCAGCACCCTGGAGTCATGGTCAGTCTCAACGTGACCAACCGCGAGGGACTACTGCAGGCTCTGGCTGAAAATGATACCGACTTGGTGATTATGGGTCAGCCACCCGACGGAATTGATCTGGTGGCCGAGACCTTCATGTCCAATCCCCTCGTGGTCATCGCGCCACCCATACATCCTTTAGCCGATGCACGTTATATTCCGCTGCAACGACTCAAATCGGAAACCTTTCTGGTGCGTGAGCAAGGCTCCGGTACGCGTTCGCTGATGGAACGCGTATTTGCCGAAAAGGGTTTGGAGCCGTCGACGCCGATCGAGATGAGCAGCACTGAGGCCATCAAGCAGGGCGTGGAAGCGGGTCTGGGTTTGGCGTTGATGTCCGTGCATACCTTGGAAATGGAACTCGCACTCAAGCGTCTTGTCGTGCTGGATGTGGAAGGCTTTCCGGTACTGCGCGATTGGTACATCGTTCATCGCGCGGGCAAACGGCTGTCGGTGGTGGCGCAGGCGTTCAAGGATTTCGTCCTGAAGGAGACTACCGATATCGTACGCGTGCCTGTGGTGTAAGTGAGCAAAGAAACCTGCGTGTTCACTCCCAATCTAGAACGCCATCCTAGCTATCTATTGAGCATTACATGATGGCATGACATATATAGGCTCGACTTGAGAACTTCACCACCCTCACCCCAACCCTCTCCCGCCCCGGCGGGAGAGGGGGTTATCACGGTCCAATACGTAAACTATGTTCCGATCGCACATCCCAATTGGTAATGATCAATAGGACGACTAACGATGCGACTGGTGCATGTCGGACGCGCGGCTTGCGCCGCTGAATCCGACCTACATTTGGTGCGCATATCGTAGGTCGGATTCAGGCCGAAGGCCGCGTCCGACATTTTCCTCGGCGCCGCGTACCTCGCCCTTTGGAAAGGCCGGCGCGATGAATCTTCTCACTTGATAAAATGCGGTATACAGCGAATCTATTGCGGCTAGGTTGGATGGTGTGGCCGATAGTTGAGCGGGTGGTGCGCTAGTCGTGTATGGCAACTGCTAATACACGCGCTGTGGAAAAATCCGGTTATCAGCTCTCGCGGGCGAGTGTCTGAAATAAATCATTGGCGAGTTCAAAGTTCGCATCGGCATTGTCGCTGAGCACATTAACGTGGCCCATCTTGCGGCCGTTGCGAGCTTCGCGTTTGCCGTAGAGATGCAGCTTGGCTTCGGGGTGATTGAATACCTGCGTCCAATCGGGTGTGGTGTCGCCCCACAGATCACCGAGCAGATTGAGCATGGTGACGGGTGTGAGTAAACGTGTCGAACCCAGCGGCAATCCGCACAGTGCGCGCACTTGCTGTTCGAACTGTGAGGTTACACAGGCGTCCAGTGTGTAATGACCGCTGTTGTGCGGGCGCGGCGCCATTTCATTAATCAGCAATTCACCGTCGGTGGTGAAAAAGAATTCCACGGCAAGCACGCCGATGTAATCCAATGCCTCGGCGACTCGGCGCGCCATGCCCAAGGCCAGTTCCGAGACGGCGGCCGGAATCTGTCCCGGCACGCGCGTGGTATGCAGAATGCCATTGCGATGTATGTTTTCGCCAATCGGATAAAAGGCAGTCGCGCCATCCGAGCCGCGCGCCAGCACCACGGATAATTCCTGTGCAAGGCTGACCTTTTCCTCCAACACGCAATGTCGATTACCAAGCTGCGCAAAGCCGGCGCGTGCTTCATCTATAGTTGTCACGCCGATCTGGCCCTTGCCGTCATAGCCAAGCGTCGCGGTCTTGAGCAGTGCCGGCATGCGCAATTCGGTAATTGCGGCATCGAGATCGGCGGCCTGCGTAATGGCGAAGAAGGGCGCCGTGGCCAAGTCGAGATCGCGCAGGAAGGTCTTTTCGATAATGCGGTCGCGGGCGACGGCAACCGATGCGGCGCTGGGTCGGACCGGGCAATGGGTTGCCAGTTCTTCCAATGTTGTTGCGGGTACACTCTCCCACTCGGTGGTAACAGCGGCGCACTCAGCGCCCAGACGCGCCAGTGCCTGAGAGTCCTGGTAATCGGCTTGCAGGTGAATGTCGGCGACGGCGCCTGCCGGACTGGCGGGGTCGGGGTCGAGCACTATTACGCGATAACCCAGATTGCGGGCCGCGAGAGTGAACATGCGTCCCAGCTGACCACCGCCGAGGACGCCCAGAGTTGCGCCGGGCAGGATCACGGTTACGGGGGGAGTTTCATGTTGAGGACCATCTGCTCTTGTTCCTTGCGCAGACGGTCCAACTTAGTCGCCAGGGCCGGGTCAGTCACGGCCAGAATGCTGGTGGCATAGAGTGCGGCATTGGCGGCACCCGCTTCGCCGATGGCAAAGGTCGCGACAGGAATGCCTTTGGGCATTTGTACGATCGACAGCAATGAGTCCATGCCTTTGAGATAACGCGACGGCACCGGCACACCGAGTACCGGCAGCGTGGTCTTGGCCGCGAGCATGCCGGGTAGGTGCGCGGCACCGCCGGCGCCGGCGATGATGCAGGCGAGTCCGCGGCTGCGTGCCGTCGTCGCATAGTCGAACAGCAGATCCGGGGTGCGGTGCGCGGAGACCACCTTGGCCTCATAGGCGAGGCCAAGTTTGTCCAGCATCGCCGCGGCGTGCTGCATGACTTCCCAGTCACTGGTGCTGCCCATGACCAGGCCGATTCGGGGTGTTTCGCTCATGTTCGTGGTGCCCTTCTGGACGGACCCAAAACCCGGGAAACGCCGCATTCTAGCAGATCAGGGCCGAGGTACTAGGTTCTAGGGCCGAGGGGGCGGGTTTTTCCTCGAACCTCGATCCTAGAACCGCGGCCCTGGGCTACAATACCCCGCTGTCCACACCTAGCCCGGAGCTCTGGCATGCAAGCGTCCCTGTATGAATCCGACCTCAAAAGTCTGCCTCTGGTTTATCGCGGCAAGGTGCGCGACGTTTATGGTGTCGGTGCCGACCAGCTGCTGATCGTTACCACCGACCGGCTGTCGGCCTTCGACGTGGTTATGCCTGAACCCATTCCCGGCAAAGGGGCGGTACTGACGGCGGTGTCCAATTTCTGGTTCGCACGCATGCGCAAGGTGATTCCGAATCATCTGGTCGATTTGACCTTGGAACAGGTGCTGCCCGATCCCGTCGAACGCGCTCAGGTCGAGGGCCGCGCCATCGTCGTACGCAAACTCAAGGCGCTGCCGGTTGAGGCCATCGTGCGTGGCTATCTGATTGGCTCGGGCTGGAAGGAATATCAGAAGACCGGTGCCGTGTGCGGTATCCAGTTGCCTGCCGGCCTGCGCATGGCCGACCGCCTGCCCGAACCGATCTATACACCTTCTACAAAGGCAGAGCTCGGCACTCACGACGAAAACATTGACTTCGATACCACCGTGAAACTGTTGGGACGTGAAATTGCCGAGCAGGTGCGCGATGTCAGCATCGCCATCTATAAGGAAGCCGCCGCCTATGCCCTGGAGCGCGGCATTATCATCGCCGACACCAAATTCGAATTCGGTTTGGATGAAGCAGGCAAGCTGGTGTTGATTGATGAGGCACTGACCCCGGATTCCTCACGCTTCTGGCCGGTGGATGAATACCAGCCCGGCGTCAGCCCGCCGAGCTTCGATAAGCAGTTCGTGCGCGATTACCTGGAAACCCTCGATTGGAACAAGACCCCGCCCGGCCCGACACTGCCGGCGGAGGTGACCGAGAAGACCGCAGCCAAGTATCGCGAGGCACAGCGGCGGTTGACGGGAGCGTAGCGCTTGGTTTTGTGAACCGCCAAGGCCGCTAAGAAAAACAAGTTTGAACCGCCAAGGACGCCAAGAACGCCAAGAAAAACGAATTCAATACAAGAAACACCGAGAAATTCTACTCCGTTACTCCAGTGAATGCCGGAATGACGATTGACCGGAGTTTCCTTGGTTTTTGTTTTTTTACTAAGTTCGTTTTTCTTGGCGTCCTTGGCGGTTCAAAGGGTTTCGGTGTTGAACTTGGCACATAACCTGCGGTCATTACCTCAGGCTTTGAGCATTCGGGCCGATTTCAGCTAGACTGAACAACATTAGAACAGCGGCGCCACGACACATGACCCAAATTCTTCATCAGCTCCGGGCCCGCAGCCGCGCGATTTCGCGCAGCCTGCTGCTGGTGCTGTTGGCGACCTGGCTGTCGATGGTCTGCCCGCCTTGTGTGACGCAGGCCGAGGCGGCACCGGTGCAGACGCCAGCGATGCATTGCCATGAGCAAGAGGCGCCGTTATCTGATCAGCAATCGGGTATCCCGGCGTATTGTCAGCATGACCATTCGGGTCCATGCGCAGATGGTCGCTGCGGTTCTATCACGGCCATTACGGTCTCTGAGCCTTCTGCCGCGCTGATTGCATCCTCCGAGCCCCCGTTTGTTTTTCTCCCCACCGTCGTTGCAACGTACCTGGACGACAGACCGCTGCAATACCGACCTGAGCCGCTACGCATGTCCGCAGCGGATGACGGACCACTCTATCTACGTCACTGCAGTTTTCTGAATTAGCCACTTCGCATCGCAGTACGACCCTGTCGTAATTCTGTTGAGGAGTGTTGCTTATGATTTCCCCGTTGCGATCCCGCGTGATCGCGTTACTGATTTTCTCCGGATTCGGCGCGTCCGTGGCTATGGCCGAGTCGACACTGACCCTGGCTGAGGCTGAAAGGCTTGCGTTGTTGCATGATGTGTCAGCCCCACAAATGCAGGCGCAGGGCAGTGCGCTGCGTGAGCAGGCAGTGGCCGATGCACAATTACCCGATCCGTCTGTGAGTCTGGGGGTCATGAGTCTGCCGGTCGATTCGTTTGATCGCACGGCGGAGCCCATGACGCAGACGATTGTAGGTGTCACGCAGGCCTTTCCTGCCGGCGACAGTCTGAAATATCAATCTGAGCGCAGCACAAACCTGGCCGTGGCGAACGACGCCGAGGCCGCCGCACGCCGCCGCGGGGTATTACGTGACGCGCGCGCTGCCTATCTGGAACTGCAATACCAGGCCGGCGCGCTGGCGGTGATTGCAGCCAGTCAGCATGTGTTTGCCGAGCTGATCAATATCACCAAATCTCTCTATCGTGTCGGCCGCAGCAATCTGCAAGACGTGCTGAGTGCGCAGTTGGAACGTTCACTGCTGGATGATCGCGAACGGCAGCAGCAGGCCGACTACGCAGCGGCGCGCGCCGACCTCGTTCGCTTGACCGGGTCCCTTCCATCGGGTGTCGCGCCGCCGGTTAACCTGCCAGATCTGCGCGAGCCTCCACCGCTGGAGGTTTTACGCGACGAATTGGACGCACATCCGATGCTGGATGCCTCCAATGCCCGCGTCGCTGCCGGTCAATCCGCTGTGCAAGCGGCGCGTGGACAATACAAGCCGGGTTGGATGGTCAATCTGACCTATGGCGAGCGTGGTGGTCGTGATCCTAATGGTGATGCACGCTCGGATATGGTGACCGCCATGGTGACCTTCGATCTACCGATCTTTACCGGCAAGCGCCAGGACAAGCGTGTCGCAGCAGGCATTCAAGAAACCGATGCGCTGCGCTATGCACGTGATGCTACCCGCTTCGATCTGCAGCGCACGTTGGATACTGAGTATCCTCGCTGGCAGCAGTTGCGTGCGCGTGAGCAGGGCTATGACGACGACATCCTGCCCGCGGCGCGCAACAATGCCGAGGCGGCTATGTCTGCCTACAGCAACAGCGTCACTGATTTTAATGTCCTGGTACGCGCCAATCTGACCGATCTCGACAGTCGCTTGCAGGCGCTGCGCACCCGCGTGGACCGCCTGCAGAGTCAGGCGCGTCTGCTCTATCTTGCTGGAGAAGAACAATGAAATCCCCGACAACGGCAGTGTTGCGTGCGCTGGTGTTTAGCCTGGCTTCCATTATGACTGTGCAGGCCGCCGATCAGGGCAAGCGCGAGGCGCTGTTCTACCGCAACCCCATGAATCCCGCGATCACCTCACCGGTGCCGGCCAAGGATTCCATGGGCATGGATTACATACCGGTTTATGCGGTCGGGTCGGGTGGTGACGCTACCGTGATCAGCATCGATCCCGCCATTGTGCAAAATCTGGGCGTGCGCACCGAGCCGGTTATGCGCGGCAAGCTCTGGCGACGCATCGATACCGTCGGGACGCTTGCCTACGATGAGAATCACATTGCGCATATCCACGTGCGCGCCGAAGGCTGGGTGGAAAAACTCAATACGCATTTTATTGGTGAGCGTGTGCAGGCAGGCGATGTGCTATTTGAGTTTTATTCACCAGTGTTATCCAACGCGCAGGCGGAATATTTGCAGGCTCTCAAAGTGGGTCAGAAAGATCTGATCAGCGCCTCGCGTGAGCGATTGGAATTGCTGGGCATCGATAGTCAGCAGATCCGCGAACTGGAGCGCAATCGCAAGACACAGTCGCGCATCCAAGTGCGGGCGCCGCAGGACGGCGTCGTCACTGAACTCAATGCCCGTCACGGTATGTATGTCAAACCTGATATGCAGGTGATGACATTGTCTGATCTATCCAGCCTCTGGTTGATGGCGGATGTCTACGAACGCCAGTCTGCCTGGGTGGCGGTCGGGCAAACGGCCGAGATGCGCTTGAGCGCGTACCCCGGCGAAGTGTTCGAGGGTGAGATTGATTTCGTATACCCAAGCCTCGATCCCACGACGCGTACCCTGCGTGCACGCGTGCATTTCGATAATCCGAATGAACGTCTTAAGCCCGATATGCTGGCCGATGTGCAGATCTTCGCCGGTCCCAAGGAGGGTGTGCTAAGTATTCCAACCCAGGCGCTGATCCGTAACGGCCGCACTGATCGCGTGATCGTCGCCGAGGGTGAAGGCAAGTTCCGCGCAGTAAATGTTGTCGCCGGCATGGAGTCGGGTGATTGGGTCGAGATCAGCGAGGGTTTGTCGGAAGGCGAGCAGGTTGTTGTCTCCGGACAATTCCTGATCGACTCCGAGGCGAATATCCGCGCCAGCGCGATGCGCATGCAGGGTGGTGATGCGCAATGATCGTCAATCTTATTCGCTGGTCTATCCACAATCGCTTTTTGGTGCTGTTGCTGACGGTACTGTTGGTCGCCTGGGGCCTGGTTGCAATCCGTATGACACCGCTCGACGCGATTCCCGATCTGTCCGATGTGCAGGTGATTATCCGTACCCCCTATCCAGGACAGGCGCCACGCGTGGTCGAGGATCAGGTGACCTATCCGCTGACCACGGCGATGTTGTCCGTGCCTAAGGCAACCACGGTGCGCGGGTATTCGTTCTTCGGTGATTCCTATGTGTATGTGTTGTTCGAGGATGGCACGGATCTCTACTGGGCACGTTCGCGCGTACTGGAATATTTGAGTCAGGTACAAGGTCGGTTGCCGGCATCGGTCACACCGAGCCTTGGACCGGACGCGACCGGCGTGGGTTGGGTCTATCAATATGCCCTGGTCGACCGCACGGGCAAGCACGATCTCGCGCAGTTGCGATCATTGCAAGATTGGTTTCTGAAATTCGAATTACAGACCGTGCCGGGTGTCTCCGAGGTCGCGACCGTGGGTGGTGTTGTCAAACAATATCAGGTGGTCATAGATCCGGAACGTTTACGTGCTTATGCCATTCCGCTGGAGAGCATCAGTGCGGCGATTCAGCGCGCCAATCAAGAGAGTGGTGGTTCCGTGATCGAACTGGGCGAGGCGGAATACATGGTGCGTGCGACCGGCTATCTGCGCGGCATCGATGATCTTAAAAGGGTGCCGCTGGGTGTCAGTGACAGCGGCACGCCAATCTTGCTGCGTGATGTCGCCGAGGTGCGTATCGGGCCAGAGATGCGCCGCGGTATTGCCGAGCTTGATGGGGAGGGTGAAGTGGTCGGTGGTGTGATCGTCATGCGTTGGGGTGAGAATGCCTTGGCAACCATCAAAGCCGTCAAGGAAAAGCTCAAGGTGTTGAGCCGCAGCCTGCCCGAAGGTGTGGAGATCGTACCGACCTATGATCGCTCCATCTTGATCGAACGCGCAGTCGACAATCTACAAGGAAAATTAGTCGAGGAGTTTATTGTTGTTGCGCTGGTGTGTGCGGTGTTCCTGTTTCACCTGCGTTCTTCGCTGGTGGTGGTTATCTTTCTGCCCATTGGTATTCTGACTGCCTTCATCATCATGAAGCTGCAAGGCATTAACGCGAATATCATGTCGCTGGGCGGTATCGCGATAGCCATTGGTGCAATGGTCGATGCCGCGATTGTGATGATCGAAAATGTGCACAAGCATATGGAGCATGAAAAGGTCACGGACGAAAATCGTTGGGAGGTGATAGCTAAGGCATCCAGTGAGGTAGGGCCGGCGCTGTTCTTCTCATTGCTGATTATCACCCTGAGCTTCCTGCCAGTGTTTTCGCTGGAGGCGCAGGAAGGTCGTTTGTTTGCGCCGCTCGCCTATACAAAGACGTATGCGATGGCGGCCGCAGCGGGATTGTCGATCACATTGGTCCCGGTGTTGATGGGTTATCTCATTCGTGGTCGAGTGCGGCCTGAGTCGGCGAACCCCATCAATCGCGGACTGATGTGGTTGTATCGTCCGTTTCTGTCCTGGACATTGAAGCGCCCCGTGCTGGTCGTGACTCTGTCGGTTGTGGTTGCTGCTACTTCACTCTGGCCGGTGTTCGGGCTGTGGCCGCTCGACAAAGCCCTCGGCACAGAATTCATGCCGACGCTGGATGAAGGCGATCTGCTGTACATGCCAACGACATTCCCCGGATTGTCCGCCGGCAAGGCACAGCAACTTCTACAGCAGACCGACAAGCTCATCAAGTCTGTGCCAGAAGTGGCACGCGTGTTCGGTAAGATCGGCCGTGCCGAGACGGCGACCGATCCGGCGCCGCTGACCATGGTCGAAACCATTATCCAACTCAAACCGCATGAGCAGTGGCGCCCTGGCATGACGCCCGAAAAACTCAAAGAAGAGTTGAACAATGTAGTGACCCTGCCGAGCCTGGCGAACAGTTGGACGCCGCCCATTAAGACGCGTATCGATATGTTGGCGACCGGTATCAAGACACCCGTCGGTATCAAAGTGGCGGGTCCGGATCTGGAAACCATTCAGGCCATCGGGCAGGACATAGAGAAGGTTCTGCGTAGCGTCCCGGGCACGCTGAGTGCCTTTTCCGAACGCGTTGCCGGTGGACATTATCTGACTATTGATATTAACCGTGTGGCTACAGCGCGTTACGGGTTGAATATCGCGTCCGTACAGGATGTGGTGCGCATGGCGATAGGTGGCATGAACATCACCGAAACGGTTGAAGGTCTGGAACGTTATCCGGTCAATCTGCGCTATCCGCAGGCGACGCGCGATTCGTTGGAAAAGATTCGCAATCTGCCGGTGGTCACGCCGACGGGTGCGCAGATCGCCTTGGCGGATGTGGCGGATATCCGCATCGAAATGGGTGCCGACATGATCCGGAGCGAAAATGCCCGACCGAACGGTTGGATCTATGTCGACATCCAGGGGCGCGATCTTGGTTCTTACGTGACCGATGCGCAGAAGGCTGTCGCCGATCAGGTCGAGTTGCCGCCTGGCTATTCGGTAAGCTGGTCGGGGCAGTACGAATACATGCAACGCGCCAAGGAGCGACTCAAGCTGGTGGTGCCAATCACCCTGGCAATTATTGTGCTGCTGTTGTATCTGAACTTCCGCAGCGCGGCGGAGGTGTTGATCATCCTGGGTACCTTGCCGCTGGCATTAGTCGGTGGTTTCTGGTTGATGTTCTGGCTGGGCTACGATCTGTCGGTAGCCGTTGGCGTAGGATTTATTGCGCTGGGCGGTGTGGCGGCGGAAACCGGTGTGGTGATGTTGCTGTATCTCAATATGGCCTGGGATAGGGCGCGCGAACAGAATCCGCAGGCCGGCATTGCTGAGTTGTACAACGCGGTGATCGAGGGTGCGCTGTTGCGGTTGCGTCCGAAGGTGATGACGGTTGCGACCATCATTGCCGGTCTGTTGCCAATTATGTTCGGGTCAGGCACGGGCTCAGAGGTGATGCGCCGCATCGCCGCGCCGATGGTGGGTGGTATGGTGACGTCAACGCTGTTGACCTTGCTGGTGATCCCCGCTGCATTCCTGCTTTGGCGGAAAGCTGCGTTGGCGGCACATCCGGTATAGCAGTGGCGTTTGGTGGCGGTGAC
>JBGSOE010000486.1:0-4349 GCA_041739295.1 Thiohalobacterales bacterium | reverse complement strand
ACACGGAAGACACTGAAACACAGTGCATTCCGGGAGCGACTATTCACAACCTTGCAGGTGATGGCGGTGCCGGCGTGAAGCTTATGATCTTATCCGTGTTTTTCCGTGTGATTCCGTGGCAAATGCGGTTTATAGGGTGATTGTAAATCTTTGAAAAGCATTCTTATGGTGTCATGGGCAGGGGCGGCGGATGGCCTTATACTGAAAAGTCTGGCGAGCGCTATGAGGGCGCTGAAGTCATCCAGGCATCGAAGGAGTTCTAAGGCATGAGCAAAGTATTGCGCCTGTTGGGTATTGTTGTGGGGCTACTGGTCGCAGTGGTGATTGTGGCCGCCCTGGTCCTGCCGCAGTTTATCGATACCAATAAAGTTCGCGACGAAGTCGCGGCGCGGGTCAAAGAGAAAACCGGACGCGACTTACTGATCACGGGTGATATCGGCTGGTCGGTGTTCCCTTGGTTGGGCGTGGAAATCGGCGAGACGCAGTTATCCAATGCCAAGGGCTTTGGTGACGCGCCGTTTGCACGAATTGCCGCGGTGCAGGCGCGGGTCAAACTGCTGCCGCTGCTGCGCAAAGAGGTGGAGATGTCCACCCTAGTGCTGGATGGCCTACAGCTGAATCTGGCCAAGGACAAGAATGGCCGTAGCAATTGGGCAGATCTGTTGCCGGCCGAGTCCGCTAAGGCGCCGGCGTCGGATAAGGCGAAGGATGCGGAGAGTGCGATGCCGCTGGCCGCGCTGGCGATCGGTGGTATCGAGATTCGCGATGCACAGGTGGTATGGGATGACCGTGCCGCCGGCGGCAAACAGCAGATCGAAAAGCTCAATCTGACTGTCGGTGCAATCCGTGGTGGTCAGCCAGTCGATGTGGACTTGGATTTTGTCGCCAAAAGCGGCAAGCCTGAAATCGCTTCACAGGTAAAGCTGACAGGGCAAGTCGTGCTGTCGGAGTCGTTCCAGCAAATCGACGTGCGGGATCTCAAGCTGGGTGTCGATGCTGAGGGTGCGAATCTACCTAACGGCAAGTTGGGCGCGCAGCTCAGTTCACAGCTGGCTGTCGATCTGGACAAGCAGACACTCAGCCTCAAGGATCTGCTCGTAACAGTATTGGATCTCAAGCTGCAGGGACAGGCGCAGGGGACCGGTATCAGCGGGGCGGCGCCGCAGTTCACGGGCACGCTCAAGCTGGATGCGTTTGCGCCGCGCGACTTGCTCAAGCGGATGGGCCAGTCGCTACCTGAAGTAAGTGATGCCAGTGTGCTCAGCAAGGCCGATGCCGAATTCGCCTTCAAGGCAACTAACAAATCCGCGAGCCTGTCCGGGTTGAAGCTGCATTTGGATGACACCTCCATCACCGGTTCCGCGGGCGTTGCCAATTTCGCTGCACCTGCAATCAACTTCGATCTGCTGGTGGATGCCATCGATCTCGATCGCTATCTGCCGCCACAGAAACCCGGCGAAGCAAAGGCTGCGCCGACGCCCGCCGAGGCTGCAGCCGGTGGTGCGGCGGCATTGCCAGTCGAGACGCTGCGCGGGCTCAATCTGAACGGGACGCTCAAGATCGGTCAGTTGAAGGCCTACCAGTTACGCAGCAACGATGTCCGCGTGACGCTGGCGGCCAAGGACGGACTGGTGCGGGTGTTCCCGGCCAGCGCCAAACTGTATCAGGGCAGTTACAACGGCGACGTTACTCTGGATGTGCGTGGCAAAGAGGCGCGCATTGCGTTGGATGAGAAGGTTGCGGGCGTGCAGGCCGGACCGATGCTCACCGATATGCTGGGTTCGACCAAGTTGACCGGCACCGCGAACGTTGCGGTGAAAATGAGTGCCGCCGGCAATGATCCCACTGCGATGCGCAAGACAATGAATGGCAACACGAGTTTTGCGCTGACAGATGGCATGATCAAAGGCATGGATGTGATTGGCGAGATCCGCAAAGCCTATGCCTTGATACGCGGCAAGCCACAACCGGCCGCGACAGCTAATCAAACCGAATTCTCTGCGCTTACCGGTACGGCCACCATTACCAATGGCTTGGTGAATAATCCGGATCTTAACGGCAAATCACCACTGATGCAGGTGCAAGGTAACGGTACGGCGGATCTGGTCAGTGAGAAATTGGATTACCGCATAACCACCACGCTGATCGATAGCCTGGAAGGCAAGGGCGAACTGACCGGTCGGCCGATTCCGGTGCATATCACGGGTACCTTCAGTGCACCCAAGGTTGGCGTGGATCTGGAGAAAGTACTGACGCAGGAAGTGCAGCAGAAGTTGGAGAAGAAGGTACAGGAGCAGCTGCAGAACAAGCTGCCGGATAAATTCAAGGGCTTATTCAGTAAGTGATCGCGCGCATAGCAGTACTCTGGCTGTTGGTTCTCGCGCAAGTTGGCGCAGGCGAGGTGGTGGGCGTCAGTGTCGAGCACTATGATCAACGCTATATTGTTGAGATTGACGCGCGCTTCAACGCCTCAGCCGAACGCTTGCGGCAACTGCTGACGGATTTCCCGAACCTGAATCGCATCAATGATTCGATTCAGCACAGCGAAGTGCTCGAAATAAATTCGCCACAACATCATTGTGTGCGCACCGAAGCGAAGGTGTGCGTGGCGATGCTGTGCAAGACGATTGTCCAGGTGCAGGATGTCAGTGCTCTGCCGGACGGTAATCTGCTCGCCACGATCCGCGCGACGCGCAGTGACTTCAGTTATGGCGTGGCGCGCTGGGAGTTCTGGAAAGATGGCGTCATGACGCATATGCGTTTTCGTAGCGAGATCCAGCCGGCCTTCTGGGTGCCGCCGTTGATTGGTCCCTGGTTGATTCGGCATGCACTGCACGATGAGGCGCTCAAGAGTGTTACCAATCTGGAGCGGCTGGCGGAGTCTTCGTCGGGGCCTTAGTTCAGATCCGAATGGCACTTAACTTAAGGAGCCTATGATTACTGATCTTTCCGCCTTGAACCTGTCGGACGCGGCCTCCGGCCTGAATCCGACCTACGTTTGCTAAGCGTAACGGCGTAGGTCGGGTTCAGCGGCGATAGCCGCGCGCCCGACATCGTCCAATAATCAGAGACTCTTAATTGATCAGTCCGGTGCTTTCGTCATTCCGGTGAATGCCGGGATCCAAGAATTCACTGTGGATGTAGGTGCTGGATTGCTCGCTTCGATCGCCCTGCGGGCTGCTCTCTGGGCGTTCTATGCGCTTTGCGCTTTTGTCAGGCATTCGCCGGGATAACGATGTGACCTTCGTGGCTGAGTATTTACATGAGATGAATTCGAATAGCTTCAGCGACCGCGTCCTGCACTGGTACGACCGCCACGGCCGCAAAGATCTACCGTGGCAAAAAGATCGTACGCCTTATCGGGTCTGGGTGTCTGAGGTGATGTTGCAGCAGACCCAGGTCGCAACGGTGATTCCCTATTTCGAACGCTTCATGGCGCGTTTTCCGGATGTGGACAGTCTGGCGAATGCGGGGCTTGATGAGGTGCTGCACCTGTGGTCGGGGCTGGGCTATTACGCCCGTGGACGCAACCTGCACAAGGCGGCGTGCAAGGTGCGTGATGAACATGCGGGTGTGTTCCCATCATCATTCGATGCGGTGCAGGCGTTGCCCGGCATTGGCCGCTCGACGGCGGGCGCGATCCTGACGCTGGCCTGCGATCAGCACCATGCGATCCTCGATGGGAATGTGAAACGCGTGCTCGCGCGGTTTCACGCTGTGGCCGGCTGGCCGGGTGAGGCGAGCGTGCTGGATCAGCTCTGGACCTATGCAGGGCACTATACCCCGGCGTCGCGTGTCGCGGATTACACCCAGGCGATGATGGATCTGGGGGCGACATTGTGTACGCGCACGCGGCCACGCTGCGATGATTGCCCGCTGAATGCTGATTGTCAGGCGCATGCGACTGGACGTGAGCGAGAGTACCCGGGCTCAAAGCCGCGGCGTGAATTGCCCGTGCGCGCGACCCATATGTTGTTAGTGCGCAATGCGCAGGGCGAAGTCCTGCTGCTGCAGCGTCCGCCGAGTGGGATCTGGGGCGGGTTGTGGAGTCTGCCGGAGATCGAGTCGGTCGACGTGGCTGAGGACTGGTGTCAGCGGCAGCTCGGCATGACCATTGGGCGTCTGCAGGCCTGGCCAGCGCTGCGGCATACCTTTAGTCATTTCCATCTGGATATCACGCCCTTGCTGATTGAGCTGGACAAAAACCGTGCGCAGTCTGTGTTGGAAGGCCAGACGGCGGTCTGGTATAACACGCGCAGCGAAGATCCGCGCGGGCTTGCCGCGCCGGTCAAGCGGCTGCTTGAGCGGCTGCAGTCACATGAGCTGAGTGCGTAGTGTGTCGGTGAGCG
>JBGSOE010000480.1:0-2891 GCA_041739295.1 Thiohalobacterales bacterium | reverse complement strand
ATGGGTTGCATTGACTATCGCAAAAGAATTCTTGCAACAGGGAGGCCTAATCCACTCCTCCTTTTTCGACCATCATTCCGACTACAGTGTTGCCACAGAGAAGGTATCGCAGGTATTCACTTCACCGTGCTCCAGCCCGATCTTGAACCACTTCACGCGTTGCGCCGAACTGCCGTGCGTGAAGGAATCGGGACTCACATAACCCTGGCCCTGTTTTTGAAGCCGATCATCCCCGATCGCACTGGCGGCCGCGAGACCTTCCTCCACGTCGCCTTCTTCCAATAGTTGACGGGACTGATGAGCGTGATACGCCCACACACCGGCGAGACAATCGGCCTGCAATTCCTGCCGAACCGAGAGTTTATTGGCGTCCGCCTCACTGAGGCCACTCCGGCGCTGCTGTACCTTTTCGGAAATGCCCAGCAGCGTCTGCACATGATGGCCAATCTCGTGTGCGATCACGTAGGCCTGAGCGAAATCGCCCGGTGCCTTGAAGCGGTTCTTGAGTTCGCTGTAGAAACTGAGATCGATGTAGACCTTATGGTCGCCAGGGCAGTAGAAGGGCCCCATGGCTGCTTGCCCCAGACCACAGGCGGAGTTGACCGCATTGCGGAACAACACCAGGTGCGGTTCCTGATAGGTGTTGCCTTGCTGCTGAAACAGGTTGTGCCAGGTCTCCTCTGTGTCGGCCAGAACCACCGATACGAAATCGACCTGCTCCTGTTCCTCGGCGCTTTCCACTACCAGCTCACTCTGCTGGGAAGCGGCCGGATCAGTCAGCCCGCCGGTACCTGTCAGGACACCGAGGTTGCCGGTGAACATGAGGTAGGCGCCGAGGGCGAGCACCGCAACGACCGTTCCTTTGAAGCCCAGGAAACGGTATACGATCGGCAGCAGCCTGATAATACCTCCGCCGCCGCCTAAGCGGCTGGGTGCGGACTCGCCGCGCCGGTCCTCGATATTGCTGCTCTCACGATTTCCACGCCAACGCATAACAATCACCCTCGTCATCGTCAAATGCTGAGCGACCTGGGCGGCATTACCCGGCGCAAGCAGTAGTCTAGCTTACGTCTGAATCTGGTACATCCTTTGGATCGTATAGACACGACGGCCGGCACTGGCGCGATCCCATCGCCACAGGGGCAAGCGGATGAACACGGAAATCACGACTCGATTACCGAACCTGCGCGCAAACCAGCCTTCTTCCAAGAAAGTATGGTCCGCAATTCCGAGTGCTGTTAGATGCTATCTGAGAAATAATGATGCCACGAGAATCGAAGAAAAACGGTCGATGCCGCTTCAGCGAATTAATCAGAGGTTTCCTAAGTGCTTTTGCCTCGATTATTTTGGCGTAGCTTTGCCGATTGCTTTTGATGCCAGGCTGTCTTCGTGCATCATGATACAGATCAGCAATGAGAGGGCGATAATGTAGAGCAGGGCGATGGTAGCTGTGATGCCGGTATTGATGTGATTCCAGCCGAACCCCAGCATAATAGCTGTGACACCCGAGGTCACAGCTACAATGCAGCATTTAATTTTGATCAAACTTCGAATGCTCATGCGGCATATTAAGCATGATCCATTTTTTTATACAAGGTATTTTTACTGGCCGGGGCCTATCTCGCTTGCTGCCTAGGGAACCTCTGATTAATTTGATCAAGCGAGCAGCTGCAAGGCGCGGACAGGCGAAAAAACGGAGTTTACACGGAGTAAATGAGTATTTTGAGCCTGGCAGCAACGCGGCAGATGCCGCTTCAGCGAATTAATCAGAGGTTCCCTAGAAATGATATCGATTCCGCCCCATGGTCTCGCTTGATACATCGCCTTGTCGGCGGAACGCAGCAGGGTTTTGGCGTCTGTGCCGCCGGATGGCGCCACTGCGATGCCAATGCTGGTTGAGACGATGATTTCTTTACTGTCGATTGACAGTGGTGTCGACACCTCCTTGATGAGTTTTTTCGCAATCAGTTCGAGTGCGGCCTGTGATCCGAACGATTCGATTACTATGATAAATTCATCGCCGCCAAATCGTGCAACAGTGTCTTCGTCGCGAAACATTGCCTGGAGTTTTTTCGCGATTGTCTGCAACAAGGTATTCGGGGTCAGTGTAAGAAAAACCAAAACACTAACAACGGTGGTATTGGATTTTTTGCGCTGACCCAGGTTACTGGCGCGTATAACCCATGACCAGGAGCAGCAGGGCTAACATGGCCATCGCCCCATGGATGCTGACGACAAACATCGGCGGTGGCTTGCGGCCCTTGCGCACAGCCAACAGTACCAACCCGCCGGTCACGGCCAGAATGAACAGCAGCGCGGCATTGTTGTACAGCATCCGGGTCGGCTCGCGGGAAATCCCTACCAGCAACAGGCCGAGTGCCAGCAGGCCAATACCGGCGTGGGACAATCCCAACGCGAGGGATCCGCGCTGGTAGCGTACGCCCAGGACGACCAGCGACAGACCAAAAATGGCCGCCACAGCAAACAGCAGAATTGAATAAAAGATCATGTTGTTCCCGGCGCGTAATGAAATACAGCCAGCTCAAACAGCTCGGATACATCCCGCGTCATAGGTTCTGTCCAGGAGCCTGTCGGACTTAGGGAACCTCTGATTAATTCGCTGAAGCGGCAGACGCCGTGTAAACTCCGTTTGTTACTCGGTGCTACGCACCTCGCCCTTCGGGCCGGCTAGCGCCGTTCTCTCCGCTTCGCTGTCGGACGCGCGGCTTGCGCCGCTGAATCCGACCTACGTTCACCCGCATAATAAACGTAGGTCGGATTCAGGCCGAAGGCCGCGTCCGACATGTTCGAGTCACCTGTCCGCGCCTTGCATCTGCTCGCTTGATCAAATTAATCAGAGGTTCCCTAATTGTTCCTAGGCTCCCCATCCG
>JBGSOE010000479.1:0-6668 GCA_041739295.1 Thiohalobacterales bacterium | reverse complement strand
GCTGGGATGGATCGATGATCGCTTCGGCATTCTGTTTCTAGGCGTCGAGCACAACTGGCAGGACACCGTGGTCAGGCTCAGGGTGAACATCCTCCGGATCTTCGTCATGGGGGGAGAGGTGATCGAGGCACATCCCAAGGGTTGGCTGGAAGTCACCACCACCACCGGCGCGATGCTGCAACCCCTGGTCATCGCCCCGGCCATCGCCTTCGCGCTGCCGGGGGCGACGCAGACGAGAATCCTGGCTTTCGCGCTGGCCTC
This sequence comes from Thiohalobacterales bacterium, assembly GCA_041739295.1. GTDB lineage: Bacteria > Pseudomonadota > Gammaproteobacteria > Thiohalobacterales > Thiohalobacteraceae > JAHJQQ01. Next base: position 6,407 of record JBGSOE010000479.1, on the reverse strand, counting down.
GCTGCTGGCCTTCGGGTTTCTGCTGATCGATCTGCCGGTGACGCTGCACGCCTATGTGTGGGACATGTTCGTCGACCATCTGGACCCCAACCGCTTCTCGCCGCTGATGGCTTGGCATGAATTTCTGCACGCAGGTGGCAGGCTCGGGGTCGCGGTGATCCTGGGGCTCGCGGGATGGCGGCTGACGCGCAAAACCGCATGAACCGGTGTGCTCCATAAATCCGCGGAGCTGTCTATACAACTTTAGTTTAAGAGCTGTTTGGCTCATAAACTGGCTGAATGGCGTGTGACGAACCGTCACATCGAATACGTAGCCTCTCGGCTGTCCAGCCCTTGGGAAAAGGCTCGTGAAGCGCCAACATATCGTCAGTCCGCCGTTGCTTGTCCAGTCCATGGATCAACCACTTCGGTATCTGGGCAGGCGCTTGCTGAAACTGTGTTTGATCCCATTTGCAACGCTCTGCGCCGGAGTACTGACATTCAACAACGCGTACGCCTATCAGGTGACGCCTATCGTGGCTGGAGCCACTACCACGCCTGAAGGTCTTGCGCTCCCTTTCCAGAATTTGGAAACCGCAAGCATCCACACTTTCACAATCCCACTGGCCATGGGCAGCTCAGCTAACGTTCAGGCAACCGTTCTGCCTTCTGATTTTCGAATCGCAGCATGGGCGGCGCGGATTATTCGATCAGGGACACCGCCTTTCAACAGTCCTTTCATGCTCGAATACCTTGCTGACCGCTACATCTTCCCCGCTGATGATGGAGGATTTGTTCAGTGTGCCCCTGGCTTTTGTAGCCCTAACGTACAAGGGTACGTACAGCGCGTTTCGACGATTCACAATTGCCGTGCAGGAGATTCTTGCTGGCCTTCTAATGCGCCTACAGAGACGATTGGGATGGTCTATGTTGACTCTCCATTATGGCCCAACGAGTTTACTGCTCTGGTTATCAACAATCCGCCTTATGTTTGTGTCAATGGACTCTTATATATCGCCGATTGGGCGACTCTGACCCCGTCTGTTTTTGCGTTGCAGACCTGCACACAGGGGGTGGTGGCGGGCAACCTTCGCGGAATTGGCTACTGGGTTTCCGATACAGGCCAAGCATACATAAATACTACAACGTCATTGCCATCCCCTGACCCTGACGCCGTAGAGGCCGGCACGTTGCCTGCCGTCAAACCACTTCCCCTGACCTCAACCGAGCCTATCCCGGTTGAAGCAACCTTCCCGCAACCTAATATAGACGGCGAGGCATACACCGATCCCTCAACCGGCAATCGAGTCAAAACACGCTATCTCGTCGAACCGGGCCCCGGTTTGGCCAGTTTGGCTAACGGCGGACAGATCGCTCCGCCGACGGTCAATGTTACCGAGACAACCGTTTCCGCATCCGCCGAATATCCACCCAAGAACAATGGCGGCTGTAATGCGGGTGTACCTAATGAAGGCAACCCCATCAACGCAAGCATAGGTAACAAATGGCAGCATGAGGTCGACATTGAAAGTGTCGCTGCTCCGGGGTTTGCAAGAATGTACAACTCCAATCCCGCGACCGGAAACACCAATCTCGGCAACGGCTGGACGCATACCTACTCGCGTTCCATCAGCTTGCAGCCAGTTGGATCGGGGATACGGGTGAGCCTGCAAGATGGCAAGTCTTATGCCTTCAACACTATCGCTGGTGGCTGGGCCGCCGACGCCGATATTCCCGATCAACTGGTTGAGATCAAGGATGCCAATGCTGTCCGCACCGGCTGGCGCTATACCATAGCCGCTGATGATTCCGTCGAGACTTACAGTACGTCTGGCAAGCTGTTGTCCATCGCCGACCGCACTGGTCGTACTCAGACCCTGGTATATGACCTCCCTTTCACAAGCGGAGGCGACGACGATCCCGAAACGCTGGACAGTGTCACCGACGACACCGGCCGGCAACTCGTCTTCACCTACGATGAGCAAAAACGAATCTCCACTCTCACCGATCCTTTGGGCGGTTCGACTTCGTACGGCTATGATGCTCAGAACAATCTCATCTCCGTTACCTTCCCAGACGGCAGCGGCAAAACCTACCATTACAACGAACCCGAGCACACCGCCGGCGCAGACCTGCCGCATGCACTCACCGGCATAACAGACGAAAACGGCGACCGCTACGCCATCTTTACCTACGATGCCAACGGCAAAGCCATTTCCACCGGTCACGCTGGCGGCGCCGACCTGTTCACCATGTCCTACAACGGCGACGTTAGTACCACTGTCACTGACCCTCTCGGTGCCCAACGTACCCACAACCTCACGACGATCCTAGGTGTCGTCAAAAGCACCGGCCAATCCCAGCCCGGAGGTTCTGGATGTGGCCCGGCTGCCTCTGCCATGACCTACGATGCCAACGGTAACATCGCCAGCTATACAGACTTCAACGGCAACCAAACTACTTACGTTTATGACTTGGCGCGTAATCTGGAGACCAGCCGCACCGAAGGGTTGACCGCTACGGGTGCGGCCACGCCACAATCCCGTACTACCACCACGGAATGGCATCTTGTTTTCCGATTGCCGGTAAAGATCACCGAACCCGGACGCGAAACCATCATCGCCTACGACAGCCACGGCAATGTCACTCAGTCGACGATGAAAGACATTGCCACCAACGCCACAAGGACTTGGGCCACCACTTATACCTACCACGCGAGCATCCCCGGTGTCCTCGTACAGAAAGTGATGGACGGGCCGCGCACCGACGTAGCCGACCTCACCACCATCGATTACTACGCACCGGATGCGAGCTGCATGGGTGGACATTTCGGCTGCCGCGGTCAGGTCAGGCAAATCACCAACGCCCTCGGCCACGTCACCCTTTACGGCGAATACGATCCCAACGGGCGCATCACGCAAATGACCGACCCCAATGGCGGAGTCACCACGATGACCTACACCTCGCGCGGCTGGCTGGCGAGCCGCAGTCTCGACGGCAAGACCACCACCTATAACTACACGCCTTGGGGCGGGTTGTCGCAAGTGACCTATCCCGACGCGACCTCGATTAGCTATATCTACGATCCCGCCCATCGCCTGACCAGCATCACCGATTCCGCCAATCGCCAGGTCAGCTACACCCTGGACGCGATGGGCAACCGTATCCAAGAAACATATACCAACCCAGACGCCTCACAGGCGCGTGAACTGCATCGCATCTTCGACACTCTGGGCCGGCTCAAGGACGAGGTCGAAGGGGTGAGCACCCAGCTGCCACGCACCTATGGTTACTACGCCAACGGCGAACTCAAATCCATGACCAGCCCCAAGGGCGATATCACGAGCGAGGAGATCGACGCCCTGGGTCGTTCCGTGAAACAGATCGACCCTGTCAACGGCAGTGCCAAGCCTACCCTGATGCGTTACGACGGGCTTGATCGGCTGATCGAACTGACCGCCCCCAATGGTGCAACCACCACCTTCGACACCGATGGTCTCGGCAATCTCAAACAGGAGACCTCAACTGACCGGGGTGTGCTGAATGGCACGTATGACGAAGCTGGAAACCGCAAGACGCTGCAAGATGCGCGTGGCCTGACGCTCAGCTACCAATACGACGCCCTCGACCGGCTCACCCGCATCGACGCCCCGGCCAGCGGTGGCCTGGCCGCCAGCACCACCCTCTTGACCTGGGACAACGCGCCGGGATGCAGCCATGGCATCGGGCGGCTGTGCCAGGTCAGCCATGCCGGAGTCACCACCACTTACGACTACGACAGCCGCGGCAACCGCATCAAGACCACTCGCGTCGAGGACGGCGAAACCTTCGTCACGATCAATGCCTTCAACGACGCCGATCGGCCCGTTGATATCATTACCCCCAGCTTTGAGACCGTCGTTCCCACCCTCGACCTCGGCGGACGCATCCAGGACTTGGCCAGTACAGGCGGAGGCGTCACTACACAACTCGCCCAGAACATCCAATATGCCGCCACCGGACGAATCCTGCGCCAGACCCTCGGCCAGACCCTGATCGAGCAAAGCTTAGATACTGCCGGACGCCTCGGTAGTGAGACAGCCACGGTGGAGGGGACACCGCCGGATTCGGGTTCGGCCCCCGTCGATGGTGATGTTCCCCTGCCGGCTTGGGCGCTGTGGCTGCTGGGCGTGGGCTTGGCCGGCACAATCGCCAAAAGACGCGCGGCCACGGCAAACCTCGCCATCGTCGCCTGTGGCCTCGTTCTCGCACTCAGCAACCCCACGCCAACCTACGCCGCCGACCTCGACCTCGCCTACGATCCCAACGGAAACATCTCCAGCAAGACAACTCCATCCGGCACCACAAGCTTCACTTACGACAAGATCGACCGAATCGACACCGAAACCGGGCCCGCTGGCACCCGAGACCACGACTTCGACGCCGGGGGGAACCGTATCACCGACGGCGCCGGTACCACCGCCAGCTTTACCCCCAACACCGACCGCATCGCCACCATCAACGGGATCAGCGTCACCCTCGATGCCTCAGGCAACCTCACCAGCGACGGCACCTACAAATACCTGTGGAACGGTCTCGGCCAATTGGCCGAACTCCGTAAGCCCGACAACACTCTGATTGCCAGCTATTACTACGATCATCAGAACCTGCGCACCCGCAAAGTCGCCACCGCCGCCGCTCCGCAGGGCGCAAGCAAGACCTTCTATCACTACGACCAGGCTGACCACCTGATCGCGGAAACCACTCCCGGCAACCAGCCCCAGGCGACCTACATCTGGAACGGAGACACCCTGACCGGCCTGATCGTGCCTCAACCGCAACGGGCGGTCTACACCGTGCAGACCGACCACCTGGGTAGTCCGTTTCAGGTCAGAACCCTGGCCGGACAAGTGGTGTGGCGCTGGGACAGTGAAGCCTTTGGCAAGACGTTGCCGAATGAGGATGTGGACGGGGACGGCATCAATCTGACACTGAACCTGCGGTTCCCCGGCCAATACTTTGATCGGGAATCAGGATTGCATTACAACTGGAACCGGTATTACAGTCCGAAGCTTGGGCGGTATCTGTCGCCTGATCTGATTGGGCTTGATGGGGGCGCGAATTTGTTTGCGTATGTGGGGGGAAATCCTCTTTCGCACACAGACCCCAAAGGCCTAGACATATATGTGGCCAATACTGAAGCGGTCGGCGGTTTACACCAAAAAATTATTGTAGACACACCGAATGGTCAATATGGACAGAGTTTTGGTATGTCCAGTAGTCGGCTGCCGCAACAAGGTATCTTGGAGGCTTACGGCGTCAATCCGCAAAAAGATCTGGCTGGCAGTGGTGTGGTTTATTCTGATAGCGACCCGATAACCAAAATTCAAAAGCAATTCAAGACGACGCCTGCGGAGGACGCGCTAATAGAAAAATACCTTCGAGATCAGCTTGGCAATACCGGCCCATACAATGTGGCCTCGAATAGTTGCAGAAACTATTCGAACAGACAGTACGACATCATTGTAAATGCAATCAAAAAACGAAGAGGCGGAAAGTAGACATGAACCTATTCTGGATAAAAGCAATTTTGATGAGTTTTCTACCTTTCTATCGCATTGACTTTCCAATCGAAGCATTTCCAAAAGAGCTGACGTACATTGAATACAATCACGGACGTGAAGTAGGAAAAAAGATTCTTCATGAAGAGGAAACGAGTTATATCGCGTTAAAAGAGTTATTCATTAAAAATGAAAACGGGTGGCGTTACGACCTAAATACGTATTCACCTGACCGTTTATTCAACTCATCAAAAATGAAGATTAATTGCTTGGATGGCGCCCTTATTGTGAACTACGAAAACAAGACGAGTAATTGGATTCAAATTTCTAAAAAAGATGTGTTGGGTTCTTGCCCTGCTGTTTCTCTGGTTGGAAATAAATAAGAAGTGACCCGAAAACTGCTGACCAGCTATCAATACGACGCCCTCGACCGGCTCACCCGCATCGATGCCTCTGCCAGCGGCAGGCCTCCAGCACTACCTTCCTGACCCGGGACAGTGCGCCGGGCTACAGTCATGGCATCGAACAAACAAACGGGCCGGGCTCGCAATAGAAAATGAGCGTAGATGTGAACGACTCTTGGCTACGGATACCTCGTGTAATGGCACCCATACGTCATCACGCCAGAAAGCGGCCGCACGCAGCCGATCAAGGCACCTAGCGTGCGGCCGACGCTCTTGCTGCTAGACCTCAGTCTGCTCCGAGATCTCCAGCGCGTCATCGACCTCGATCCCAAGGTATCGAACAGTGCTCTCCAGCTTGGTATGGCCGAGCAAGAGTTGGACGGCCCTTAGGTTCTTGGTTCGCTTGTAGATCAGTGTCGCCTTGGTCCGTCGCATGGTGTGCGTGCCATACACCGTCGAATCGAGGCCGATGGCGGCAACCCAC
>JBGSOE010000456.1:0-9466 GCA_041739295.1 Thiohalobacterales bacterium | reverse complement strand
ATCACCGCTGACTTTGGCGCTTGGTAAAGACATCGCCGGACACCCGACAGTCGTGGATCTGGGGCGCATGCCGCACCTGCTGGTTGCCGGCACCACCGGTTCGGGTAAATCCGTGGCGGTCAACGCCATGATTCTGAGCCTGCTGTACAAAACGCTCCCGACTGATGTGCGACTCATCATGATCGATCCAAAAATGCTGGAGTTGTCGATCTACGAAGGCATCCCACATCTGCTCACGCCGGTCGTCACCGACATGAAAGATGCCGCCAATGCATTGCGTTGGTGTGTCGCCGAAATGGAGCGGCGTTACAAACTCATGGCCGCGCTGGGCGTGCGCAATATCGCCAGCTACAACCGTAAGGTAAAGGATGCCGAAGAAAAGGGTGAGCCGATTCTCGATCCACTGTACAAGCCGGAGGAGCAACTTGATCCGACTCAACCGGCACCGCCGTTGAAACATTTGCCCTACATCGTGGTCTTAATCGACGAGCTTGCCGACATGATGATGGTGGTTGGCAAGAAGGTCGAGGAGCTGATCGCGCGCTTGGCGCAGAAAGCGCGAGCCTCGGGTATTCATCTAATCCTCGCGACTCAACGGCCGTCAGTGGATGTCATCACGGGTCTGATCAAGGCGAATATCCCAACACGTATCGCCTTCCAGGTGTCGAGCAAGATCGATTCGCGCACCATTCTTGATCAAATGGGTGCGGAATCGCTGCTGGGCCATGGCGATATGTTGTATCTGGCGCCGGGTACCGGAGTGCCAACGCGTATTCATGGCGCTTTCGTTTCGGATCAGGAAGTTCATCGGGTGGTGAATCACCTCAAGGGTAATTCCGAACCAGATTATCTTGATGAGATCTTGCAAGGTGATTCCTCCGCGGGTGATGGTTTCACCGACATGGGCGGAGGCGGTGGGGACAGCGAATCGGACGCGCTTTATGATCAAGCCGTTCGTATCGTCACTGAATCGCGGCGCGCCTCGATTTCCGGTGTGCAGCGCCGTTTGAAGATCGGTTACAACCGCGCCGCGCGCATGATCGAGACTATGGAAATGGCCGGTATTGTTGGTCCGCTACAATCCAACGGTAGTCGCGAGGTATTGGCGCCACCTCCGCCGAAGGATTGAGGCGCTGGTCCAGGTTCACTTGTGCTTAAGGACGTGTCGGACGCGCGGCTGGCGCCGCTGAATCGGACCTACGTATCTACCCAGATCAAGTGTAGGTCGGATTCAGACCGAAGGCCGCGTCCGACAGGTTCATCGAAGCTGTACATCAATCGAATAGATTTTCTTGGCGTCTTGGCGGTTAGAAAAAAGGTATATCCAGTATGTTGAAGACAAATCAGACAAGCCGCTTGTTAGGCAAATTCATCAGTCTCATGTTGCTTTGCCTTATGGCTGGAGCTACGTCTGCCATTGAGCCCACTGCTACATCGCTAGATCGCTTTTTCCGTGGTCTGGATAATCTGGCGGCTGGATTCGAGCAGACCATCAGTGATGCACAGGGCTCAATTACACAGAGGGCCACTGGCCGCTTGTCTATCCAACGTCCGGGCAAGTTTCGCTGGGATTACGACACACCCTACAAACAGCTGGTACTGGGTGATGGCCAGCGGCTATGGACCTATGACGTCGATCTTGAACAGGTCACGGTCAAGCCACAACACGACGCATTGGCCGGTACGCCGGCACTGCTGCTGAGCGCAAAAGAACAACCGCGCGATCTATTCAACGTTAAGCCGCTGCCGGATCGTGATGACGAAGAATGGTTCGAGTTAACTCCGCATGCGCAGGACACGCAATTCAGTCAATTGCGATTGGGCTTCCGCTATGATCAGCTAGTGGCGATGGAATTGGTCGATAGTTTCGATCAGCTGACGAAGTTTCGTTTCACCAATCTGCATGTAAACGGGCCTGTATCAGCGCAGCTGTTCCGCTTCGTGCCACCTGAAGGCGTTGATGTTATTGGTGACGCTCAGTGATGCGCTGTGCTATTTCACCTGTACTTATGCTGTTACGTAGCTCTGCTGGTGTGGGTTAGCCACGCGTAGTCATCGCCATGCCGACACCTGCCGATCCCTATCGCCCACTCGCTGACCGGCTACGGCCGCAGACGCTAGACGAGTTTGTCGGCCAGCAGCATCTGCTTGGCCCCGGAAAGCCGTTGCGGCTCGCCATTGAGAATGGACGGCTGCATTCCATGCTGTTGTGGGGCCCTCCGGGTACTGGTAAGACGACCTTGGCGCGCTTGCTGGCCCACACTGCCGGTGCGGAGTTTGTCACACTCTCCGCGGTTCTCGCGGGGGTGAAAGATATCCGCGCAGCCGTTGAACATGCCGCGCAGCTACGCACGGCCTACGGTCGCCTCACCATTCTGTTTGTTGATGAGGTTCACCGCTTCAATAAGGCGCAGCAGGATGCATTTCTGCCGCATATCGAGGATGGCACGATTCTATTCGTCGGTGCGACGACTGAGAATCCGTCTTTTGAACTCAATAACGCGCTATTGTCACGCGCCCGAACCTATGTGCTCAAACGTCTTGAAGAGCCGGATTTGCTGCAGCTTCTAGAGCATGCATTGTGTGACACAGAACGTGGCCTTGGGGCGCGACAGATTAATCTCGCAGAAGATCTACGCGAGCGTCTGGCCGTTGCTGCCGACGGCGATGCCCGTCGTCTCCTGAATCTATTGGAGATTGCCGCAGACCTCGCTGAGCCTGCTGGGAATGGCGACGGAGAAGACAGGGAGACTATTCCAGCAGCCGTTATCAATGAAGTCATTGTCGGCGGGGTGCGCCGCTTCGATAAAGGCGGCGAGGCGTTCTACGATCAGATTTCTGCACTGCACAAATCGGTGCGTGGCTCCGATCCGGATGCGGCATTGTATTGGCTGACTCGCATGCTCGATGGCGGCTGCGATCCTCTGTATCTGGCGCGGCGTATTGTGCGCATGGCCAGTGAGGATATCGGCAATGCCGATCCGCGCGCCTTGGCGCTGACCGTGAGTGCCTGGGACGTGCAGGAGCGTTTAGGGAGCCCTGAGGGTGAACTCGCGCTGGCGCAATGTGTGGTCTATCTCGCCTGTGCACCCAAGAGTAATGCCGTGTATACCGCCTATAAGCAGGCACGAAGCGATGCCCAGGCCTTTGGCTCGCTGGACGTGCCACTGCACCTGCGCAATGCGCCGACCAAGCTGATGAAGGAACTGGGCTACGGTAAGCATTACCGATATGCCCATGATGAGCCGGAAGCCTACGCTGCCGGTGAGCGCTATTTTCCGGACGAGATGCCAGATCGACAGTATTACCAGCCCGTGCCGCGTGGTCTGGAGATCAAGATTGCCGAGAAACTTGCGCATCTGCGGGAGTTGGATCGCAAGGCGGGAAAAAAATCACTCTAGGATCAGTCTTGGCCGCGAATAGATAAGCAATCGAATCTTTCGCGGCTACGGCCGCCACGCATGCCCAAGCGGGCGCTGGCTGTTGTACCATTGTCCACTACGAACTTGAACCGCAGCAGGTGTTTGTGAATCAACTTGTCGCTATTGCCGCCGGCGGTGCCCTCGGTGCGCTGTTACGCTTTTGGGCAGCCAGTGGCGTAGCCACCTGGCTGGGTCGGGATTTTCCCTACGGCACGCTTATCGTGAATGTAAGTGGAAGCTTGGCGATGGGTTTTCTGTATGTGCTGTTACTGGAACGATTCGATGGTGGGCTGCCGTTGCGCGCGTTCCTCTTGGTTGGCTTGCTGGGCGCCTTCACCACTTTTTCGACCTTCTCAATCGAGACGGTCAATCTGATTGAGGCGGGTGAGGGACTGAAGGCGGTCGTCAATGTGGTCCTGAGTGCGAGCCTCTGCGTTGGTGCGGCCGCCATCGGCGTTGTGATAGGGAGACAATTATGAGCAGGATCGATGTGCGCTGTGTGCGTGTCTATCTGACTGAACACGACAAGTACCAGCGCCTGCTGGAGTGTCTGCACGATGACAAGAAGGTACGTGGCGTCACAGTGTTTCGTGGCATCAGCGGCTTCGGCCAGTCCGGGCATCTGCATTCTGCGCAGTTAATCGATACTGTAATGGATCTGCCCATTGTCATCGAGTTTTTCGACGTGCCGGAGCGCGTCGATGAGATTATTACACATCTGAGCAAGATGGTGCCGCCGGGGCATGTCCTGAGCTGGACGGCGCAATTGGAAATATGAAAATTGTTTGACCGCCAGGGTGTTAAGAAGGCTTCAGTAAGACAGGAATCGTTTCCCACTAAGATCATTGCGATGCAACAACACACTTTCTGAATACAATGGAATACTGACCATGCTGGATCCGAAACGCTTACGTACTGAACTTGAACAAGTCGCTGCTGAGCTCGCACGTCGTGGTTATACACTGGACGTCGCCCATATCCAGATGCTCGAAGAAGAGCGCAAAGTCATTCAGATGCGCACCCAGGAATTACAAGCCGAACGCAACAGTCGTTCCAAAGCCATAGGTCAGGCCAAAGCGAAGGGTGAAGATGTCGCGCCGTTATTGGAACAGGTAGCCGGTCTGGGTACGGAGCTCGATACTGCCAAGCTTAAGCTGGATCAACTTCAGAGCGACCTCGACGCAGTGCTGATGGCGATCCCGAACATCCCACATAGCTCAGTACCAGACGGCAAGAACGAAGAGGATAATCAAGAAGTGCGCCGCTGGGGTGAGCCGCGGCAGTTCGATTTCGAGGCCAAGGATCACGTTGATATCGGTGAAGTTCTGGGGCAGTTGGATTTCGAAACTGCTACCAAGATCACTGGCACGCGCTTTGCCGTGATGAACGGGCCGCTGGCACGCATGCACCGCGCGTTGATTCAGTTCATGCTGGATACGCACAGCGCACAGCATGGCTACACGGAAACCTACGTACCGTATCTGGTTAATGCCGATAGCCTGCGCGGTACCGGGCAATTGCCGAAGTTTGAGGCCGAGTTATTTGCACTCCAAGGTGAACAGGCCTATTACCTGATTCCTACTGCAGAAGTGCCGGTCACCAATATCCTGCGCGATGTGATAGTCGATGCCGATCACATGCCACGCAAATATGTCTGTCACACGCCCTGCTTCCGTTCCGAGGCCGGTTCCTATGGCAAGGACACGCGCGGCATGATCCGTCAGCATCAGTTCGAGAAGATCGAGATGGTGCAGGCGGTGCGTCCGCAGGATTCCTACCCTGCGCTGGAAGCACTGACTGGCCACGCCGAGGTCATCCTGCGTAAACTCAACTTGCCTTATCGTGTGATGGCCTTATGTGCGGGCGACATGGGTTTTTCTGCCGCCAAGACCTACGACTTGGAAGTCTGGCTGCCTGGGCAACAGAAGTATCGTGAAATTTCATCGTGCAGCAACTTTGAGGATTTCCAGGCGCGACGCATGCAGGCGCGCTGGCGAAATCCCGAAACCGGCAAGCCTGAATTACTGCACACACTAAACGGCTCCGGTCTGGCGGTGGGCCGTACCTTGGTGGCAATTCTTGAAAATTACCAGCAGGCCGATGGCACGGTGACTGTCCCCGATGTCTTGCGTGGCTATATGGGTGGTGTGGACGTTATTCGACCCAACTGATCACTCATGGGTGTCGAATCTAAAGATCGCGCGGGCGGATGAACTGTTCGAGTTCGGCGCAGTGTCGTTTCAGTTGTATCCAACTTCCAGAAATACTCAGCTGAGCAAAGGTGGCTGTGGTCAGCAGCTTGCCTCGATGGACGTATTGATCAGCGTCTGGCGACAGGAATTGCAGAAGATCTTCAAGGCCGGGATTGTGGCCGATCAGCAGGACACGCCGCTGTGTAGCAGGGATGTTGGCGATTACCTGCAGTAGCGTTTCCAGTGATGCCAGGTAGAGTTGTTCATCCCAATGAATAGTGTCAGTGCCAATGCCGGTGCCGGCACAGACCGCCCGGGCAGTTTCTGCCGCACGCTGTGCTGGTGAGCTGTAGATGGCATCGGGATGGTATTGCTTTGTACCCAACCATTGGCCGATGCTTATGGCATCACGCCGGCCGCGTCCATTGAGAGGACGATCAAAATCACTGCAGGATTGATCCCAGTCGGATTTGGCGTGACGCAGTATAGATAGCTCGATCTGGGACATGAGTGGGTGGCTTATACGTTACAGACTCGCATGATACCGCCACCGCCATCATGTGCCTTGGCGTGATACAAAGCGCGATCAACCTGTGCCAGGATAACGTCTAATGAGTCGCCATGGGTCGGGGCTTCGCCCAACCCAATGGTCACACTGTATTCCAATGAATGATTCTGTGCGCACTGGGCAACCTGCTGCTGAATACGTTGCGCAACGACTTCGGCCTGATCGACGCCGGTATCGGTAAGAATCAATACGAACTCATCACCGCCCATGCGGGCAGCGATATCCGTGCTGCGAATTGTGTCACGCAGGATCCCGGAAAATCGCTTCAATACTTCATCACCCGTGGCATGGCCGTGTGTGTCATTGATGCGTTTGAATTTATCTAAATCGGCGAACATAACCACCAATCGATCCTGGCGCTGCTGTCGCTGCACGAAGAGGTGATCTGCGGTTTCGTGTAGGCATCGGCGATTCATCAGCCCGGTGAGCGAGTCGACGCGGCTGCGGTGTTCAAGCTGGGTGCGTGACTGTTCAATTCGCCCCATCAATATGTAGGCGTAGACCAGAATAATGCCACCAAACAAATTCAGGAATAACAGCCCCGGAGAAATACTGGTAGTACTGCTTGCGTAGCGCAAACTGAGTACCAACATGGCTGCAGTGAAACAACCAATGAGAGACTCTCGGAATAGGCTCATACCGTAGCGCATTCCGTTACCCAACACGACCATGATGAAGACCAGTAGCGATGGTGGGATTGGATAGGGGTCATTCAGTACAGAGACGGATGCGATGAAGATATCGATCCACATGGCCAAGCGGTAGCGGGCCGGTGAGATATGCACGCGGCTGGCATGCCAGAACAAAGCGCTGTTGGTGACAAAATAGATGGCGTAGGCGGTATTCAGTTGCGCCAGCGTCATCCAAATGGGTTCAATCCCGCTGGTGAAATTGAAGAACAGGATCCCCAGTGAAACGAATAAATATCGGGTAAGAAACTGTATCATCTGTTCCGGCCAACTGGGAGAACGCATCTGTGCGGCGTCCTCACCGTAGAAACGGCGATCCAAGCGCGAGCGGCGATCAGCACTTTGTGCTTGGTCACCGAAACGTCGATGCAATGATGGTCGGGGCCTTAGTATGCTCATCTGGTCATCTGCGCTATCAGATTGATGCGGAACCCTACAGTGCAGAAGTTATTTATCACACGGACAGGCACGTTAGCCCAATTGCCTAAACCATGCAATCATGCCGTATTTGTCCGGTCATTAGGGCTGTTGTAGTTGCCGCAGATGCTGTTCCAGTAGTGCCAGTTTGGCGAGGGCCGCTTCGGAAACGCTTGGATTTTCCATAGTCAGCAACAGGTTGTTGGCTTTATTGTAGAGTTCGGATAACTGGATGCCATCAAAGATCTCCAGAGCCGCGACGACGGCGGGCTCCGATTCGCTTAAAAGCGTTGGCACCAGTTCATCTGCGCCGATGAGGGAATCTGGGCGAATCAGGTCGGCGATTAGCGGTTGTTCAAGGAGTTGGAAATGGGTAGCGCGCGCGATCTCTTCTTCACGTAAGTTAGTGTGTGCGGCCGCATCATCCCCGGCGCCACGCCAGACGGCCTGCATGACTATGCCGAGTAATTTTTTTAGTGAGCTTTTGAGTTCACGTGTATCACCGGCCAATCCGCAACAACGCTCATAACCCTGATCAAGGTCTTCCTTAAGTTTGAGAATAACTTCGCTGTCTTCTTGTGGGGAAAGATCGATAGCGCGCTGAACCAGCGCACGAAACTCTTCCTGAAATGTCATTGCTTCGTCGACATCACGTCGTTGGGCTTGATTAATCTCGACTTGGATGACGTGTTGCTTGTCCTCCGGAAACAATGGGTTATTGGCTCGGCGGATAAGTTGGCGCTCATGAGCGCCGGGGTAAAGACTGAAGCTGAGTTTCATGGGTATGCCTGGATAAAAGGTCAGGTTAAGTATACCTCGGGAACCCTTGAAGTATTGACCCCCGTCATTCCGATTGCCCCGGAATGGCGGGTGTCTCTGAGGTTCAATTAGGAAAATTTACTAAATATTTACCTTTGCGGGCTCCATCTATCACATATGTGGCCGACCATAATGCAGTCAGCCTGACCCTCAATGGTCGATATTGAACAAATACAAGTCATGATTGCCCGCAAACCTAATCTCAGTTACCACACATACACGGCCCTGCTGACGGTAGTCAGTTTCTGTTTGGTCGTGGCGGTTGTCGTCTGGATGACGATGCTACGTTACCAGGATTTCATGAGTTATCACCGTGCTATTGCTGCGGGTGCTGTCGGTGAACTTACCCATGTGATTGAGTCCACGATTATAGAGCGCCACCGATTAGTTGCGCTATTTGTTGAAAATCATCTTGACCTTATTCGTGCCACTGCTAACGATCCCGAAAATGAAAGCCTTCAAAGACAACTCAGTAGCCAGATTGGTCGTCTATTCCCGAATTATTTCACTTTTACATTGGTAGATCGAAATGGGAAGCCACTGATCCAGGATTTTGACGGCTATGTGGGTGATTTGTGTCTTGATGACGTGCGCACCTATGCGCAAAGTGGCGCGAATAAGGTGCGTGTTCATCCCAACGCATCTGTCTACCATTACGATGTGATGGCTAAGTGGGGCGATAATGGTGGTGTCTTGCTCGTTAGCTTTCCCGCTGTAGATATAAGCAAATTGCTGCGCGCCAGTGAGGCGCCTGGCCATGAATTGATAATTATATTTCCTGATGGAAAGGATCTGTTGGAGATAACCTCCAAAGGACCACGCAATAGCACGCCCATGGAGGACTACAGGCTATCGGACGATGCGCGTGCGCGAATGCTTTTTTCTACGGAAGTCCCACGGTCTAGATGGGTGTTGTCCGATCTGCTAGATCAGGGGTTTGTTGACGATCATCGGCGTGAGATGGTTGTACAGTCAGCGACTTTGGTGCTGTTGTTTGGAATTTATTGTCTGGTGACCTGGGGAGTGTTGCGTCGTACTTACGCCACTAGGAAGCTGGCAGAACGTGTCAGGGATGAGTTTGTATCTGTAGTTAGTCACGAGCTGCGAACACCTCTAACCTCAATTCAGGGTTCGCTAGCGCTCCTAGCGGGTGGTGTTTGCGGCGAAATCTCCGACGAGGGGCATAAATTACTGACTATCGCATTGAATAACAGTGATCGGTTACGCACGTTAGTTGATGATTTGCTGGATATCCGCAAAATCGAGGCTGGCAAGTTAGAACTCGAGCTACAACGTATCAATGTCATGGATTTGGTACGTAAATGTGTGGAGCAGACCCAGGGCTATGCGCTGCGATTC
>JBGSOE010000443.1:0-19667 GCA_041739295.1 Thiohalobacterales bacterium | reverse complement strand
CACGCGGCCAGTGCCTGGGAAGTGCGGCTGGAGAAACCACATTGCGGCATCTGCGGCGTACCCTTCATGAATACCACCACCGCGTTGCTTTCCACAGCGTCTTTGATTCTGTCCATTACGTCCATACTGTTCTCACCTCGTGTCTGGGCCGCAAGCGTTGCTTGGGGCGGGATATTGCTGCCATAACCGGCATAGCCTGAACTTGGCGGCAGTCTACCCCTGCTAGGTGGGGGATAAAAGTTCAATTTTCAAGTGGGTATAAGGGATTAGGCCGCATCTACGTTGCGCTGCAGCCAGAATTCCAGCAGCGTCAGGTGCCAGAGTTTACTGCCGAGGATGCGAGTGTGCTCGCCCTCCGGGTTGGCCAACAGTCGCTCGACATAGTTGCGTTGATAAATACCGCGTTCGCGGCAGGCCTTTGAAGTGACAATGTCGCGCATAAAATCCAGGAACTCCCCGCGCACATATTTCAGGGCTGGTACCGGAAAATAGCCCTTGGGTCGGTCGATCACCGCATCCGGCACGATCCCGCGCGCGATGCGCTTGAGCACATGTTTACCGCCGGAACCGAGTTTGTATTCAGGTGGCATCTGCGCGGCCAGTTCAACCAGTTCATGATCCAGAAACGGGACGCGCGCCTCCAAGCCCCAGGCCATGGTCATGTTGTCCACGCGCTTGACCGGATCATCGACAACCAACGTTGTTGCATCCAGTCGCAACACCCGATCAATATATTCATCGGCACCAGATTCGGCGAGGCGTGCGGCAATAGCGGCGCCGGTGTAATCAGGACCCACGTAGGGCGACCCGACCATCTGCAGAAACTCGGGGTGGTCGCGATCGAAGTAATGCGCACGGAAGCGGTCGAGATCGCTGCCCTGCTCGTCGAGCATATTCTGATACCAGAAATAACCGCCAAAAACCTCGTCGGCGCCCTGTCCGCTCTGCACCACCTTCACCGACTTCGAAACCTGTTCGGAGAGCAAATAGAATGCGACGGCATCCTGGCCGAACATCGGCTCGGCCATGTTGTCCACGGCCTCCGGCAGGCGCTTCAATACCATGTCATTGGGAATGCGGTATTTGTGATGCTTTGTCGCATAACGTTCAACGACCTGATCCGAATACTCAAATTCACTGCCCTTCTCTTCCGGCTGATCCTCGAAGCCGACTGAGAAGGTCAGCAGATCTTTCACGCCCGCCTCGGCCAGTAATGCGACCAGCAGACTCGAATCCAAGCCGCCGGATAACAGCACACCGACTGGCACGTCAGCGATTTGAATACGTTTGCGCACCGACTCACGCAACGCAGCATGGATCGCCTCGGTCCATTCATTCTCACTAAGGGCATGCGCCGGACGTGTTGCGGTCAACCGCCAGTAACGCCGCAGCGTCCTGCGACCATTGGTATCGATGGTCAGACTATGCCCCGGTGCAAGCTTGCGGATGCCACGCAAGATCGTTCGCGGTGCGGGTATCACCGCATGCAGTGTGAATTGATGATGCAGTGCAATCGGATCGATGTCCGTGTTCACATCGCCCGCGGCAAGCAGCGCTTGCGTGGTTGACGCGAACCGGAACTGACCACGCGCATGACTGTAATACAACGGTTTGATACCGAAACGATCACGCGCCATGAATAGCTGTCCGCGTTCAATATCCCAGATCGCAAACGCGAACATGCCATGCAGACGTTCGACACAGGCCTCGCCCCAGGCCGCATAAGCCTTGAGGATGACTTCAGTATCGCCATTGGAAAAGAAGTGATAGCCGAGACCGCGCAGTTCTTCGCGCAACTGCGGATAGTTGTAGATGGTGCCGTTGAACACCAGCGCGAGATCGAGTTCCTGATCAACCAGCGGCTGATTGGAATGCGGCGACAAATCAATCACCGCCAGACGCCGATGCCCAAAGGCCAGCGGCCCATCGGCGTAACTGCCTTCATGATCGGGACCGCGCCGCGCCAGGCGTGCGGTCATGCGCGCGAGCAACCCGAGATCGGGCGACCGGCCATCGAAACGCAATTCACCACAGATGCCGCACATGCTTCAATCCTGAAAAATGGAGACAGCCCACAATTTCACACCAGAGACCGCAGAGAGCGCCGAGAAAAACATTGATTAAAGAATTCTCTGTGTTCTCTGCGATCTCTGGTGTGCAAGCAATTCAGTACGCTATCAGCCCAGATCTGGCGATAAGCCATCGCAATGCAAATCACCGCGGATACTCGCATGCCTCAATCCTGAAAAATGGAGACAGCCCGCATTTTCACACCAGAGACCGCTAAGAGCGTCAAGAAAATCGTTGATTAAATAATTCTCTGTATTCTCTGCGGTCTCTGGTGTGCAAGCAATTCAGTACGCTTTCAACCACCAATCGTGAGCTTGGAGACGACCTGCTTCACGCCCTTCACACCGCGAGCAATTGCCACAGCGCGGCTGGCAACATCTTGGTTTTCGACCTTGCCGTATAGGGTAACCACGCCGCGGAAGGTATCGACGTTGATCTGACGTGCCTTCACAATATCGTCGCTGAAATAGCGTTCATTCACCGCCGCAGTGATACTGGTATCGTCGGCAATCTCAGTAACCGTGCGGTCATCTTTGCCAACATAGTAACCACCTGCCACAGCGCCACCGATGACAACCGCCGCACATCCGCCCAGCAAACTCATTGCTACTGCCATCAGTGCACTACGTACCAAAAAATTCATTCAATCGCTCCCGCCAATGTAGTTATCCGAGCATCTGGGCGTTATGTGTCCACACCTGCTCATCCGTATTTTACAGCGCGCGCTCCGCGCAGACCTGCACAATGCAGGGCATTATGCGGGGCTACGCTCCCCTTCGCTACTAACTCAGAGCGCAAAATCCTGGCTGGCGATAGCTGCCTCCGGCTTGCGAATAACGATGAGCGGAGATTTATCGGATGCGCGGCTTACGACGCTGAACGGTTGCTCGCCACAGCGGCCGCTGCGATGAGCTTTAATATTGGACATCTTCTTTACCGTAACAATCCCGCGTTATCATTCAGACAATGGTAGGTCGGATTCAGGCCGAAGGCCGCGTTCGACTAACGCCTAGTAATAGGCGGCGTGTTCATGCCAGAGAAAAGCTCATCTGCATGTGTATGGTGTAGATCCTGCGGGCACCACACAGGTACCGCAATCTAATCCTGTAACCTAACGGTAACATTATCAAAACGGCTGCCGTATACGAGTGGTCCGACCACATTGATATATTGCAATCAACTCAGGGCTGCTCTATCCTGCCGAACCTTAGAAAAACACTCAGTCTTTCTGAACCCGCTGAATTTCAGCGCTTTTCCCAACGGAATTTTGGAGGAACGATTCAATGAACCCACTCAAGTCCATTCCTGGCACCATCATTTCCGGATTCGTGCTGGCAGTGATCCTCATTGTCGCCCTGGGCGGTAGGGGCACGATCAACCCGCTGGAGTTCTGGGTGTGGATGCATGTACTCGCCGGCATCACCTGGATCGGCCTGCTCTATTACTTCAACTTCGTGCAAGTACCGGCCGTCGGTCAGGCGCTGGCCGAAGCCAACAGCGGTGGCCCCGGTGCCGCAGCCATCAATAAATATGTCGCGCCGCGTGCACTGTTATGGTTCCGCTGGGGCGCCCTGGCCACCTGGCTGACCGGCGCGATGGCACTGGAAGCCTTGCACGGCGGTGAGGGCTCCGGCGTCGTTGCCGCATTCACCTTCGCGGAAGGCTACGCTACAATCGGCATGGGTGCATGGCTCGGCACCATCATGCTGTTCAATGTCTGGGTATTGATCTGGCCGAACCAGAAGAAGATTCTGGGCATCGTGCAGTCCACCCCGGAGGCGATTGCCAAGGCCAAGGTTGTGGCACTCATGGCCTCGCGTACCAACACCCTGCTGTCGATCCCGATGCTGGTGGGCATGACCGGACATATGCACGGCCTGCCGTTCTAATCAGCAGCATCCCCGGTACGAACGGGCGATACGCCCCTCGGCCACAACAGGCCCGGCCACAAGCCGGGCTTTTTGTTTACAGAGGTTCGCAGGGTAGGAATTGCGCCCCGCACGGAGCCTCGTTAGAATCGACCCCTTTCCGGCGGCTCTCAGTGGGCTGCCGTTTGTTTTTACGGACACGGAAGCAATGACCAGCACGACTCTGATATCCAATTACGCTCGTCTCCCGGTGCGCTTTGAGCGCGGTGCGGGCGCTGTATTGTGGGACAGTGAAGGCAAAGAATATCTAGACGCATTGAGTGGCGTGGCCGTCTGCGGACTGGGCCACGCCCATCCTGCGGTCACCGAGGCACTGTGCAACCAGGCCGGCACATTGGTTCACACTTCCAATATCTATGAGATTCCACTGCAGGAAGAACTCTCGGCGGAGCTGGCCAGGCTGGCCGGCATGGACCGGGTGTTTTTCTGCAACTCCGGCGCCGAAGCCAACGAGGCGGCCATCAAACTGGCACGTCTGCACGGCCACAAACGCGGCATCAAAGAGCCGGCCATTATTGTCATGGATGGCAGCTTTCACGGCCGTACGCTCGCCACGCTCACCGCGACCGGCAACCGTAAGGTACAGGCCGGCTTTGAACCGCTGGTCAAAGGCTTCATCCGCGTGCCCTTTAATGATCTGGACGCGCTGTGCGCGGTGGCTGAGAACAGCGACGACGTCGTCGCCGTACTGGTCGAGCCGATTCAGGGCGAGGGAGGCATTCGCATTCCAGATAGCGATTATCTCGCCGGCGTGCGGGCCCTGTGCGATCGCTTCAACTGGTTAATGATTCTTGATGAGGTGCAAACCGGCATCGGCCGTACCGGTCGCTGGTTCGCCTTCCAGCATAGCGACATCCGGCCAGATGTGATGGCGCTGGCCAAGGGTCTGGGCAATGGCGTGCCGATCGGCGCCTGTCTGGCACGCGGTGCCGCCGCCGAGGTGTTTGAGCCCGGCAATCACGGTTCTACATTCGGCGGCAATCCACTCGCCTGCAGTGCCGCGCTGGCCGTGGTGTATACCGTCGAGAAACAAGGCCTGGTGGCCCGTGCGGAACAGCTTGGTCAGCGCATGCTCGCCGGCTTCCGTACCCAGCTTGTCAATCAGGCTGGCATTGTCGCCATTCGTGGCATCGGCCTGATGCTGGCCGTCGAACTGGACCGTCCCTGCGGCGAGCTGGTGAAAACGGCGCTGAGTCGCGGCCTACTGATTAACGTCACCGCCGAGCGTGTAGTGCGGTTGCTGCCGCCGTTGATTATCAGTGACGAACAGGCCGACCGCATCGTCGCCGAGGTCAGCAAACTGATTATTGAGTTTCTAGCTAAAGAGTAAAGCGAATGCCGGTACGCCATTTCATTACGCTGCTCGATCTATCACCCGATGAACTCCAGGGGCTGATCCGTCGCGCCATCGAACTGAAGATCAAGCACAAAGCCGGCGAACTGTATCAACCGTTGCGTGGCAAGATCCTGGCCATGATTTTTGAAAAATCATCAACGCGTACTCGGGTCTCCTTCGAGGCAGGCATGACACAGCTGGGCGGCGATGCACTGTTCCTGTCGCCACGCGACACACAACTCGGCCGCGGTGAGCCCATCGAAGACACCGCGCGGGTGCTGTCGCGCATGGTGGACATCATCATGATCCGCACCTACGAACATGAAAAACTGCAACGCTTCGCTGAAAACTCACAGGTACCGGTCATCAATGCGTTGACCGATCTCTGCCACCCCTGCCAGCTGCTCGCAGACATGCAGACCTATGTCGAGCATCGCGGCGATATACGTGGCAAGACGGTGGCCTGGATCGGCGATGGCAATAACATGTGCCATTCTTATATTGGGGCCGCCAAGCAATTCAATTTCCAGTTAAAGATCGCCGCACCCAAAGGCTATGCCCCGGACGCGGACATCGTCACCTGCGGTGCTGACCACGTCGAAATCTCGAATGATCCCGCAGCAGCCGCGCGCGGTGCCGACCTCGTCGTCACCGATGTGTGGGCCAGCATGGGTCAGGAAGAAGAGCAGGCAGCGCGGACCAAGGCCTTTGCTGACTTCCAGGTGGATGGAAAATTAATGAAACTCGCCGCCAAGGATGCGCTGTTCATGCATTGCCTTCCGGCGCACCGCGGTGAAGAAGTTAGCGCGGAGGTCCTCGACGGACCGCAGAGCGTGGTCTGGGATGAGGCAGAAAACCGCCTGCATGCGCAGAAGGCATTATTGGAAATGTTGCTGACCTAAGGAATGTCGGCCGCTCCAGCTATGCAGTCATGGCAAACGCCGTGAAGCCATCACCCCGCATCACCCTCAGCGCTTTTGGGATTATCTCGTCGCCTTGCCCATAGAATCCCTTCGGACTTCATCTTGGGGGCCATACCCTTGGACCACAGAGTTACGACGACAATGAATCGCTGCCTGCTTCGCTCGTGTTGATACTGATTGGGACCAGACTCGGCATTGCGAAGTCACCCTCACCGAGGATGGCATGCACCGTGGAGATGATTTGCTCGCGGTGGAAATGCAGGAGCGCGCTGTGCGAAGCCGAAGACAAGATCTCACCGGCCAGGTAGACGGCATAATCCTCACCGGAGTCCACCGCCGCGCGCAGGGCTTCAATAAGTCGCTCGATGCAATGCAGGGGAATGCTGAGATGAGTATCCCGCACCCCGAGCTGCTCCTTGATTCGCTGCACCTGTATTGCCGGGTGTTCCGCTAGCTTGCCGATATAGGTCAAGCGGCCGCTTTCGACGCCCCACTCGATCAATTTCACCGGCCAGCAATGCAGATCCAACGGGTCATCAACACAATGGATATGGGTCTTGCCGAAGGGCGATACCACCAACCAGCGTCGGAAAGGACCATCATCACCGGATATCGAGATTCCACCTTCGTAAACTTGACCTTCCTCGAGCTGCATAGTGCCTCCTCGAACGAACAGTTTCCGAGCATCTCGTGGCCAGCGTTGGTCAGGATGGGGGGGCTGTCGCGTGCGGATCTAAAGAAATTTTCAGTACCGCGCTAGGTACCATTCTGATAATAGCGTGGGCAAGATTACATGACTCGGATCAAGGCCGGAATAGATTCATAAAAGTTTCACATTCGGGTTTCCGATCAGTGCCACACGGCGTCGGGTGCGCTGGAATTCTGGCACTGCAGTCTGGTTCGCCCAGCTCACCGAATTGCAGAAAAATTAAATAAATTCAACTACAACGAGGTAATAAGCAACATCTATAGGATGGCCATGGACTCAGTCTTATGGCGTGTGATCCATGCGCGCCTGAGCCTCCATGTGTTCCAGGCTGGTATGACGTACATCCTTGCCCTTGACCAGGTAGATCACGTATTCGCAAATATTGCGGGCACGGTCGCCGATACGCTCCAGGGAACGCGCCGCCCACATGATATCCAGCACCCGCGGGATGGAACGCGGGTCTTCCATCATGAAGGTAATCAGCTGGCGCATGATCGACTCATATTCCTGATCGATCTTGAGATCTTCGCGCCAAACCTGCACCGCCAACTCAGTATCCATGCGCGCGAAAGCATCCAGGGCGTTGTGCACCATCTGCCGCACCTGATCGCCAAGATGCTGAATCTGTACCGGATGCACTCTTCCCTCTTCACTTTCCGCGGCGTGCTGCCCCATGCGCGCAATGCGCTCGGCTTCATCACCGATACGTTCCAGGTCGGTGATGGTCTTGATCACCGCGACCACCAGGCGCAGATCGCCCGCGGTCGGCTGCCGCCGCGCCAACACGCGGTTGCACTCCTCATCAAGAGCGACTTCCATGGCATTCACCTTGTAGTCGTTGCTAATGACGATGTCCCCCATGCGGTCGTCTGCCTCGACGATCGCCGTCATGGCGTCGGCAATCTGCTGCTCGACCAGACCGCCCATGGTCAGCACGCGATTGCGGATATCCTCCAGCTCAGCGTTGAACTGCTGCGAGATATGCTGACCGATGCCCTTCTTTTCCATAATTTAAAACCCCCTTGCGCGGCGCAGTCAGCGCGGCAAAATCAGCCGTAACGTCCCGTTATATAATCTTCCGTCATCTTCTCCGAGGGATTGGTGAAGATGGTATTTGTATCACCGAGTTCGATCAGATCACCCATGTACATAAAGGCAGTGTAGTCCGAAACGCGCGCCGCCTGTTGCATATTGTGCGTAACAATAACGATGGTATAGCGTGATTTCAGTTCGTAGATCAGTTCTTCGATCTTGAGCGTTGAGATTGGATCAAGCGCCGAGGCCGGCTCATCGAGCAGCAGCACCTCTGGTTCGATGGCAATGGCACGCGCGATCACCAGGCGCTGTTGCTGACCGCCGGACAGGCCCAGCGCGTTATCGTACATACGATCTTTGACCTCGTCCCAGAGCGCCGCACCGCGCAGTGCATTTTCGACCACTTCGTCGAGCACACGGCGGCTGCGTACACCCTGCAGGCGCAGCCCGTAGGCAACGTTCTCATAGATGGTTTTGGGGAAAGGATTCGGCTTTTGGAACACCATGCCGATGCGCCGGCGCAGATCGGCGACGTTCACTGATTTGGCATAGATATCCTGATCATCGAGCAGCATCTTGCCCTCGATGCGCACACCATCGACCAGATCGTTCATACGGTTAAAACAACGCAGCAGCGTGGATTTACCGCAGCCGCTGGGACCGATGAAGGCCGTTACCCGCTGACGCGGGATACGCATATTGACTTTTTTCAGCGCCTGCTTGGTGCCGTAATAAAGATCCAGGTCCTCGACCTTGAGACAGATGTCCTCCTCATCGAGGTTCCGGGTCAACGAGGCTTGCGCCAGGATATCGGGATCAATTGCATGCGTCGGCTTACTGCGATCGTTCATAATCTCTTCTCTGGCGTTCATCTGTTCCCGGCCTGTGGCCGGCCTGTAGCTAGTTATCCAGGGCGCGGAATTTCTCGCGCAGGTGGTTTCGGATGGATATTGCCGCCATGTTCAGCGCCACGATCACCAAGACCAGCAATAGCGCCGTGGCATACACCAGAGGCCGCGCGGCCTCTACGTTGGGGCTCTGAAACCCGACATCATAGATATGGAAACCGAGGGGCATGAACTTGCGGTCCAGATGCAGATACGGCGCATTGCCGTCGAGTGGCAGGGTCGGCGCCAGCTTCACCACACCGACCAACATTAAGGGGGCCACCTCGCCGGCCGCACGGGCCACGGCGAGAATCAACCCGGTCATCATAGCTGGACTGGCCATCGGCAGCACCGTGCGCCAGAGCGTCTCGGCCTTGGTCGCGCCCAGCGCAAGGCTGCCTTCACGGATCGCCTTGGGGATTCGCGACAAGCCTTCCTCCGTGGCGACGATCACCACGGGCAGGGTAAGTAATGCCAGGGTAATGGACGACCACAGGAGTCCGGGCGTGCCGAAGGTCGGCGCCGGCTGCGCCTCCGGGAAAAACAGCCTATCGATATTGCCACCCAGGAAATAGACGAAAAAACCGAGGCCGAATACACCATAGACAATCGATGGCACGCCAGCCAGATTGTTCACAGCGATACGGATGATGCGGGTAATCGGACCTTGTGTGGCGTATTCGCGCATATACAGGGCCGCAATGACACCGAAGGGCGTCACTAGGACCGACATCAGCATCACCATCATGACGGTACCGAAAATGGCCGGGAAGATACCTCCTTCGGTGTTCGCCTCGCGCGGATCTTCGGAAACGAATTTCCAGACATTGGTGGCATAGGTCTTGAGCTTGGTACCAACCCCCATGGCATTGGGCTCGAGGACGCTGACGAGCTTCGCCATGGGCAGTTCCACGACTCGCCCATCCGCAATCTCGACGGTCACGCTGTCACGCTGGATGTCCTTGTAGAGCGCCGCCAGTTTTGCCTGATGCGACTGGTATTGCGCCTGCAAATCGACCCGCTGTTCCGCAATCTTGGCCAGCGACTGTGCATCGGCCTTGCCTTCGAGTTCCAGATGACGTTGATCCAGACGCAAACGTTCGAGTTTGTAATTGATACTGCCGATCGCGCCACGCTCGATAGCGCGGATTTCATCAGCGATCGCCAGTGCGCGCTGCAAGCGTTCCTCCAGCGCGGCCATGGCCTGCGGACCGCTGGCCACGGTTGTGCCGTTCTCACGGACCTCTTTCAGGTAGCCATAGAAATTGCCCCACTCGCGCCGCTCGAACACCACCAGATCCGGAGGAAAGCGCCGTTCGACAATGTCGGGACCCAGCAGCCATCTGAAATCCAGACCGGATACGTCGCGATTACCGGATTTGATCTGGTAGCGCCGCACGATCTCTATGCCTTCCGGGACGTTAATGCCTGCCGACACCAACCGCTCACGCGGGACATCCTCATAATCACGGATTTCACCGATCAGTTTTATTACTTGGCCGTCGTCCTGGCGGTAATCCAACTCTGCAATATCAGTCGGCCAGAAATGTCCCAGCCCGCGCATCGCAATCAACCCCAACAGACCAGCGACCATAATCAGGCTCGCACTGACCGCGGCGGCATTTAGCCAGATCCAGGGAAGTCCACTCTTGAACCAGACACGCATGGACGACCTCACAATGACGCGTACTTGCCGCGTAGGCGCTGGCGCACCAGTTCGGCGACAGTATTGAATAAGAATGTGAACATGAACAGCACCAGTGCCGCCAGAAACAGGATGCGGAAATGACTGCTATTGACCTCGGATTCGGGCATTTCCACCGCGATGTTGGCGGATAGCGTACGCATGCCCGAGAACAGGCTCATATCCATGACAGGCGTATTGCCGGTAGCCATCAGTACGATCATGGTCTCGCCCACGGCGCGACCCATACCGATCATAATGGCCGAGAAGATACCTGGGCTGGCCGTGAGCATAACCACGCGCACCAGGGTCTGCCAGGAGGTCGCGCCGAGCGCGAGTGATCCATTGGTCAGATGGCGTGGCACACTGAAGATGGCATCTTCAGCGATGGAGAATATGGTCGGAATTACCGCAAAGCCCATCGCGATGCCGACCACCAGGGAGTTGCGCTGATCAAAGCCAATGCCCAGGGTGTCACGCATCCAGGTACGCATATCACCGTTGAAAAACAGATGTTCCAGGGGCAGGCTGATTGTAAACGCTAACCAGGTCAGACCCAGCAGCACCGGGATCAGCAACGCCGCCTCCCAACCATCGGGGATGAGGTGCCGTACACCCTCTGGAAGCAAGCTCCACAACCAGGCGAATACCAGCGAACCGATCGGTAACAGCAAGAGCAGCGCGAATACACCCGGCAGATGCGACTCCATCATCGGCGCCAGCCACAACCCCGCCAGGAAACCCAGAATCACGGTCGGCAGCGCCTCCATGATCTCGATGGTCGGCTTGACGATACTGCGCATGGCCGGCGCCATGAAATAGGCCGCATATATCGCACCCAGGATGGAAATCGGAATGGCAAACAGCATGGCGTAGAAGGCTGCTTTGAGGGTACCGAAGGCTAACGGCGTGAGACTGAACTTGGGCTCGAAGTCGTTGCTGGCCGAGGAGGATTGCCATATATAATCCGGCTTGGGATAACTTTCATACCAGACCTTGCCCCACAATGAGGACCAGGACACTTCCGGGTGTTCGTTGTCGATACGCCAGAAATGCAACTGACCCGCGTTATCCTCGGCCAGGAGGGCATTTGGCCGTGGCGATATGGCTAGCGTCTGTAGCGGTTTGTCGCTGATGAAAAGATTCAGAACCCGCTTCTCCGCCGTGGTGTGGAAAATGCTGATCTCACCCTGGTTATTCGCCGCCAGAAACTCCTTACGTGCGTATTCGGGAACGAGTGCTGTCAAGCTGCCGTCCATTTTAAAACTGCGGATCTTGTGCAACATCGGCTGATTGGCTTCATTGCGCACGGGAAACCACTGCGCGATCTGACCATCTGAACTGGCGATCAGCAGTGAAATACCCCCGGCGAGCAGCTTCATGTTGGTGATCGTTGTGCCGGGTGGCGCGACGCCCAGCTGCTGCACCAGCCGCGGCGCCTCGACGTCCGAGATATCGTAATAGGCCAGCACACCTTGATCGGTGGCGACGTACAGTGAACGCTGATCCGGATCGACCAGCAGACGGCGCACCTGACCGGCCGTGTTTGGCAGTTCATGCTCATAGCGTTCCAGAGTCTCGGAATCATCGAGGAAGGAACTCTGCTTCTTGAACATGACCAGCAGCAGGCGCTGATCATCGGTCAGCGCGGCGATGGTGATACGGTCGCCGGTCTGCACCGCCAAACGCTCCAGGGCATGATGCTGACTATCCACCTCAAGTGGTGCGGTACCGGAGGGAAATTCAAGACGCGGCGTGATCAAACGCTTATCGTTCGGAAAACTGACCTGATAGGCGTCCTGGGTGAGCAGCACCGATCCATCCGACAGACCAAGACTCACCACACTGCGATTCTTACCACCCTCGGCAAGACTGGTGATGCCGACCTTCTCCGGCAACGGGAGTTTCTCTTCGAGTAGTGTATGTCCATCGACAGTGGCAAAAAAACGCACGCGCCCGGTGCTGTCATAGCGCACGGCGATTTCCGACTGTTCCTCCATGGACAGGTACAGCGTTTGACCAGGCTCGTCACCCAGAGAATAACTGGCCACGGCCTCGGCAGAGGCCGGCTTGAGCAGGGGGGATACCACATACAGTAGATAGAAGAAGATCAACAGAATGGCGATAATCACACCGAAACCGCCGATCATGACGGTACGCCGTGCAGCACGATCTTTGAACATGCGCCAGGCCCGGCGCCGGGAGCGCACGCGGGAACTGATTTGTGCCAGTGGCGAAGGGGGTATTATGCTAGGAAGATTTGTCATCGGACAATAGGATAAGCGTGGAATGTGACAGTTATATTACATGATACCTAGACGCCCTATTCTATTACATTATTGTTACAATCCGATGATGCTTATACATAAGCACTGATAATTCGGCATAATCACCGCCTACTACCTCTTTGATTCGGCTCATGGACAGTATCGATCTTAGTCAACCCGATCTCTATATCAATCGCGAACTCAGTCTGCTGGCATTCAACAAGCGGGTTCTCGAGCAGGCCAAAGACCCTGCCACACCGCTGCTGGAACGGCTCAAGTTCCTGTGTATCTCCAGTACCAATCTGGATGAGTTCTTCGAGATCCGGGTCGCCGGCCTGAAGGAAAAGCTGGTGTCCGGTGCCCTGCAGACCGGACTGGATACACTCCCTCCTCAGGAATCGCTAACCCGCATCAGCGCCGAAGCGCATCAGCTGGTCTCTGAGCAGTACCGGGTCCTCAACGACGAACTTTTCCCGGCGCTCGCCAAGGAACGCATCCGCTTCCTGCGCCGCACCGACTGGAACCCTAAGCAGGCACAGTGGGTACACCGCCATTTCACCCATGAGTTGTTGCCGGTGTTGAGCCCCTTGGGACTGGACCCTGCGCATCCGTTTCCGCGCATTCTCAACAAGAGCTTGAACTTCATCATCTCACTGGAGGGTAAGGATGCCTTCGGCCGTTCCAGCGGCGTTGCGATTGTGCAGGCACCCCGCTCGCTGCCACGTCTGATCCAGATACCCCAGAGCTATAGCCGCGGCCCTTACGACTTCGTGTTCCTGTCGTCGCTGATCCATGCGCATGTCGGCGATCTGTTCCCGGGCATGAAAGTGACCGGCTGCTTTCAGTTCCGGGTGACCCGCAACAGCGACCTGTTCGTCGATGATGAAGAGGTCGAGGATTTGCTGCGCGCGGTGCAGGGCGAATTGCTATCGCGTCGTTACGGCGACGAAGTGCGCCTGGAAGTGGCCGATAACTGCAACGAAGAAATGGCGAATTTCCTGCTGCACAAATTCGAACTCGATGCTGACGATCTCTATCAGGTCAATGGCCCGGTAAACCTGAACCGGCTGCTGGCGATCTACGACATGATCGAACGGCCGGATCTGAAATATCCGCCGTTCTCCCCGGGTCGACCGGCCATTGTCGCGGCTGATCACAATATCTTCGATGCCATCCAGTCACGCGACATCCTGCTGCACCACCCCTTCGAGTCGTTCCTGCCGGTGGTGGACTTTTTGCGTCAGGCCGCGGTAGATCCCAACGTGCTGGCGATCAAGCAGACACTGTACCGCACCGGTCCGGATTCCGAAATTGTGAACGCCCTGGTCGAGGCCGCACGCGCCGGCAAGGAAGTCACCGTTGTTGTGGAACTGCGCGCACGCTTCGACGAAGAGGACAACATAAAACTCGCGACCCGCTTGCAGGAAGCCAGCGCGCATGTCGTGTATGGCGTGGTCGGCCATAAGACCCACTGCAAGATGATCCTGGTGACGCGTCGCGAAGGCCGTCGCCTACGGCACTACGTTCACCTCGGCACCGGCAACTATCATGTGCGCACAGCGCGACTGTATACAGACTACGGTCTGTTCACCTGTGACCGCGCCATCGGCGAAGACATTCATCGCGTGTTCCAGCTGTTAACCAGTCTCGGCCGCGTGAAGAAGCTCAAAAAAATTCTCCAAGCGCCCTTCACGCTGCACAAGGAACTGTTGCGTCTGATCGAACGGGAGGCGGACCTCGCACGTGCCGGCAAACCCGCGCGCATCATTGCGCGCATGAACGCGCTGATCGAACCGCAGATCATCCGCGCCCTGTATCAGGCCTCTCAGGCCGGCGTGAAGATCGACCTGATTATCCGTGGCGTGTGCTGTTTGCGTCCGGGTGTACCGGGTATCTCGGAGAACATCAATGTGCGTTCGGTTATCGGCCGGTTCCTGGAACATTCACGGGTGTTCTACTTCCACAACGAAGGCGAAGAGGATCTGTATCTCTCTAGTGCCGACTGGATGGACCGCAATTTTTTCCAGCGCGTCGAAGTCTGCTTCCCCATTGAAGATCAGGGCCTGCGCAAACGGATTATTAAAGAAGGTCTGGAACTTTATTTGAGCGACAACACCCAAGCCTGGATATTGAACAAGGATGGTGAATATCGTCGCATCAAACCCGCCAGCAATCAGAAACCGCGCTCGGCACAGGCGACACTGCTGGAGCGCCGCGCGGATTGATTTTTCAATGGGGTCAGACTCACTGCTTCAATGGGTCAGACTCGATTGATCACATCACCAAACTGTCGCTGACCTGATTTTCTATCTCCGCCTCGGGATCTTGGCCCAGCCTGACGCGCGGAGAGTGCCTCAATCCTCTCGCGGAAACGATCGTTACCCAGCACCCATGCCTTATTCGTCGATTCCCGAATAGCATCCACTGCGTCAGGCGGCAGCGCTTCTGTAAACAATGCGCGATAAGCATAACAGCGCGCGTCAGCATCCGCCCCAAGATCTCGGTATAAGGCGTGTTCCGTCACAAGCTCATCGTCATACCCCAATGCATTGCACCGAAAGCTTGACCAGCGATATTCTTCGGGTCGTAGCACCATTCCTGCACGCACCGGATTCAACTCGATATAACGATGGCATGTCATGAGATAGCGATCCGTATCGATGAGCGTCGCTTTGAAACGGCCCTCCCAAAGAGTCCCGGTACGTTGGTATCGATAGTTGAAGTATTGAACATACACACGACCTAATGACTGCATAACCTGGCTAATGCCCGCTGCCGTGCTGGGCGTCATCAAAAGATGCGCATGGTTTGTCATTAAGACATAGGCATGAAGCTGGCAGCCGAAACGCTGGCAAGCCTCGGCAAGTCTATCCCGGTAAAACTGGAAGTCCTCATCGACAACGAAAGTGATATCGCGATTATTGCCGCGTTGAATAACATGCTGGGTATGCCCTGGCAAAGCGAAGCGAGGGTGTCGAGCCATGACCGTACCTCCATGTACAGAGTGGCGAGACGTATTTGGTGCGCAGCTTTAGTGTGGCAGGGCTGGTGGGCGGGATCAATCGAGTCTGACCCCATTGATCTATTGATCTATTGATCTAGGTGGAGTTAATGGGACAGCAGTGAGTCTGACCCTTTTGATCAAGCAAACACCAGCTTCAGATTCGCCGCTTCCAGATATTTGCGTTCTTCCACCAGATCGGCTTGGGTGAGCGGATGCGCGTCCAACCAGCCTTCCGGAAAACTCAATGTCAGCTGGTTGCCAGCAACGCTGGCCTTCACCACCGGCGTGGACACATCGACGCGATCTCGGCGCAGCAGAACGGCAAGACGCAGCAGCACAATCAAACGCCGCGCCGGTTCTTCCAACGCTTTTGGAAGTGCCGCAAGTTCATCTTTGGGCAGTTTGCGGCGATGGCCGCGTACCAGCGCCGCGAGTAATGACTGGTCGCGCACTGAAAATCCGGCCAGGTCGGAATTCTGAATCAGATAGGCACCATGCTTGTGATACTGGCTGTGCGCAATCATCAGCCCGACTTCATGCAGGCTCGCCGCCCAGTGCAGCCAGGTTTGATACATGGGGTGGCTCAGTCCCCAACTCGACGCTAATTGTTCAAGCAGCCGCTGTGCAACAAGCTCTACGCGCTGGGCGTGCTGGGCATCCACCTGATAGCGATTCGCCATAGCCTGAATTGCGGCCTCGCGTACATCATCGTGATGAATACGACCCAGCAGATCGTAGAGCAGTCCTTCACGCAGAGCACCTTGCGTGATCAGCATGCGTTCGATCTTCAAGGCCTCGAAGGTCGTGCCCAGGATGGCAAGACCGCCGGCCAGTACCGGACGGCGATCATCGGGTAGCGCTTTTGATTTAAATTTGTCGATCTGTCCGGCTTCGATCATTGCCTTGCGCAGCTTGCGCAGACCATCTTGCGTAATGCCCTGCTCCGTCCAACCCGCTTCCACCAGCAGGTCACGTACCGTACGGATCGTACCCGAGGCACCGGCAGCCATTTGCCAGCCGAGGCGGCGAAAACGTTCCTGTATCGGTTCCAGTTCAAGCCCGGCCGCGACCTCGGCGTCTTGAAAATTGCCTTTGGTAAGTTTGCCGCTAGCGAAAAACTGCTCGGTCATGCTGACACAGCCCATATACAGACTATCCATGCGCAGGGGTTTGAAACCTTCACCGATGATCAGCTCGGTACTGCCGCCACCAATATCCATCACCAGACGCCGGCCACCGCTGTCGGCAAGACCGTGCGCCGCGCCCAGATAAATCAGCCGTGCCTCTTCCACGCCTGAGATGACCTCGATGGGATGACCCAGCGCCTGTTGCGCCTCGTCCATAAATTCCGGATCGCGGGCACGCCGCAAGGTGTTGGTGCCAACGACGCGCACACTTCCGGGGCCCAACTCGCGCAAACGCTGACCGAAACGTTGCAGGCACTCGATGGCTCGCTTACGGACCTCGAGATCGATACGGTTCTTCTTGATCAGTCCTGCGCCCAGCCGCACGGGATCGCGCAACCGGTCGAGTACCCGAAGCTGTCCGTCGTGCTCACGCGCGACGATCATGTGGAAGCTATTGGATCCAAGATCAACCGCGGCTATCGGGGCTGATGTGGTATTTTCCGGGGGAGTATTTTCTGACGCTGTCACTGAACAACAATCCTGCTATAGCGTTTAAATCGAAATCATAGGTCAATAGTGGGCGCTACTATAACAGCAGGCTTGAGCAGGGACCATGTGACATTGCCTTGGCCTCTTACCCTGAGGTCAGTCATTAAAGGACATTAGCGACGACACGTTTTTCCCTTATTGGAGCTGCCATGGCCACGAACCGCAGACGCTACAACCATGTTCGCGGCGACAGCCGCCCCTACAAGTGCGACGACAGTGCTAACTCTATACATATAGAGGTAAAGTCGCGCTGTAGTATCTGCAGAAAGCGCGATAGGAACGCCCTTCATTAACCGCCGACATACAGTCATTAACATCACCAACAGTTAATTTGGTCAGGCTGCCCCATCCCACTCTGCCCCAGGGTTTAGTACAATGGCAGAGTCAGGCGTTGTGACTCCGTCATCCGAGTGATGACTTGTTTTGGCATCATATTTGCTTTTTACATTCTACCGTCTGATTTCCGGCATCGGGAATGCCTAGGGAGGAATCATTTATGACGATGGAACACCGCTGGAGTGAAAGAAAACCGATCGAACTGGAAGTCGCCTTATTCTATGCGCCGGTCGGAACCGTTGTAGGCAAGACCCGGGACATCAGTCTTGAAGGCATGTATGTACATGCCGATGGTGTCGACCTGCCTTTGCACGCGGAGTTGGAAGTTACTTTCGTGACCCATAACGGGACCGGAACCGCCCATGAGCACCACATGCCAGCCTATGTTGTGCATGGCGATGGCAAAGGTATCGGCATCATGTTGCGGCACGTGGATTACAGTGATTTCTACGCCCTCCGCTACATGCTGAGCGCTGCCTGACCGATCTTACGGATTCTGATTCGCTAAGCACCCGTCGTCGCCGACGGGCAAGTCCGTGTCCTCTTCTCCGCTATCCGCAGAAAAAAATGGGGCCGCAGATGCGGCCCCAACAACACTCGCTACACAGATCAGTTTCAGTCGTGCTACTTCCTGCCGGACTTGACCTTGAAGCCGGTGATCATGATCAGATCATCAGTCGCATAGTCGTCGATCATCGGCATATTGCTATCATCACTGTGCTGGATCGACACATAGGCAGTACGCCCGTCATTACTGAACATAAAACCGGTTGGTTCGGCTGACGTATCCTTCACGGACAGCATTTTCACACAACCATCAGACTTGATATCGCGATCAGCGCCGTCCTGCAGGCAGGCGAACACGTCACCGTTGTTGTGATCTTCGATCACATACAGATTGCCGGTGCCGGGCTGGAAGGCCAAGTTGTCGAAGGAGTTGAAGTCCAGATCGCCCTCGACGAAACGGTTGATCTCGACGCTGCGCGTATTGGCCTCGGCGACCAGCGGATCGCTGTCGATGCCACACATAACTTCAGCGTAGTGCTTGGCGCCTTCATTACCCGTGTTGGTCCAGCAGAATCGCACACCGGGACCCGTGTAGAGCGGATCGCTATGCAGGTCTTCCGGACGGTAAAAGCCAGTGGCCAGCTTGGCGTCGGCATCCACTCGAGCGGTGGCGGCGTCGATCTGCACCCAAGCGGCATTGCCAACCTCGCAACCCTGCCCGACTTGTTGCTTGTTGTTCACGCAGGACACCTGCATCGCATAGCTACTGCCCATGACCAGCGGTGACTGCGCCAGATCGGTGATCATGCCGCCATCCAGACGCGGAACCGTCGGCACGAACTTGAAGATCGCGCCGCCGTCGGCATCCGGGCCACCTGAGCCGGGACGCTCCTCATCACCACCGATGACCACGCCGGTCGGCAACACGGTCAAACCTTCCCACGCGATGGTCGGCATGTTGTAACGCTTGGCGATGTTGGCAGGATCGGTCACATCGGCTGGCATGCCGGGCGCTCCTCGATCGAGCATGGTCTGCTCGGT
The DNA here is from genome assembly GCA_041739295.1 of Thiohalobacterales bacterium. Classification (GTDB taxonomy): domain Bacteria; phylum Pseudomonadota; class Gammaproteobacteria; order Thiohalobacterales; family Thiohalobacteraceae; genus JAHJQQ01. Next base: position 264 of record JBGSOE010000443.1, on the reverse strand, counting down.
CACAGTCAGCGGATTCAGGATCTCTACAGCGATACCGTCGTCAGTCTCCTCCGTCGCCAGGATGGTGCCCCAGTCGGTGGTACGGATGCCATCGCAGCGATCCATACCACGGAGAATGGTCTCGACTTTGCCGGTGGCCAGTTCGATGCGCTGCACGGACGGATTGTACTTGGCGCTGCCATCGGCGAGCGCGCCGATGACTTCACGGCCGCCTTCAACGCACCTGATCAGATGGGTCGGGTTTGCGGCCGGATACAGCGCCAT
>JBGSOE010000102.1:0-9624 GCA_041739295.1 Thiohalobacterales bacterium | reverse complement strand
GGCCTGGGTGTACGTCGCGGTGGGTTTGGTAGTGACTATCGCCTTCATCATGACCATCTGGTATGTGGTGCGGATGGTACTTAAATCAGCGGGTGTGTAAGACCGGCAGCTCTCAGATGGGTAGCGGAGGGTGTGGTAAACGCAGTGAACCGCACCGCGTTGAATATGGCTTGGCTGTCCGGTTCACTGCGCTCACCACATCCTACACAATGTCGGACGCGCGGCTGGCGCCGCTGAAACCGACCAACACAACGCTGCATACCAACGTAGGTCGGATTCAGGCCGAAGGCCGCGTCCGACATGTCCTGTCTATCTTGCGGCGATGAGCTAACAGAAGCGCACACAATAGATCGGCGGCAGGTTACTGCTGATCTGCTGCCAGTGATCACCCTGATCTTCGCTGCCCCAGAAATTCCCGGTGGTACTGCCGAAGGCAAGACGGTCGCCACTGCCATCAATATCCAGGCAGTGCCGGTAGACCAGATCATAGGCATGCCGCTGCGGTAGACCTTCGCGCAACACCTCGAAGCTTTTGCCGCCGTCGCGAGTGCGACTCACCACCACCTGGCCATCCGCTGCATAGCGCGCATCATCGCGTACGCCAGGCACGAACCAGGCGAGATCAGGATCACGTGGATGCACCGCCACGGCAAAGCCGAAGCAGGAGGGTTGCGCCGTGTCGATCTCCTGCCAGTGCAGTCCACTGTCGCTGCTGCGGAAGATGCCGTTGAGGTGTTGAATCCAGAATTGCGGCTGAACCGTCCAAAGCGATTAATGAATCGCTGGTTAATTCACTGAGCCGGCGGCGGTTGCGATGCGGCCAAATTCAAATAACTCATTTGCAGTCTGTGAATTCCACCTGTCACTGGCGGGGTTGTGGCTGCTATGATCTGCCGAGACTATGGCATTTTGCCTAGCGCTAAGTACTCGGATTCTCACAGTTCCATAATCCATTTGTCACTTATGATCAGACTCACCAATGTAATTCAGGCCTGGGGTAATAACGATTTCGAGATTGTGTTGAAATCGGCGCTGGAAGGGCTCGATGCTCGGCAATTGCCCTTGCAGCAGGGGCTAACGGCGGGAAGTTACGCGCTCGACAAGGATTTGCGCGTGATATTGCTCAGTGCCGCGGAAGGAGCGAATGTTCTACAGATTAAGGTTGGCGTTTTCTATACCAGCATCATCGCGGGTTGTAATTGCGCAGATGATCCGACGCCGGTTGATGAATTGAGCGAGTACTGCGAGTTTCAGTTGGAAATCGACAAGAACACTGCCGAAACAGCAGTGTCATTGGTCAAATCTTAACGGGTTACCCTTGAATCACTCTGTAGCTAACCTTCAGCAACAAACCCAAACGCCTTGTCGTGCACATACACGAGTTTGCAGGCTTCAAGGTATTTGGCATCGTGGATGCGTCCGGATTTGATATAGCCGGTGTCGCCCTTGTTCAGTATTAGAGGCGCGCCATCTGCGACCAGTCCTTTGTCCGTCTTGGTGAAGAACTGCACGGCCATTTTACCTTCGATCACCACGGTCATGTCGTCGCCGGGGTGTGAGTGTGGCGGTTCGGCACTTCCGGCCTCCCATTGCTCAAGCATGACTTCAACGCCGTTGGGGTTGGTCGGGCAGGTGGTGCGCAGCGTAAAACCCGCAGGTGTATTCGGCACGCTGATGTGATTGTCCCAGATTGCGCTGTTAGTGGATGTAATCTGGTTAGACATTACAGATATCCTCAGTTGTTAATTGGTAGAGATTCAACGCAAAACCAGAATGGGAGAGATTGCGCTGGGCTTACGCGCCGCTCAGGCATGAGCAGCAGCCGGAAGCATCGATCGATGCCAGTTGTACAGGTATCCGAAAAACGTTAGCGGCGTGAACGTCCGCGTGCGGCATGCGGGTCTTCGAAACGTACCCGCAGCGATCTATCGCTGTTGCTGACCATATTGCCATCCAATGCCGCTTGCGCGCTGCGGGCCTCGTGCCCTTCCATTTCTATGAAGCCGAAACCTTTGCATTTGCCGGTGAAGATGTCCTGGACTACGCTGATAGAGCGTACTGTGCCAAATTCAGAGAACATTGTGCGGACGGAGTCTTCAGTAGCGTCCTGCGGGAGGTTGCCGATAAACAGCTTCTTCATGCGCGTCTCCTCATTGAGGCCGGACAATGAATTCCGGCGGCCTGGAATAAAGAACCCCGCAGAGCGGGGTTCTTTAATTTTGATGTTATCTACAGGTACTCAGTTTGCTGCTGTAACGTTCGTGGCCTGCAGACCCTTGGGGCCTTTTTCTACATCAAAGTTTACTGCCTGACCTTCCGCCAGCGTCTTGAAGCCGCTGCCCTGAATGGCGGAGAATTGTACGAATACATCGGCGCTACCATCAGACGGAGAGATAAAGCCGAAACCTTTGGATTCGTTGAACCACTTAACGGTACCTGTAGTCATGTAAAATTACCTTTCTAAATGAATAAACACGTAATCAATTGCAGTTCTCGATATGTAAATCGCAGGAGATACCGAAACGGGGCTTCTGTGTTTATATAAAGAGATGCAACCAATTATTTACGTAGGCGAGGGTGCTGCACATGCTAGTTCATTAGGCTAGCCCCCCGTCTTACGTGCTCCAGTATATATGAAAATCAATGAAAATCGATGTTTGTCAGGTTTTTCCTAGAGGCGGATTCCCGGCAGACCCTGGCAGAAGCTGGAGTACGTGTGTGGGCATGGGACGACTACACTTCGTTCTGCAGTAGGTGTGACAAATCTGCACTCTTTGGAGGCACATGTCTGTCATCGCTAATAGCATTGTGGGTCTCTTCGGAGACTTGCACGTCTACATCCTCGTGCCCTAAATATTTTCTGGAAAAAGCCCGTAGGCCAACGGGCTTTTGGACAAACCCGGCAGGCGGCATCCGCATCAAAAACCCTGGCCGCGAATCTGGGTTTATACAACGGCTTTCTGGCAGCCAGCCTGTTCTGGAGGCTGTCTCTGGGTGACAGCGGGACGGATGTGAAGGTGTTTTTTCTCTGCTGTGTTTTCATTGCGGGGTTATATGGCGCAGCAACCGCCAGCCGAAGGATCCTCGTCATCCAGGCGGTTCCGGCGGCTGTTGGATTGGTGCTGGTGCCGCTGAATCCGACCTACGTTATGCATAGCGTAGGTCGGATGGACCAACCTCGCGATAAATCGCGAGGTCGTTACGGAAAGGAAGCTGGTGAATTTATAGCCCATCACAGCGACAGCTGTGATGGGCGTCCGTTAGGCCGAAGGCCGCGTCCGACAACCGCCGCGATGCAGATTCACTTAAGGGTGAGGGATCCATGTAAGGGGCTGCGAAGCGTAACAACCGTTTGATCTCCGTCAAGTGGATGCGGTTTTCCCATGGTGTTTCCCGAGACGCGCTGCCTATGCTGTAGGCCTGGGTTGGGTGGCACTCTGAGTTGTAGGCGGGGACCGCTATGAATTCATCCGATTGGTTGACCATCGACGGCAACGAGGCCGCGGCGACGATTGCCCATCGCCTCAGCGAGGTCTGCGCCATCTATCCGATCACACCGGCCTCGCCGATGGGCGAACTGGCCGATGCCTGGTCTGCCGAGCGACGTCGTAATCTGTGGGGAACGGTCCCACAGATTGTCGAGATGCAAAGCGAGGCGGGTGCCGCGGGTGCCGTACACGGTGCGCTCCAGGCCGGCTGTCTGGCGACGACCTTTACCGCCTCGCAAGGTCTGTTGTTGATGATCCCCAATATGTACAAAATTGCCGGCGAATTAACGCCGACGGTTTTACATGTCGCAGCGCGTTCACTGGCCTGCCAGGCGTTATCCATTTTCGGTGATCACAGTGATGTCATGGCAACACGCCAGACTGGCTTTGCCATGTTGTGTTCGAGCTCGGTGCAGGAGGCGCAGGATCTGGCGCTGATCGCGCATGCCGCAACCTTACGCGGTCGCATCCCGATGCTGCATTTCTTCGACGGTTTCCGTACATCGCATGAAGTTGCCAAAATACAGCGTCTCGATGACGCCAGTATGCGGTCTCTGATATCCAATGAGGATGTGCATGCCCATCGCGCCAGGGCATTGTCGCCTGAGCATCCGGTGCTGCGTGGGAGTTCGCAGAATCCGGATGTCTATTTCCAGGGTCGTGAACGCGTCAACGCTGTTTACGCGACCTTCCCGGGCATCGTCCAGGAACTCATGGATCGCTTTGCGGCTAATACGGGCCGCCACTATCACCTGTTCGACTACCAGGGCGCGGCAGATGCTGAACGAGTAATCATCATCATGGGTTCGGGCGCCGAGGCTGTGCATGAAACTGTTGACTATCTGACTGCTCAGGGCGGTAAGGTGGGCATGCTGAGGGTGCGTTTGTATCGTCCGTTTGATGCGGATGCCCTTCTGGCAGCCTTGCCTGTCACGGTGCGGGGTATCGCCGTGCTGGATCGCACCAAGGAGCCGGGTGCCGACGGCGAGCCCCTCTATAAAGATGTCGTGACCGCGCTGGCGCAACAGCAAATGCAAGGGAATGCGAAATTCTCTCGTTTACCGCGCGTGATCGGCGGCCGTTATGGTCTGTCGTCCAAGGAATTCACTCCCGGCATGATCAAGGCTGTGTTCGATGAATTGAACAATGATGCGCTGAAGAACCACTTCACCATTGGTATCCACGACGATGTAACCCATACCAGTTTGGAATGGGACGCGAATTACCGCACCGATGCGCATGTCGGCTTCGTGCAGGCGCTATTCTACGGTCTGGGTTCGGACGGCACTGTCAGCGCCAACAAGAATTCCATCAAGATTATCGGCGAGACAACTGATCTGTATGCGCAGGGCTATTTCGTTTATGACTCCAAGAAATCCGGCGCGGTCACGGTATCGCATCTGCGCTTCGGCCCGCGTCCGATCCGTTCCACTTATCTGATTGGTGATGACGAGGCCGCCTTTGTCGCTTGTCATCAGCCGGTGTTTCTGCAGCGTTACGACATGCTGCGCAAGGCGGCGCAGGGTGCCGTATTCCTGCTGAACACCCCGGAGTCTCCGCAGCGGGTATGGGATAGTCTGCCGCGTTCCATGCAGCAACAGATGCTCGACAAACAGATCCGCTTCTACTGCATTGATGCCTACAAGGTGGCGCAGGATGCCCAGATGGGTACGCGCATTAATACCATCATGCAGACCTGCTTCTTCGCGATATCCGATGTGTTGCCAGCGGACCAGGCGATCACTGCGATCAAAACCGCCGTGGAAAAAACCTATGGTGGCAAGGGCCGGCGCATAGTCGAGTTCAATTTCCGTGCCATCGACGCGGCCTTGGCCGCACTGCATCAAATACCCTTGCCCGATAAAGTGAGCAGCGATTTCGAGCGTCCACCAACGGTAGCGCCTGATGCGTCAGATTTCGTTCGGCGCTTCACCGCCGAACTGATCGCCGGCAATGGCGATGCAGTTCCGGTGAGTCTGATGCCCGAAGACGGTACTTTCCCATTGGGTACGGCTAAGCTTGAGAAGCGCAACCTGGCACTGGAGATTCCGGTTTGGGATGCAGAGCTTTGCACTCAATGCGGCAAGTGTCCACTGGTCTGTCCGCATGGCGTGATCCGTTCCAAACTGGTTCCGCAGACGCTGATGCAGAACGCACCGACTGGATTCAAGTCGCACAAGGTGCTCGGCAAGGATTATCCGCAAGACCATGTGATGATCTACCAGGTCTCACCCGAAGACTGTACCGGCTGTGGTCTGTGCGTGGATATCTGCCCGATCCGTGACAAATCCAATGCCAGTCACAAGGCGCTCAACATGGCAACAATAGAACCCTTGCGCGAACAGGAAAAGGCCAACTGGGCGTTCTTTCTGGCATTACCCGAATACAATCGCAGTGACGTGAAAACGACGACGATAAAAGGTTCTATGCTGCTCGAGCCTCTATTCGAGTTTTCGGGCGCCTGCGTTGGCTGTGGCGAAACGCCTTATATCAAGCTGGCGACGCAACTATTCGGTGATCGCATGTTGGTGGCCAACGCGACCGGTTGTTCCTCTATCTATGGTGGCAATCTGCCGACCACGCCCTGGACCACCAACGCTGAGGGTCGTGGCCCGGCCTGGAACAATTCGCTGTTCGAGGATAATGCCGAGTTTGGGTTAGGTATGCGTATCGCTATAGATAAGCAGACCGAGTATGCGCGTGAATTGGCATGCGACCTGAAGGAATGGATTGGTGAAGACCTGGTCGCTGAGCTGCGCGGTGCCGAGCAGACGGACGAAGCATCCATCGCTGCGCAGCGTGCGCGGGTGAAACAGCTGCGCGAGATCCTACCCACTATTGATGATCCGCGTGCGCGTGAACTCGAAACGTTGGCAGAGAATCTCATCCGCAAGAGCGTGTGGATTATCGGCGGCGACGGCTGGGCCTACGATATAGGTTATGGTGGTGTCGACCATGTGCTGGCATCTGGGCGCAATGTGAATATTCTGGTGTTGGATACTGAGGTATATTCCAATACCGGTGGTCAGACCTCGAAGGCGACGCCGCGTGGCGCCGTGGCGAAATTCTCTGCTGGCGGCAAGCCCACCGCCAAGAAGGATCTGGCCATGCTCGCGATGGACTATGACCATGTCTACGTCGCGCATGTGGCCTATGGGGCCAAAGACATGCAGACACTGCGAGCTTTCCTGGATGCCGAGGCGCATGACGGTCCCTCGCTGATCATTGCCTATTCGCCCTGCATCGCACATGGAGTGGACCTGTCTTTCAACCATCGCCAGCAGGATCTCGCGGTCAAGAGTGGCCACTGGCCGCTGTTTCGTTACGAACCTGCGCGGGCTGCGGCCGGCAAGAACCCACTGCATCTGGATTCGCCGGCGCCTTCGATCGCGTATAAAGACTTCATCAGTACCGAAACCCGTTTTAATATGCTGTGGCGCAGCCACCCCGACGCGGCCGAAGAATTTCTGGCGCGTTCGCAGCAAGATGTCAATAAACGCTATCACCATTATAAACAGTTGGCCGATCTACCCTGGGGTGACAGCAACGAGGATGAGAAACAACAAGAGCCGCCGGTAACCACCAAGGAGTGATGAGCATGGCCGATCTGACGACTGACTATCTGGGGCTGCGGCTCGCAAATCCACTTGTGCCCTCGGCATCACCGCTGTCGCGTGATCTCGATACGGCGCGGCGCCTGGAAGATGCCGGTGCACCCGCTTTGGTCATGTATTCGTTATTCGAAGAGTCTATTGAAGCCTCGGAAGCGGCTGCTGCGCGTTTCTTCCATGAGCAGGCTATCGGCTATGGCGAGGCGGATTCATTTCTGCCCATTCCGGAAGGCTATCTGAGTGAACTCGAGGATTACCTGGAGCAGGTGTCTGCGTTAAAGCAGTCGCTGAATATTCCAATTATTGCCAGCCTCAACGGCATCTCGGCCGGTGGTTGGATACAGTACGGCAAGCAGCTGCAGGAAGCCGGCGCCGATGCGTTAGAACTCAACGTCTATTATGTCGCTGCCAATGTGAATGAGTCGGCCGCCGAGGTCGAAAGTCGCTATATCGAGCTGCTGTATGAACTCAAACAGCACGTCAGTATTCCCATCACCATGAAGCTGACCTCGCAATTCAGCTCTGTAGGGCACTTCGTAAAAAGTCTGGAGGCCGCCGGTGCGAACGGCGTGGCGTTGTTCAACCGATTTTATCAACCCGATATCAATATTGAGTCACGTGAGGTAGTGCCCTCGCTGACGCTATCGTCATCCTATGAGGCGCTATTGCGGGTGCATTGGGTCGCCGTGTTGTTCGGCCAGGTCAAGCTGTCGCTGGCGGTAACCGGCGGTATTCATACAGTAGACGATGTGCTGAAGGCCTTGATGGCCGGTGCTGATGTTACTCACCTGTGTAGCGTGCTGCTCAAGCAGGGTCCAGAACACCTGGCAACAATCCGGACAGGATTGGACGCTTGGATGAATGCACACGAATATGCATCGGTGCAGCAGCTTAAAGGCAGCGTGAGCCGCAAGCACGCCATCGACCCAAGTGCCTACGACCGTGCCAACTATGTGAAGGTGATGGACAGTCACCGCAGCTCAGCGGGTGTGTGGCGTTAGCCCGGTGCTTGTAGTCATGGAAGTAGAGCTTGTCTAGGGAACCTCTGATTAATTCGCTGAAGCGGCATCTGCCGCGTTGCAGCCGGGCTCAAAATACTCATTTACGCCGTGTAAACTCCGTTTTTTACTCGGTGCTGCGCACCTCGCCCTTCGGGCCGGCTGGCGCCGTTCTCTCCGCTTCGCTTCGAGTCGCCCGTCCGCGCCTTGCATCTGCTCGCTTGATAAAATTAATCAGAAGAAAAAGGGGCCGGAGCCGCATGGCACTTACTTACGTTCAATGTAGGTCGGGTTAGCGCAGTTTGCGTAACCCGACAGGCGTTGCGAAGCAACCCAATGCCTGTGTAAAGGTGTGCCTGACGGCACGCTTGGCGGGTTACGGCGCAAACAACGCGCCTAACCCGCCCTACATCGGATATAGAAAAAGGGGCCGGAGCCGCATGGCACTTACTTACGTTCAATGTAGGTCGGGTTAGCGCAGTTTGCGTAACCCGACAGGCGTTGCGAAGCAACCCAACGCCGTTGTAAAGGTGTGCCTGACTGCATGCTTGGCGGGTTACGGCGCAAACAACGCGCCTAACCCGCCCTACATCGGATATGGATAGGCGTAAGTAAGCGCCATTCGGGCTGAGCCCCTTTTGAACCTGAACAGATTCGTATCCTCAGTCTACTGCTGGCCAGTTATTCAGCGGGCAATCCTTGCAGGATGTTACCCTTGACCGGTGGTGAAAACACCGTGCGGTGTAACAGTGCGTAACTGAACGGCACACTACGATTCCACGGCATCAGTGACAGAAAACGCGCCAGCGGACAATAGTCGGCCGTGACCATCGCCGTGGTGCCGGCAAGTTGAATCCAATAGATGAAATGCAGCGGATCCCATTGCGCCATGATCAGCAAACCCAGATAGGACAATCGTACCTGGACCGGGAATGAGATTAGAGAATGGTGCCGTGCGTAATAGTGCAGTGACTGTATCAATCCGACAGCAATTGCGATATGGAATGCCTGGGCATTGCCTGTCAGACCGGTCGCAAGCAGAACAACCATGACCATCCAGTACCACCAGCCGATGTCTTTGAATTTATCCATAGTCTGTTTCCTCCTATGACTGTTTGCGGGCAAAGAAGTTGATGGCGCTGACGCGCAGATCTGCTGCGACCTTGCCTTCCACAGAGGTATTGCGGAAGCAGTCATAGCGATCACTTATCCGGGCATCGCAGAGGCCGGCAGTAGACGCGATGTCATACAGCTCGGGTTCCGGAAGCGCGCCGCCGATGCAGGCCGCCCACAGATCCGGATTGCTGCGTGCATCCAGCGTCAGTTCGCGTTGGACGACGACATCAGCCAGATACAAGCGACCACCCGGTTTTAATACCCGATAGATCTCTTCGAACACACGTGCCTTGTCGGGCGCAAGGTTGACGACGCCGTTGGAGATCACCACGTCGACACTGCTGGTGTCGACCGGTAGATCCTCGTAGTAGCCATTGCGGATACTGACAATGTCGGACAACCCCGCTTGGC
>JBGSOE010000356.1:0-5547 GCA_041739295.1 Thiohalobacterales bacterium | reverse complement strand
GTTTGCCGCTTATCAACGCGATCCTGGGTTGGATGTTTGTAAAGCATCGAATGGCATGGATGGTGTGAGTTTGTATCCGACCTATACTTCGCTGACCAAAAGTATCGTACTTGATGGTTCTCGGGTCGGCGAATTACAAATATTATCGGATTTGAGTGAACTTAAAGATCGCCTTAATCGAATTTCTGTGTTCGCCGCACTGATTGGTGTCTGTGTATCTCTGATCGTATTGCTATTATCAAGGAGCATGGTGAAAAGGGTTTCCCGTCCCTTATTAGATCTCTCCGCGCTAGTCAGAAAAATTACTCGAAGTAAGGACTACAGCATACGAGCTGACAAGGTATCCCGTGATGAGGTTGGAGTATTAGTTGATGCCGTGAATAACATGCTTGAGACCATTGAGACGCAGAGTCATGTATTGATGGATGCGAACAAGCGCCTGGAGAAAACGGTGTCGGAGCGTACTGCGGACTTACAAGAGGCGCAGGAGAGTCTATTACGCAAGGAGCATTTGGCGACGCTGGGTCAATTAACAGGAACAGTAAGTCATGAGTTGCGCAATCCGCTTGGTACAATACAGGCATCAGTGGATGTATTGCGTGGTTATTTGCAAGATTGTCCTGATGAAATAGATCGGCCACTGCAGCGCATCGTGCGTAATATCAGGCGCTGTGAAGTGATCATCAATGAATTGCTCAGTTATAGCCGCGGCACGCCACCAACTTTAGTAGCCACACACGTGGGACCATGGTTGACTGAAATCGTGGACTCCTATTCTGGAAATGGCAGGGTGCATCTTGACTGCGCGGCACATGGATGTGTTACGGCGGATATAGATAGCGAACGTATGCGACGCGCGGTTTTAAACGTTCTTGATAATGCAATGCAAGCCTGTAATGAGCACGAGGCCTGTGGCCGCGGAGAGGATGATTGTCTTATTAATGTAGATTTGGACTGTTCTGATGGGTGTATTTACATCGCAATCAAAGATACCGGCGTCGGTATGTCGGAATCCGTTATTCATAAAGTCTTTGAGCCATTATTCAGTACCAAGGCCTTCGGTGTTGGATTGGGCTTAGCAATTGTCAAACAGATACTTGAACAGCATATGGGTAACGTCGAAATTGAAAGTAAGGTAGGTGTCGGGACAGTCGTAACCTTATGGTTTCCGGTTAGGAGTGCGGACGGATGAATGCCCCGGTAAAAAAATTGAAGCTTGCGCATAACGATTTGCTAAGAGAGAAGCGTTTTGTATTGATCGTCGACGACGATCGAGATTTTGCCGAGTCATTGCAGGATTTGCTCGGGGCCCACCATTACACAACACGTATCGCTAACAGTAGTGAAGAGGCATTGCGTGTGTTAATGCATTTCCCAGCTCAGGTCGTCCTGCTGGATATTCGATTGGGAATGCAGAGCGGTATTAGGTTGCTGGATGAGTTGCGAAAAATCATGCCGGATATTCTGAGCGTGATGATAACGGCCTATTCATCGGTAGAAACCGCTATCGAAGCATTGCGGCGCGGCGCCTACGATTACCTGCCCAAGCCTGTGCGCGCGGAAGTGCTCATGGCGTCACTCGATAAATGCTTCGAGCGCCTTCGACTCAAGCAGGAGCGTGACGAAGCACTAAAGGAGCTTTCTACATCTGAGTTGCGTTATCGACAGCTGATCGAAGACAGCAGCGCGGTCAGCTGGGAGCTGGATACCTGTAGTTGGACCTTTACCTACTTAGGTAGGCAGATTGTGAAGCTCACGGGGTTTCCATTGAGTTCTTGGCTGAGTGAGGGATTTTTCCTAAAACAAGTGTATGACGATGACTTGGATGCCTTGAAAAAGGCGATGTCGTCTGCAGCGTCTCATCGACGCGAAGAGGTTGAGCTTCGGCTTATCGTCGCGGATGGCAGTTTGATTTGGGTGCGTTGTATTATTGATATCCAAGAGGACGCTGAACATGAAATTGTACATGGTTATCTGTTTGACATATCGGATCAGGTAAATGCCAGGTTGCAGAAGGCGCGATTGCAGAATCAGCTTCAGCAGGCAAAGCGCATGGAGGCCATCGGCTATCTGACAGGCGGTGTGGCCCACGACTTCAACAATATTCTTGCAAGCATTATGGGCTTTACGGATCTCGCGCTTGAGCGCTTGCAGGGCGGTGATTCAGAGCCAGTTGAACGATATTTACAAGAAGTACGTAGTGCCGGTGAGAAGGCCAGGAGTCTGGTGGGGCGTATGCTGGCATTTAGCCGTGGTGGCACAGGTGAGCCGATTCCTGTAGCGCTGGTGGAGATGGTGAAAAATACCATGCGCCTAGTGCGCGCCAGCATTCCTGCGAGGATTAAATTGAGCCTGGAGAGTATGGTCTGCGAAGCCAGGATTCTGATGGACCCGGTGCAGCTCCAGCAGCTGTTGATGAATCTGTGTATTAATGCACGTGATGCCATTGATGGATCGGGTCTGATTACGCTTCAAGTAACCGATACCAAGCCATACGTTAATGAATGCGCATCATGTCACCGTACCATTATGGGTGAATATGCCTGTCTTACGGTTACGGACACAGGTTCAGGTATGTCTGAGGAGCTGTTGGGGCGCATCTTCGATCCATTTTTCACCACGAAGGAACAAGGACAGGGCAGTGGTCTGGGACTTTCAATCATCCATGGCATTGTGCATGAATATGGCGGCCATATTTTGGTTGAATCCCAGCCAGGGTCGGGGACACGCTTCCGTATTTTGCTGCCGGTCCTGCAACAATTGGTTCAAACACCCGCATCGGATGGTAAAGAGAACTGTAGCGCTATTCTGGTAGAAGATGATCAAGAATCAGCGCGGACCTATGTGCAGGCTCTGGAGGCGGCTGGGTACAGGGTTATCCATTATACCAATGCACGCGATGTCATGGCGCATGAGGACGTCATTCAAGCTGCGCAGGCCATTATTGTGGATCAGTCCTTATCTGAAGTCAGTGGGCTAGAGCTTGTTTACCGTCTGCGTATGAAAGGCTTGCGCCAGCCAATGCTGTTGTATACCCGTGACGTAAATCTCCTTGCTGATAGCGCCTCTTTGCGAAGTCATGGAGTCGACTTGGCAATACGCAGGCCAGAGCTGCCTTCGTCACTGATCAATGCCGTCGGTGAGTTAATCAAGGTGCAAAAAAATAACGGTTAGCGATACCACAGTATTTCCATTCAGGTCTTCTCTATCTGAACACCTCTATTAAAAAGGAATATTGATGGCTCTAGTTTATTGCCGGGACATGGGATACCGGATGCCACGGCCACACTCTACGGTAACAATCTGCTAGACGAGGATGTATAGGTACCGGAATACACTCAGGCACAGGTTAATACCTTGCCTGTTCGCGCCGGGCGGGCAAGGTACCTGACACGGAAGTGGCTTTTTGAACGGGGAAGAGTGCGCTTATTTATTCGTTATTTCTTGTCCAACGTATTGATTAGTATAGACCCCGGCATTTGCCCTCATTCCGGAATAGGTCAAAATCCGTGGCATCCTGATAATTGAGCCAGTCTGCGGGGCTCTGTATTATGGTATTAACTAGCCTATAGTAGTGGTTATTGGGGCACGCCTAATGTCAATCGGCATCAACCGATGTTTCAGGTACGCAGATAATAATTCTGCCCCAGTGGTGAGAGTGGCATGACCAGAATCGTTGCAGTGACCAGTGGCAAAGCAGGGGTGGGTAAAACTCATTTGAGTCTGAGCCTTGCCTTGCAGTGTGCACGTAAAGGTCTGCGCACCTGTCTCTTCGATGTCGATATGGGATGCGCCAATGCCGCATTTTTACTGGGCCTGACGCCACGCCAGACCTTGAGTGATGTAGTTGCCGGTTTCTGCACTCTGCGAGACGTCATGCTATCCAGCCAGGGTATTGATATCATCCCCTGCAGTACCAGTACTGACATAGATGACTTGGCACCGACAGCCTTGCAGCGTCTGGCTCAGGAATTCTCTACGTTCGTGCAGTACGATCTGATCATCTTCGATATCTCATCCAGCCTGGCGAGCAATATTCAAGCCTTCGTTGCCGCCGCACCTGAAGTATTACTGTTGGTGACGCCGGAACCCACCTCGCTTACCGAGGCCTATGCACTGGTTAAACGCCTGCAGCACCAGCCGCATAAGGGGCAGCTACGGGTAATCGTGAATCACACCGAGTCCGATAGTCAGGCGCAGCATACGTTTGAGAAATTCCGGGAAGTGGTCCGGGTCTATCAAGGTGTTGAATTACCCCTGTTGGGTAAGGTTCCCTACGATAAGCAGTTTACAGAAGCCATCTTGGCCCCGACACATTCATCGCAGGTGTCGGAAAATCCGGTGGAGCGTGCACTGGCTGAGCTAGCAGACCGATTCGTGCATGATGCGCCGGAAATGAGCGCACGCTTATCGCTGCAACAATTCTGGTCGCGACTGACCGGTGTCGAATCACCGTCTGCGTCACTGCCACAAACCTCTGTCACTCCTGAGCTAAATGAAATCACCCCACCGCACGCGGAATCGGTTGGCTTCAATGAACGTTTGGTTCATCTTGAAACGGGTATGGAGACCGTGCTTCAGGAACTGCGCGCGATGCGGGAAAGTGCCGCGTCGGATCATGATGCCAGAGAGCGGGTTGAGCAGGCGAGCCATACGCACAGGGTTGATCCACGCGTCAGTCGACGCAACACCGATGAAAACAACCCGGCTCGGTTTGTCCGCAACGAACAGCGTTCGACGCCGATCGATGCCTTACAACTGCGGCGTGTCGTCGGTCGAATGTTAGTGAAGGCGACGCCCGTCGACGCCGCCGCGGACACATCCCCGGTACAGATTTCTGTGGATCAGCTCCAGGTGGAAAGCACTAACGAGTTCAGTCTGCGACCGGGCCGTTATACCCGCATCTCCCTGCAGTGCCAGCATATTCAAAAACCAGACAGCTTCATCGAAGAGATATTCAGTACCTGTGCGATCAGTGGTTGCAAGGTGCGCCATCTCGGATCACACGTGCGCTACTGGGTGACCAGTGGCCGGGATGGCTGCATTCTGTTGGATGGTGATGCCAATGACCGCAACTGCGTCCAGGTCTACATGGCGGCGGGCGGGAATAATTTGCTGGAGGCTGAGTCGACAGAACCCGATGCGGTACCGCGTTTGCGGCGAGTGACGGATGAAGCCTGGTATGCCGACGCAGCGCCTGAACGGCTATTGGGAAAGCACCCGCATCAACGGTTGTTTATTGAGGACGCAGACGGTGATAGCCACGAGGTCTTCCAGCTATTGCGGCACGCTCGTAGTCCCTTGCTGTGTGCTTTCCATAAGGCCGACGGCGAACCCGCCGCCGGCCATCTTCGCGAATCGTCGCCCTGATCAGGGCAAACGCTTACTTCTTGATAATGTCGATCTTGGCACCCTTACGCAGTTCAGCCAGATAACTCTCGATACGCTGATTCTGCAGCTGCATTTGCAGTTGTTCCTTTACGCTTTCGAAGGTCGGAGGCGGCACATCGCGAGTTTCCTCCAGCATGATGACATGCCAGCCAAACT
>JBGSOE010000345.1:0-1979 GCA_041739295.1 Thiohalobacterales bacterium | reverse complement strand
GAACCTGAAACGACTCGTAACCAGCCCGAACCGTCATACTGGTAATTAAGCCTTCCTGATGTCTGCGCACTTTCGTCAACAAGCGGATTCATTCCGTGCTCAACCTCCCATCCGTCGGAGAGGCCGTCGCCGTCCGTGTCCCAAATGAGCGGGTTCGTGTGCGAGACAAGCCGCTCGTATGCGTCTGTAAGCCCATCATTATCAGAGTCTTGCATTGTTCCAAGTCTGAAAAAGCCCATTTCCGGCCAGAGATTGGTGAGAATGATATTGTTTGTTTCGCCCACCTCAGTTCGCAGAAGCCAGACCCAGTTCGTCCCGTTCAGCCCTGGCACGTCCGTTACAAGGTTTGTAGTCCCGAATAAATCGTAAGCAGCCGTGTCCGGCGTGTGAATTGTGAAGTTTGCGAGGCCATTGGTGGCGCTGATTATTTCAAGCCACAGGTCATTTGTACCGTACACCGGCCCGTTGAACTCCGCGCCTCCGCCACCTTCCCCGCCGCCACCTTCTCCCGGCGCTGGTGGTCCCTCGCTATCCATCGTGCTCATTTCCGCCTTTAACTCCACCCCCTGAATCCAATCAACAAAACCCAACAATTCGTCAGCCTGCATTTGGATAATCGAAGCATAGTCCGCTTTGCTCAGGGCGCTCCGGCTCGAAATCAATAATTGTCCGGCCGTTTCGTCCACCAGGAATTGGCGGCTACTGATGGCATAAACCGGCACGCTCGGATCAAGGGGCGGACATGGCATTGGGGCCAGAACACAGGGAACAGTATTTCGCACGATCCAGAACGTTCCGTAAAAGGGCAGTTGCTCCGCTGGCACAAGCGGCAACCCGCGCGAATCGGCCACTACGGCCATAACGGAATCGCTCTGCAGCTGGGCTGATTGCAGTTGAGCGCGTGAAATGACAGTTGAATCGAAAAACAATCCCGCAGCCAATACGAAGGCTGCGAAGTTTGTCCATGTTCTGAATGTTGCTTTCATAGTCTCCTTCGGTTGGTGCGATCCATCCCGCGTGACGACACGGTGATCAACAAAGCACCAGTTTCTTCTGAATAATGTTTTGACCCGTTTCAAGCCGCTTTGTTTTTTGAACTTGCTTCCGCTCAAGCTGAATACCCATAGTGACGATAGTGGTCTGCGACCCTGAGACTGCTCCCCATTTGTTGGCAAATAGCAACCGTCGATTGCCTTTCCTCGTATAAACCCATGTTGGGTGTGCCGCAATTACAGCTCCCACCGTTACGGCCCGGCAACGAACTCAATCGTTTCCATAGGTGTATACGGACGCACTTGCGGAGATCTTTCAAAAATCTTTTACAGATTTCGAGCCCAGCATCTGACAACGCGAGACTGAGAATGCCGCATCCCCCTGTTGAGTGTCAATACGCGTCGCGGCATGGGCCGAGGCGACAATGGCAGTTCACGAGAGGTGGCAATTCACTTTTGCCTGCTTCTCCGCCGGTTATCCAGCGGTGTGTGCCGCCCATCGCTCCGATTCGTCGCAGGCCAACCTGCAGGATGCCACTGTTCCAAAATGCTCTCTGCTGGGGCCAGGAAGTAAGCAGGCCGGGCCAAACGGCCTTGCACCCTTGTTGAATGCCCGCCTGAGAAGGGCGATGCGAAAATGAACCCATGTTGGGTGTGTTCGCTTGCTCGCCTTCCTGCTTTTCTAAGTAGCCGTGCCGCGGCCCAAACCACATCTCAGAATCCTTGGAGAAACCATCCGAAAACACCGTGACCGAGTCGGCATGAGCCAGGAAGAACTGGCGGAAAAGGCCGATCTGCATCCCGTTTACATCGGCAAGATCGAACGCGGTGAGCAATGGATCAGTCTTCATGCTCTGTTGCGTGTTGCCCAGGCCCTCGGCATACGCGTGCGCGATTTGGTGATTGATCTTTGATCGCAGCCGTTTGTGCGCGCCGGAACCCGTACAACCAAGGTTGTATGGGCATGCGATGGGTCTGACATATCCC
>JBGSOE010000339.1:0-27780 GCA_041739295.1 Thiohalobacterales bacterium | reverse complement strand
ATCCATGTGATTCAAGGCACTAGATTCCGGCCTGCGCCGGAATGACGAATTATTCAGAGTTTCCCTAAAAAAAATCATTTCAGCCACGGAAACACACGGAAGACACTGAAACACAGTGCATGCCTGGAGCGACTATTCACTGCCTTGCCGGTGATAGCGGTGCCGGCGTGAAGCTTATGATCTAGTCCGGGTTTTTCCGTGTGATTCCGTGGCAAATGCGGTTTATAGGATAAACGCTACCTATCCGCTAAATTCAGTCACGTCATGATTCTGCAACATTGCATGTAGATAATTGCGCGCACACAAAGGATATACAAATGAATACACCACTGTCTTTCAAGGCCTTCCTCGGACTCGTCTGTCTGCTCTTTCCCTTGGTGTCGCAAGCCTGGTGGCACGATGACTGGTCTTTCCGCAAGGAGATCACTATCGATACCTCGCCCGCCATGGGCGATGTCGCCGGTCCGGTGAACGAGGCACAGGTACTGGTGCGATTGCATACGGGTAATTTTGGCTACTTTCTCGACCTGCTGCCCAATGGCGAGGATCTGCGCTTCATCGATCACGATGACAAGACCCCCTTGAAGTATCACATCGAACGTTTCGACCCGATCAATCAGATGGCACTGATCTGGGTGAAGTTGCCGATCGTGCAGGGCGGTGCCGTGCCGCACACCTTCTGGATGTATTACGGAAATGCGGAGGCCGTGCCGGCGGAAGACGTGGGTGGCACCTATGACGTACCCCAGGCGTTGGTGCTGCATTTCAGCGATCCGCAGATGCTGGGGCATGACAGCACGGCCTATGCGAATAATGCCGAAATCGGCACGGCGACCATTATCGAAGGGCCAATCGGTGCAGCGGCGAATCTGGACGGGACCGGTGCAATGAGCATCCCCGCTGGCCGAGGTCTGCTGGCGACACCCGAATCCGGTTTCACGCTATCCGGCTGGCTGAAGATCGATGCCGAGCAGGCGGACGCGCTGGTATTCGACTGGTCCGGTGTGGAAGGTCGATTGGATCTGCGTATGCAGGGCGCTACACCTTTGGTGCGCTTCACCGATGCTACCAGCATAGTGCAGGAAATTGCCGCCTCGGCGCCGATCACGCTCGGGCAGTGGCATCACTTTGCCCTGGTCGGTTCGGCACAGGGTTTGACCCTGTATATCGATGGTGGACCAGCCGGCGCGCTGCCGGCAGTCACGCCGACGTTGAATGGCCCGCTCAGCATCGGTGCCGCAGCCGACGGCACTCAAGGGCTGATCGCGCAACTTGATGAGTTTGGTGTCGCATCCACGGCACGCAGTGCTGACTGGGTGCGCTTCGCTGCGCGTGGTCAGATGGCCGATTCACAACTGGTCATGTACGGCGAGGATGGTCAGCAGGAATCAGGCGGCGGCGAATCCTATTTCGGTACCATTCTGCGCAATGTGACATTCGACGGCTGGGTGGTAATCGTTATCCTGGCGATCATGGCCGGTATCAGCTGGGTGGTGATGGCCTCGAAGTCAATGGTGATCAACCGCACCCGCCGCGACAACGGGGCCTTCCTGGCGCAGTTCTCCAAACTCGGTACCAGTCAGGTAGACAATCTGGATACTGATGCTGCGAATGACGATGAAAATTCACCTCTGTTGACCGCGCTTTCCGGCCGGCACAAGCATTTCGAGAGTTCCAACATCTATCGCATCTATCACGCGGGTGTGCAGGAGATGCATCGGCGTACGCCACGTGCCGTGGGTGCGCAGGTGGCGGAACTGGAACTGAGCACGCAGGCCGTGAATGCGATCCGCGCCACTATGGATGGCACGATGACTCGCGAACTGCAGCGACTCAACAGTCAGATGGTGATGCTTACCATCGCGATTTCCGGTGGTCCGTTCCTTGGACTGCTCGGCACAGTGGTCGGCGTGATGATCACCTTCGCTGCGATTGCCGCCAGTGGCGAGGTCAACGTGAACGCGATTGCACCGGGTATTGCCGCAGCATTAGTCGCAACCGTGGCCGGTCTGGCCGTCGCGATTCCGGCTCTGTTTGGCTACAACTATCTCGGCTCGCGCATCAAGGAAATCTCGGCGGACATGCATGTGTTCGTCGACGAGTTCGTCGCCAAGATCGCCGAACAGCACAGCTGATTGACAAGGGACTAGGTTCCAGGCGCGAGGGCCGAGGGAAAACCTTCTTCCTCCACCTCGTTCCTAGAACCTAGAACCTAGGACCTTACATATGAAAGCGCAGGCCGATAACGAACCCTACGACGAGATCAACATCACGCCGATGCTCGACCTTGCGTATGTGCTGCTGGTGATCTTCATCATCATGACCACCGCTGCAGTGCAGGGCATCGCCGTGAATCTGCCCAAGGCCAGCGCGGCGCCGAGTCTCGCCAAACCGCAGACCAAGGCAGTCACCATTACCGGTGATGGCACAATCTATCTGGATACCTTTCCGGTGACGCTTGATCAACTCGAATCCACCCTCGCGCAATATAAGGCAGCCAATCCGCAGTTACCTGTTGTGGTCAAGGCAGACGCCAGCATTCAGTACGAGCGCGTTGTGGAAATTCTGGATGTGCTCGGTCGTCTGGAAATAACCCAGCTCGGTCTGGTGACGCAACGACTGGTGAAGTGACCACCGGATGAATCTAAAACGGCAGCTCCCAAAAATTATCGGCACGGTGATCGTGCTCGGTGTTGCAGTAATGGCGATTTCCTTCATGCGGGATTTCCTGAATGCGCCCGTATCGTCACCCAAGAAGGGGCCGCAGCAGATCACAATACTGACACCTCCGCCACCGCCTAAGATGGAAGAGAAACCGCCGGAGCCGGAAGTGAAGCAGGAAGAAGATGTCGCACTGGCCGAGCCGGAAGCGCTCGACAATCTGCCTGATGAGGCGACCGACGAACCCCCCGCTGGTGCGGATCTGGGTGTCGATGCCGAAGGCGGCGCGGGTGGTGACGGCTTCGGTCTGATCGGCCGCAAAGGTGGCCGCGGACTACTGGCCGGTTCGGGTAACCCCTTTGCTTACTACGGCACGCAACTTCAGCGTCAGATCGAGAATGCGCTGCTGGATGATAAGAATACGCGCAAGCAAGCCTACTCTGTTGTGGCCAAGGTATGGCTGCGTTCCGATGGCAGCATCTTGCGCGCAGAGCTGGCAACGAAGACCGGCAATCGCGACATGGACGACAGACTGATTGCAGCGATTATGACCGCGCAATCCCTCGCTCAGGCACCACCGCAGGATATGCCGCAACCGATTCGGATGCGGATCAGTTCGCGTATGTAATAACCCGGCTCGGGAACAAGTGCTCCCCTGGTATGAACTTTGTCATCAATCATTGGAACAACTATGCGTAAAACAACATTGGTCACGGCCATCTGCGCCGTGCTCCTGCCGGCAGTCAACAGCCACGCGGGAGAACGCGAGGAGCTGGTGCAGTTGCGGGCGACCACACTCAATCTGATCGAGGTTCTGGTTAAGGAAGGTGTGTTGAGCCAGGATGGCGCGGATCGATTGTTGGCGCAAGCCAAGGAGCAGGCCGCCGCGGAGGTGCAGGCGGCGGAGAGTGCCGAGGCGAAGAAGGCTGCGGAGGGCGGCGAGAATGTCGTGCGCGTCGGCTATGTGCCCCAGTTCGTGCGCGATGAGATCCGCGAAGAGGTGCGCATGGAGCTACGCGAAGATGTGACCAATGATGTGCTCGCCCAGGCCAAGAACGAGGCCTGGGGCGTTCCCGGTACCCAGCCTGACTGGACCCAGCGCATCAAGATCAACGGCGATTTGCGTCTGCGTGCGGAGGGTGATTTGTACAGCTCCGGGAATGCGCCTTATGGTACGGCCTTCGTGGATTACAACGAGGTAAACGACAACGGAGGATTCGGCGGCTCGTTCCTCAACACCGACCAGAATGATTACCGCAGCCGGCTGCGGCTACGTCTTGGTATTGAAGGCAAGGTAAACAGCAATCTCACGGCCGGTATCCGCATCGCCTCTGGTAATACCAACACCCCGGTCTCGACCAATCAGACCCTGGGCAACAGTTTTGAGCCTTCGGATGTCATACTGGATCGAGCCTATTTGAAATACGACGGGCTCAACAGCGATGGCTATGAAAACATGACCCTGTGGGGTGGCCGCATACCCAACCCCTGGGTATCCACCGATCTGGTTTGGGACGACGATCTGAACTTCGAAGGTGTTGCCGGTACTTACCGTTGGAATTTGTCTGGCTCAGGTGGTGGTTTGCTGGATATGGACGAGCGTACTCGCACGCTGTACCTGACCCTCGGTGGATTCTCTCTCGACAATGTGGCGCTCAGTGCCAACGACAAAACGTTGCTGGGCGCCCAGCTGGGCACGCAATGGGTCTCCCAGGAGGATCAGTCCACGTTCGATGTCGCGCTCGCCTATTACGGTTACAACAATGTATCCGGTCGCAAGAATTCTCCTAACAGTACGCTGCTCGACTACACGGCCCCCGATTTCGTGCAGAAGGGCAACAGCATGTTCGACATCAGCAATGACCCGACACCCTATCGGCGCTTCGGTCTGGCATCCGACTTCAGCCTGCTGGATTTCACCTTCATGTACGATCTGGCGAAATTCGCTCCGACTCACTTTATCCTGAGCGGTGATTACGTGCGCAATATCGGCTATGACGCCGGCGAAATTCGCGACCGGTTGCAAGGTGGGGGCATGTTCGTCGACAGCTCGCTGTTCACGGCGGACCCGTCTGATGAGCAGAACGAAGGCTATCAGCTCAAGCTCACGGTAGGTTGGCCCAGTATTTTGTTGCGCCGCAACTGGCAGGCGTTCATCGCCTACAAATACCTGGAGCGCGATGCCGTGCTCGATGCCTTCACCGATTCTGACTTTCACTTCGGTGGTACCAATGCCAAGGGCTGGATGCTGGGTGGCTCCTATGGCTTGACCGACAACACCTATCTTACTGCGCGCTATTTGACCGCTGATGAGATTGATGGTCCACCACTGGGTATTGATGTGTTGCAGGTGGATCTGAATGCGAAGTTCTAGTGTATTTACTGGATTGAGTTCCACGCTTTGCAACTGAATCTACAGGGCAAATTCGTTCTCAGCTGAACGACGTAGGTCGGGTTAGCAGACTCATCGCGTAATCCGACGCCGGTGCTTGAAAATGTCGGGTTACGCTAACGCTAACCCGACCTACGCCCCTTGCTTGGCAGGCACGGTAATTCAACGCGTTAGCGTTAGAACAAATTTGCCCTGACTGAATCCACGCAAAAACAATAGCTCACAGGGAGTGTGGCGCATGCGGGTCGGGTGTTCCGCATTTACCGGAACCCGTTCCTGGGCGCCTGCATCCGGGCTACGGTTCCACATGATTATCTGCGGTTTTTGAGAGGACCACGCTATGAATACAACTAAACGCAGGTGCAACTTTTTGCTAATCACAGCGCTGATGCTGTCCTGCCCGTTCTCCGTACAGGCAGCCGCGCCGCGTGATGGCGGCGATCAGGCGTTGCGCCAGGCTCAGCTGCTGCTGCAGAAACTGTCCGCTGAGAAGACTGCTTTGGAAAAGGAGAACCTGCGTCTGGCGGACGAGTTGAAGAAGACGCAAGACGACCTCGCCAGCACCAACAAAAAACTGTCCACCAGCGAGAACCAGAACGCACAGGTGCTCCAGCGCAACGCCACTCTGATGGATCGGGTCCGTACGGATAGCGAGCACATCGGCAATCTAAATACCACTTACCGCAAGGAGATCGGCGATGCGCGTTCCGATATCCAGTTGCTCAGAAACGCGGTACTGGAACGCAATACCTGGATCGAGGATTGCCGCGCCAAGAACGAAGGTCTGTACAAAACCAATGTTGAACTGTTACAGGCCTATCACGACAAGGGCGCCTGGGATGCCCTGGCACAACGCGAGCCGATCACGGGCATCTCCTCGATTAAGGTGGAAAATGCTGTACAGGAATATCAGTTCCGCCTTGAAGATCTGCGCACGGTGAAGTTCCAACCTGAAGGGGCGTTGCCGGAGATGCGGGCTGCGCAATAACGAGCAACCCCCTAGCTACCAAGTTGAACGAATACGCCGGCAGCAATTCCCTCTCCAGACGTGAATGACTTATGCAGCTTTGCGTCTGAAAATAACAGTCCCGCCGATCAGGGCAACACCTAGGGACAAGATCACTCCCCGTAGGGGTGTATTGGCGGGCATTGAACCGATCAGTACAGAGCCGTTCGTTAGTGCGCTGACAGGCTCTGCCTTGGCATCGGGCATTACTGTACAAAGTAGTCCAACGACGAATAGCGCGAGAATAACCTCAGAAGTTATTTGTTGAATTCGATTCATTTGCGCCCCCCCAAATGCTGTATCGTGACGCGCAGAATCTAGGCGATAAATGTTACAGGATCATGTATTCAGGCAATCTAGACAAACACCCATCCATAAAGCCGACTTCAGCCAGTGCGTAAACGACCGTTTCGGGTCACTATCAAAAAAGTGGGCCTTGCTATTAAGGCGTTAATACGTGCTGTGGAAGGCACCAGATCGACCCTTTTGAGGCCCTCGGATCCCATGGGTTTTGAGTACGTACCTATTGTATAGCGAAAGGGCGGAGAGAAATTCCCTAACGGTTATGTCGCAAAAGCTGTGCTGTGACCTTTTCATGATAGGGGACACTACCTCGATATATACTGTATTCTGTAGAGTGTTTACGATCTGAACCCACAAATAATCCTTCACTCGAAGCATGGATCACCTCACCCAATCATTACAGGAACGAATCGCCGATATCCATCGGTTGCTGGAAAAATTCCGGGTCGAGTCATATCTGGTTGCAACGGGTTTCCAGCGAAAGCCGGATCTGGAACGAGTGCTGATCGAACGCCAGCAGAATGCTGAGCTGGACCGCCATCTGGCGAAATTCCATGCGGCGGACCTGGCGGGATTGCTGGAAGTGCTCTCGGGCGAACAGCGTCAGCGGATCTGGACGCGCCTTTCCCCGCAGCGACGCGGTGATGTGCTGCTGGAATTGTCCGGCGCGGTTCTAACCAGTCTGACCGAGAATATGTCCCATGCTGAGCTGGTGGCAGCGCTGCAGAATCTGGATGCCGACGATCTGGCCTATCTCAGCGACGCCATACCGGACAGCGCTTTTCATGCGGCCGTCAACGCACTCAACTCGGAAGAGCGCAGCTGGGTTCACCACACGACCGCATATAATACCGACAGCGTCGGTCATCTGATGGTCAGCGAGCCCCTGG
Source organism: Thiohalobacterales bacterium (assembly GCA_041739295.1). Classification (GTDB taxonomy): domain Bacteria; phylum Pseudomonadota; class Gammaproteobacteria; order Thiohalobacterales; family Thiohalobacteraceae; genus JAHJQQ01. Next base: position 20,528 of record JBGSOE010000339.1, on the reverse strand, counting down.
TTGTCCAGCCGACGCAATCACTCGCCAGTATTCAGGCCCTGCTGCGTACCCAGAAGGAACTGTCGATCAACACCGAGAAACTGTTCGTGGCGGATAGCCGCGGGCATCTCTGCGGAACCCTGTTTCTGCAGGACATCCTGCTCAATGATCCCGACTGCAGCGTGGCCGAGATCATGAAAGACAATATCGTCGCCTTCCACCCGGATGACGGTCTCAACGCCGCGGCACATGCTTTCGAGCGCTACGATCTGATTTCAGCGCCTGTAATCAATGAACGCGGAAAGATCATCGGTCGACTGACCGTCGACAGTGTCATGGACTATGTTCGCGAATCCTCGGAAATGGATGCACTGAATGTCGTCGGTGTGGTGGAGACGGAAGACTTGTTCTCGAGTGTCTGGAGGAGTGCGCGCAACCGTTGGTTGTGGTTGTGTATCAACCTCGGCACCGCCTTTGTCATCTCGCGCATTATCGGTGGCTTCGAAGGCACCATCACCAAAATGGTTGCTCTCGCCTCGCTGATGCCCATCATCGCCAGTATGGCCGGCAACACCGGGAACCAGACTGCCGCATTGGTTATTCGCAGTCTCGCGCTCAATCAGATCGGCCACGCCAATCTACGCCAGCTGTGGCGCAAGGAGATAAGTATCTCGCTGTTGAACGGAATCGTATGGGGGGCTGCGGTTGGCCTGTTCGCCTACATTTTCTATCAGAAATTCGCGCTCTCACTGGTCGCGAGCTTGGCCATGATGCTCGGTTTCCTGCTGGCTGCGGTCGTAGGCATAGGTGCGCCGCTGGCGCTCGAGCGGCTCGGATTTGATCCAGCCATGGGCTCCAGTGTCATCCTCACCGGCCTGATCGATGCCCTGGGCTTCATGGTGTTTCTACTGCTGGCGTCAATTTTCCTCGTCTAGATATTGCATCCTGGGTCTTACATCGATCAGCAGCGCCTGCCACTTAAAGTGGTTTTTCATCGTTATGAAATAAAAACAGGGTACCGTTAGTTCTCCTGTAAAGGCGAAGTCGTAATCCTAAAAAAATCATTTCAGCCACGGAAACACACGGAAGACACTGAAACACAGTGCCTTCCTGGAGCGCCTATTCACCCCCTTGCGGGTGATGGCGGTGCCGGCGTGAAGCTTAGGATCTGGTCCGGGTTTTTCCGTGTGATTCCGTGGCAAATGCGGTTTATAGGGTAATAGCTCGCTTTGATGTCATACATTTGTAGTGCTGTGGGTTTAGGTCTTACAGCAGGAGAGTCAGTATGGATCACCGGTATTCGGTTCGCTTATCCCTGCATCTCACCGTTGAAGTTTTTAAGCAAGAACGATTCCTTGGGCGCTACATCACGCGCAATATGGACGCCGAGGGCGTTTTCATTGAGATGCGAACGACCGACCTTAAACCAAATGATGTGGTAAAACTGATCTTTGTTGTACCTGATTGCGAGCGCTGCGATTACACGTTGATTGCGGGCGTGATCCGACTCGATTCCGATGGGGCTGGTATGATGTTAATAGACCATGAACATAAAGTGATGGATATGCTTAGGGCTGTTAATCCGGCAAATCATGTGCCCGGCCGTCGAAGTGCGGCAACGGCGGGAAGTACCAACACAGATGACTACGGGTACGCCGTTAAGTATTAAGGAACCTCTGATTTATCCGTCATTCCGGCGTATGCCGGAATCCAGCGCCTTGAATACTATAGATTCCGGCATACGCCGGAATGACGGGTTGGCAATTAATCAGAGGTTCCTTAACCCTGAATACGGATGTTGGCCGAACTCGGCTGTAGCTGAATCGTTAGATCTCGTTTACCTCTAGGCTCGAGTGCGGTCGAAGTCGTTGTTCGGCTCTGATGCTTCGGGTCACAAGGTTTCAATGTCCGCAGCTCGGACGGGGCGGTTGTTTGACGCTGATGCGGCCGGGGCCTCAAACCGGTGATATGCGATATACGTCCGCTGCGCATTAAAGCGCCGATGAGCGAGGCTTCCAAACTGTGTGACGAATGCGTGCAGCGTGCTGAAGAAGGTTATCCAGCCGACTGCGGAAAGGAGCGTGTCCCACACGGTGACCTGCCCGGTGTAAAACCCGTAAACTATGGTGGCTTGACTACTACGCCTGATTAAAGGAGCGCAACAAAGCCGTTGGTTATGGTGGCGAAGGTCTCATATCGGCACGCAGTGGTAGTTCCTGCTGGATATACGCAATCCTTTGGAGTTAAATGATCACTGTTCCCCGGTGATTTATTAATAGCCCCCCGCAATGACAGAAAAAACCCGCATCCTGAATTCGTTGAATGAGCGCACCTTGTTGCTGCCGAGTCTGGTCAACATGGCACTGGCGGCCAACGATCGTGTCAAATACCGTTTCACTCTGCTGCAGACAGCGTGGTCTCACGCTGAACGACCCGATGCTCCATCCACCAGCTTGCGCTCCGAGCGCATGGCGGCGGGCGTTCAGGACACCAATCTGGATCAGGTGGTGAGCAGTTCGGTGAAGGTGGGCGGCGGGGGCTACCGTATCCCGGGATCGTCCGGAATTATCCGTGATGTGTTGTCCGATATCGCCGAAATGTTGGAGCCTCTACGCACGGCTGAACTGCCGGAATCCGCTGGCTTTGCGCGGCGGTTGCAGGCGTTTGTGCCGCCCGAGATCCACAATGACGAACTCGCGACCGAGGAAATTCGCATCCTCACCTCGGGCAACCGGGCAAGTGGCGACAGCCTGCACTTGCTGGTCATGGACATGCACCATGCCCTGAATGCGCTGCAGGTGTCCCTGGCCGGCGAAACCATCGAGGGCTGCCGCGCCTATGGTATCCGTGCTGCGGATCGGCCGCTGATCGCCGCCTTCATGGCCGGCGTCAACCGCACCGCGCCGCTCAAGTTCGACCATCCTGGGCTTTCCGCCACCGCGACGCGAGTGGGCAACAAGCTGGTTCTGCAGAACGACATCGGCACCACGGATGCGCATGTGCTGGTGATCCATGTCACCGGCCGAACCGTGACCGTGACTTACACCGACGTGCATCTACGGCGCCTGCTGTTTTTCCAGAGCCTGTTCGAGGAATACGACGTCAACTGGCAGGACACGCTTTCGCGCAAGGACCCGGGCATGGAAGATGGCGTATTTCACCTCTGTGTGGGCAGTTACACGGCACGCCGCAGCGCTCAGCTGCGTGAGTATCTGGATCATCTCGGCTCGCGTCTGGTGTTTCTCATCGACTGGAATCGGGCGCGCAAGCGCTTGCGCCTGTTTGTACCGCGCAAGGCCAGCATCGACTTGCTCAAGTGGGCGGCCGACAACAACATAGGTCACATGGCCTGGCTAAAGGCCGGCGGAGAGCAGCTGATTTTCGACGCCATGAGCTTCGCCTACGGCGTGCAACTAAAACCTGGAGACCGACTCGACGATCTGTTAACCGAAAGCCGTGCGATGCACTTTCTGCGCTTCAATCTCAAACAGGCGCTTGAGTGGCTGAGGCAAGGCCGACCGGTCGCCCTGGTCGCGGATGAGATTCGCACTGAGTTGGCGTCCCAAGTGCGCTCGACCGAGGACGCCCTGCTGGATACCGCGCTTGAGCATGCCGGCCTGATCGTGGAACTGGCGGATACGGTGCGGGGAACTCTTGATGCCGCGCAGGCAGGGCGTCAGCAGGACGTTTCCGCGATGGCGGAAAGGGCAAAAGACTGGGAGACCGCGGCCGATCAGGAATTGAACAGTGCCCGCAGCACCCTTCTGGAAGGTGACAACTTCATTGTCCAGCTCATGAACGAGGCGGATGACATCGCCGATGATCTGGAAGAAGCTGTATTTCACATCACTCTCTCGCCCAAGGCACCTGGCGCGGCGATTACTGCGTTGAGCAAGCTGGTTGAACCCGTTTCGAACGCAAGCCGGCAATTCGTCAAGGCCCTCGCCGCATCGCGGCACGCTTGGCGCGGGGCGCCGCGCGAGGACATGGAGGATTTTCTACAGGCGGTGCATACCATCCGAAGCATGGAGCATGCGAGCGATCAGGCCGAGCGCGAAGTGAAACGCACCCTCGCGAGTGGTTCACAACCCTATGCCGAAGTGTTTGGCATTGTCGAGGCCGCGCGCAATCTCGAAGAGGCGGCAGACGGTCTGATGCATGTCGCGCTGCTGTTGCGTGACCATGTCATGGGCAAGGTGATTCATGCCTAAAAGAACAAGCAGGGCAGCCGACTTTCTGCCGGTGTTCGATCTGAATGGCCGCGACGGTGTGCCGGATGCGCGCCTGGCTGGATTCAAGGCCCATAACCTGATGCGGATGGCGGCGATGGATCTGCCTGTCCCGCAAGGTTTCGTTCTGGCGACCAACTGGTGCAGCGCCATACAGAAGAACGCTAAAGTGAAGACGCATCTTCTGGCTGCATTGCAGTCCGGTGTCCGCAATCTTGAACGCACGACTGGACTCGGATTCGGCAGCGCGCGCCGCCCCCTGCTGGTGTCGGTTCGCTCGGGTGCGCCGGTCTCCATGCCCGGCATGATGGAAACCGTCCTCAATGTCGGGCTCAACGAAGTCTCCCTGGTCGGCCTGTTGCGGCTGACCGGCGAGCATCGCTTGGTCTGGGATTCCTATCGCCGGCTCATCCAGGCCTTCGCCGAGATCGTCGCCGGCGTACCGGCCGCGCCCTTCGAAGCGGTGCTGGATGCCGCCCTGCGTCGGACGCGTGTTGATACCGCCAGGCAACTGGACTTTCGTGCACTGCGCGATCTTGCGCGGACGTATCTTGATCTGTATCGCGAGCACACCGGCAATGATTTTCCCCAGGATCCATACGAGCAGCTGGCTGCTGCAACCCAAGCCGTATTCGCGTCCTGGATGTCGGACAAGGCGGTTGAATATCGCCGCCTGAATAATCTGCCGGATGATCTGGGCACCGCCGTGACCATTCAACGTATGGTGTTTGGAAATTCGGGTGGAAGTTCCGGCGCTGGCGTCGGCTTCACCCGCGATCCATCAACGGGTGAAAACCGTCCTTACATCGATTGGCTGGCTCAGGCTCAGGGTGAAGATATTGTTTCAGGGCGCCGCCGGGTCACGTCCGAGAACAATGTTCCGAACTGGCTCATGCACAAGATCACCAGCGTCGGCGAATCCCTGGAGAAGGCGTTTCGTGACGCCCAGGAATATGAATTCACCGTCGAGAATGGCGAGTTGTTCATGCTGCAAACCCGCACGGCCAAGCGCACTATGCTGGCATCGCTGCGCATGGCGGTGGAGATGCTGGACAGCGGGCTCATTACTGCTGAAGAGGTTTTTGGACGGCTTTCCGCCATTGATATCGAGAACATCACCATCCGCCGCGTTAAGTCCACTAAGCCGCCCCTCGCACAGGCCATCCCGGCAGGAACCGGCGTGGCCCAGGGGCCGGCAGCATTCAGCGTCAAGGCGGCTCAGGCCTTCGCCGAACGCGCGACTCCCGCCATCCTGCTGCGCAATGAAGTTGCCACCGATGACATCGCGGGTATCGCCGTTGTCAGTGGCGTTCTGACCGCCACCGGCGGGCGCACGTCGCACGCCGCCGTGGTTGCCCGGCAGATGGGCAAGGTCTGCCTGGTGGGTTGCGTCGATCTGGTTATCGACGAAAAGGCCAAGCAAGCTCGGCTGGGGGAAACTGTCATCCAGGAAGGTGATCCCCTCTGTCTTGATGGAGATGCGGGCGCTGTCTATGCGGACTCCCCGACCATCACCAGCGAGCGGCCTGAGGCGCTGATCAAACGCGTCAACGAATTGCGCGCGCAGGTCTCGATAACCGGTGTTTCCTGAAGGCTGGATCGCCATCAATTTCATAGACGCGTCCAGGTTAGATCACGTTAGATAAAGATCTAAGGAACCGCTGATTAATTCGCTGAAGCGGCATCTGTCGCGTTGCAGCCGCGTTCAAAATACGGGGCCGGGAAGCGGCAGACGCCGTGTACTCCGTTTGTTACACGGTGCTACGTAGCTCGCCCTGCGGGCCGGCTAGCGCCGTTCTTTCTGCTTCGCTTCGAGTCGCCTGTCCGCGCCTTGCAGCTGCTCGCTTGAGCAAATTAATCAGAGGTTCCCTATCCCACCCTACATTAATCTTCCATGTCGGACGCGGCCTTCGGCCTGAATCCGACCTACGTTTATTATGCGGGTTAACTTAGGTCGGATTCAGCGGCTCAAGCCGCGCGTCCGACAGTTTCAGTAGAACCTATCTCAAAATCGGGCTCAACGCGGATTCGTGTGGGTGAATAGGCGTAGACCCTATTTCATTCGCGCAATGTGCCCACTCATGAGGACAGGTTGCCGAAAGATTGTCCTGTCGTCGGTGGTTCGATGCATGCTGCGATACGGTAGTCATTCTTGCCCGTGCGCTTGGCGTCAAATAAAGCCTTGTCCGCGCCTTTCATCAATGTTTCCATGTCTTTGCCGTGGTCAGGATAAATGCCGATGCCAACGCTGACAGTTATGCGCACCGTCCGATCTTCAAAGCAATAAGGCTGTGATACTGCCTGAATTACTTTAGACACCAGATTTACCACACTGTCAGGATGATCCAGTTCCCACAAGGCAATCACGAATTCGTCGCCGCCCAGGCGCGCCACGGTATCTTCCTGACGCACTGCGGAGGCCAAACGCGTGGCGACTTCCCGCAGCAATGAGTCGCCAGCAGCGTGGCCGAAAGTGTCGTTGATCTGTTTGAAAACGTCAAGATCCAGGTACATTACCGCCATGGTGGCCTTGTTCCTGCGCGCATGTGCGATGGACAAAGAAAGTCTGTCTATTAACAACCGTCTGTTTGGCAGGCCTGTGAGCGCGTCATGCAGTGCCAACGATTCCTGCGCAAGACTGTACTGTTCGAGCTCTTTGTACAGCAATCTGACTTCCAGCATGTTGTAGATGCGTGTCTTGATTTCCCGAAAGTCGAATGGTTTGCTGATGAAGTCTTTCGCGCCGGAAGTCAGCGCCTGCAATTTATAATCAGGTTGTGCCGAAACCGCGAGTATCGGAACATAACCGTCCGCTGTAATTGCCTTCAGGCCTTCCATCACTTGGAAGCCATCCATGCCTGGCATCTGTAGATCGAGTAAAATCAGGTCATAATGGTTGGCTCTATGCAGCGCACAAACAGCATGTGGGTCCATCGTCGAGGTCACGTGGCGATAACCGGCCCTTCGCAGTACCTGCTCCAGAATACGCACGTTTACCATCTGATCGTCTACGATCAGAATGCCGGCGTTGAGAATGTCGTCGCTGTTGATCATGTCACTTATACTGGCGCCGCCGCGCTGTTTATTACCTTTTCCGAGTCCTTCAACGCCAAGTCCAGGGCAATCATGAACTCGCTGACTCTGATTGGTTTAGTAAGGTAGCGGAAAAATCCCGCTTCCAGGCCGACCTTGATATCGTGTGGCATGGCATTGGCGCTGATGGCAAGCACAGGGATATGTGCCGTTACTGGATCCTCACGCAGGATTTTCAGCGCTTGAATTCCGCTGATACCGGGTAGATTAATGTCCATCAGAATTACCTCCGGCTGATGGGTGCGCGCCAGGGCGATGCCGCGTGTGCCATCCTCTGCCGTCAATAAACGCATGTCGGGGCGACGCGCAATGAGCTTCTCGACCAACTGCATATTGGCGCGGTTGTCTTCTACATAGAGCAGCGTGCGCAGTGCCTTGCTATGTTGCTCAGGCGTATGAGATTGCACGAGCGCTGCGTCATTTCCGTCGGGAAGTTGCAGCGCTTCAGCCAGGTTCAGGTCGATCCAGAACACACTACCTACGCCGACAGTGCTCTGCGCGCCTATTTTACCGCCCATTAATTCGACCAGCCGTTTGCTCACCACCAGGCCAATGCCGGTGCCTTCCTCGGCGCTGGCTTCTTGCCCAAGACGATTGAAGGGCTGGAATAGTTGTGCGAGCTTATCCGCAGACAATCCTTCGCCGGTATCCTCCACGCTGATTCGTATGCGCTGCGCCGTGTGCACGCCGCACGTTACTTTTACAGAACCGCCTGCGCGGTTGTATTTGATCGCGTTGGAAAGCAGATTGATGATGATCTGCTTCACTCGAGTCCGATCGGCATGCGCAAAGTAAGGGCAATCGAACAAGGGAAAGCTCATACTAATTCCGCTCTTTTGCGCCTGCGGTTCGATCATGGCCTGACAATCGAGCAACACCTCGGGCAGCGACATGGGTTCCAGCGACAGCGACAGCTTCCCGGATTCAATCAAGGCAAGATCGAGAATTTCGTTGATCAACTCGAGCAGATACCATCCCGCCTGAAGAATCTGGTCAATGCTGGATTTCTGATCGTCCGTCGGTTGCGGTGTACCGGTTTCCATCAGCTGGGCGAAACCGAGGATCGCATTGAGTGGTGAGCGCAATTCATGGCTCATACTGGAAAGGAAATCTGATTTTGCAAGGTTGGCCTTGTCCGCGGCGAATTTGGCGTCCTGCAGCTCGAGGTTTGTTTCCTGCAATTCCTGGTCGAGAAGTTTGCGCTCAGTAATATCACGCGCTGCGGCGACCACGCCCTGGAGTACGTCATAGCGGTCGTAGAAGGTGGTCGCATTGTAAGACACGACTGTTTCTGTGCCGTCACTGGCGCGCGCCGTCAACTCGTAGTTGGTGAGTTTCTTTTCACTGAGCACCTTTTCGATGCCGGCCTCGGCCCGTTCCGGGTCGGTAAAGTAATTCTTGAATGGCGTACCGATCAACTCAATGCGCGTGCATCCTGTCAGCGCTTCCATCTGCATGTTGGCGTCCGTAATGATGCCGGATGGATCGGTTGTCATCTGTGCGTCGATGTTGGATTCGAACAGGGAACGTGTGTAGAACTGCTGGTCACGCAGCATCTGATCGAGCTTTTCCTGCTCTGCTTCGACCTGTTTTCCCGAGGTATTATCGGTGCCTATCAAAAGGTAGCCGATAATCCCATTGTGAGCGTCGCGCAGTGCCGTGACCGACACCACCGCCGGGAATCGACTGCCGTCCTTACGGATATAGGTCAATTCGTAGATATCCTCGATACCGCGCGAGGCCTTGAATACCAAGGCCTCGAAGCCCGGTGTAATCGGCGTGGAGAGTTCGGCGCTCAACTCCTTGGCGCGCGCGATCAATTCCTCCGGGTCGGAAATATCGGCCGGCGTGATCTTGTTCATCACTTCGGCGGCTGTGTAGCCCAGCATGCGTTCCGCACCGACATTGAAAATCTGAATAACGCCATTGGCATCCGTGGCGATACTCGAGAAATTGGCGCTGTTGAAAATTGCGCTCTGCAAGGCGCCCGCCTTGAGCAGTGCCTCTTCCGCCCGTTTGCGCGCGGTATTGTCCGTGCCGATAAGCAAATAACCGATAATGGCGTTTTCGGCATCGCGTAGTGCCGTGACTGACACCACCGCCGGGAAACGGCTCTTATCCTTACGGATATAGGTTAATTCGTAGATATCCTCGATACCGCGTGAGGCCTTGAATACCAAGGCATCAAAGCCTGGCGCAATCGGCGTGGAGAGTTCGACGCTCAATTCCTTGGCGCGCGCGATCAATTCCTCCGGATCGGAAATATCGGCCGGTGTGATCTTATTGATCACTTCGGCAGCCGTGTAACCCAGCATGTGCTCCGCACCGACATTGAAAATCTGAATGACGCCGTTTGCGTCGGTAGCAATGCTTGAGAAATTGGCGCTATTGAGAATCGCGCTCTGCAAGGCGCCGGTTTTAAGCAGGCTCTCCTGACGTCTGTCTTCGATAATGCTATCCACTGTGGCGGCCATGTGGGGGGTAACCGGCAAGGGTACTTTATTGAGCATGGTCAAACTCTGTTAACGCGCCAATAAATCTGGCGGACCGCGTGGCCACTGCCGCCGGCAGAATCTCACCGATCGCAATGTTGCTACCACAAGGTGCAATGTCTGCTTTTGCGCGCTGGAGCAGGGGTAGATTGATCCTGTATCTGAATGAGCTTTTATCTGGCATATCACATCTTAGCGGTCAGACTAGGCAAACTCCGTGCGTTGCCGCGCATAAGGGTGTGATATCGTGAAATGGTAAATGAGAGTTGATGAAACTTAACGAACATACAAAGTGGCAAGCACTAAAGCGGGTCCAAGGGCAGCTAACTAACAAAGGGGTCAGTGCCGAATGGCACCTAACTAAAGCCAAAAAACAAAAAAGCTGGCCACGGAATCCACGGAAGAACACGGAAACAACAATAGAAATAAGCCTATTTTAGCGTGCTTCCGTGGATTCCGTGGCCATCTCTCCTGGTTTTGGGCTTAAGTTAAGTGCCATTTTGTACGGCCCCCGCTGTTGCTTTTAACAAAAGCTTCGGCAGTGCACGGCTCATTTACCGGGGAAAGTACGCGGCGTTATGCCTTTTCTACAGGTGTACGCCATTCGCACCGAACAGCCCGAGCAAGCCGATGATGATCAAATAAATTGCCACGATGTAGCTCAGCAAGCGTGGTACAGCCAAAATGAGTATGCCGGCGATCAGTGACACTAAGGGGGCCAAACTTAAGGTCATGTTCATATTTTCCTCCTTGGAATGATTGAAGTAACTGGGGAGCGGGCAGGTCGATATATCCTGGCGGGCTCAAATACCAAGTGCAACATTATCTCCCATAAATGCTGCACTTGGTTTTTGAGCCCGCCTGGCATTTCTCCTGCCTGAACCGGTGTGAATCCACAAATCCACTTCCATGCTGTTTTATAGAATGTGATCCTGTCAGCAATGAGGCGTGACGGGGTGCCGTTCATCGGTTGCGAACAAAGCGAGTTATGCGTTGTTCGGGGGCTGGAAATCCTTGTTGCGTTCCTCAAAGCTCTTGATCTGCTGCTCGACTTCATCCTTGGTGATGCCATAGGATTCCTGAATCTTGCCGGCCAGTACGTCGCGATTGCCGGCAATGACATCGAGGTGATCATCGGTGAGCTTGCCCCAGCGCGCGGTAACCAGGCCTTTGAACTGCTTCCAATTGCCTTCTATGATATTCCAATTCATGAACTACTCCTTACAGATTAATGTGGAGAATGAAGCTTGATCCAATAGTCAGACACGGTCTGTGCGATGGCGTACATAGGTATGAAATTAGCTATTAACGTAAGATGTAGGGCGGGTTAGGCGCGTTGTTTGCGACGTAACCCGCCAAGCGTGCCGTCAGGGACACCTTTACAACGGCGTTGGGTTGCTGCGCAACGCCTGTCGGGTTACGCAAACGGCGCTAACCCGACCTACATTGAACCTATAAACCGCATTTGCCACGGAATCACACGGAAAAACACGGACACTATCATAAGCTTCACGCAGGCACCGCCATCACCCGCAAGGGGGTGAATAGTCGCGCCAGGAAGGCACTGTGATTCAGTGTCTTCCGTGTGTTTCCGTGGCTGAAATGATTTTTTAGGTTGAACGTAAGATGTAGGGCGGGTTAGGCGCGTTGTTTGCGCCGTAACCCGCCACGCGTGCCGTCAGGCACACATTAAACAAAGCGTTGTGTTGCTGCGCAATGCCTGTCGGGTTACGCAAACGGCGCTAACCCGACCTACATTGAACCTATAAACCGCATTTGCCACGAAAGCACACGGAAAAACACGGACCAGATCATAAGCTTCACGCCGGCACCGCCATCACCCGCAAGGGGGTGAATAGTCGCGCCAGGAAGGCACTGTGTTTCAGCCTCTTCCGTGTGTTTCCGTGGCTGAAATGATTTTTTTAGGATTAACTCACCAACCAAGAGCAAACCTGGAAGAAATACCTCTGCGTGCTTTTCACTTTGGAAGAGGGGACACGCTGTGAATGTTTGCTTAGTTCTATGATTTACTAAATGTTTGCTGACAGATGGGCAAATTAATGATGCCAGTCACTCACCAAGATTGTCTGCGGCAAATTCCCAATTGATCAGCTTCTCGATGACGCCGTTGAGATAATCCGCGCGACGATTCTGGTAATCGAGATAATAGGCGTGTTCCCACACGTCGATTGCCAACAGCGGTTTCGCACCCTTGGTCAGCGGTGTACCCGCATTGCCGGTTTTAACCACCTTCAGCTTATCGCCGTCCGCCACGAGCCAGACCCAACCGCTGCCGAACTGTGTCGTCGCTGCTTCTTCCAGCGCCTTTTTGCAGGCATCCAGATTGCCGAATGAGGCATCGATTATTTTTTGCAAGGCGGCGGGTGGCTCGCCGCCGCCGTTGGCTCGCAAACTGCGCCAGTAGAAACTGTGGTTCCACAATTGCGCGGCATTGTTGAAGATGGCGGTCTTGCCGGTTTTTCCGGCAGTCTCAGTTATGAGTATTTCCAGTGAAAGCTCGGCAAGCTCTGTGCCGGCGATCAATTTGTTCAAGGTGTCGGCATGAAGTATTCACGCGAAACAGCCGTTTGCTCTGACTCGCAGGAGGTAAAATAACATCCGCTGTCGATATCCGTCTGTACGTTAACGTACAGTGCGCCGATAAATGCCGCGATACGGGCAGTGAGGGTGTAGCATGTCTTCGGAGGCCGCCAACACTGGCTTCGATACGGTTACCACTCGTAACTCAATGTCTGTCCGCTGCTGGCGGGGGGAGTGATGCGTCGACATAGTCGGCACGCACTCATCCTGTATAGCGCCATACGAATCGGGATTGCAAGAATCGCCCTCCTTGTGCCGCCTGGTGGCTTTAACGCCAACACCACAGGAGCTTGCCATGCCAACGCCCAATAAACGCGCTCCTCATACCAATCGTCTGATCGAAGCATTGCCGCGTAAAGACCGGCAGCGTTTTCTTGCCGGCTGCGAGTCCGTCGACCTGGCGTTCAACGAAATAGTCTGCGAACCGGGAGATCGTATCCGTCACGTTTATTTCCCCACCGACAGCTTCATTTCGCAGGTGAGCCCGGTTGATGGTCACGCCAAATTGGAAGTGGCGCTGGTTGGTAATGAAGGTATGCACGGGGTTGCGCTCGTGCTCGGCGTCGACGTTGCGCCACTGCATGGTCTGGTGCAGGGTGGTGGCGCGGCCTTGCGCATGAAAGCCGCGCCGTTTCGTCGCGAACTCAACCAGAGTGCGGCACTGCAACGAGGGATGCATCGCTATATCTATGTGTTGATGAGCCAGCTGGCGCAGACTGCCGCCTGCACTCGCTTTCATCTCCTGGAAGCACGCCTCGCCCGTTGGCTGTTGATGACCCAAGACCGCGCCTTCTGCGACGAACTGCACATCACGCACGAATTCCTTGCCTATATGCTGGGCGTGCGGCGGGTCGGTATCACCAAGGCCGCGGGTTCGTTGCAGGCGCACAAGCTGATAAATTATACCCGCGGCATCATCACGGTACTGGATCGCGACGGACTGGAAGCTGCTTCTTGTGGGTGTTATCGGGCGGACAAGGCAACCTATGATCGTGTTATGAATTGAGGTGAGATTCGGCATCAGGCTACCTGGAAACGTGCAAGCTCACACTGAACGGGTGTGAGCACCTTCAGCTGACTCGCGACAGCTGCCACGGAATTGGCGGTGATAACCAGGCTGGTATCGTTGCGCTGATGTATCAGACATCAGCGTTTAAACTCGAACGTTATCAACATCCATCCAGATACGCTCTCTTGTCGGTGTACGCTATGTTCGATATCGCACAGAGTTGACATCTGACGTGCTAAGCTGTCCTTGCGTTATCTCTCTCATGCCGAGTCGTTGTCCATCCGGCAGACCAGATTGAGCTCCCAAGGTTTCAATGTCCGACTTGCACCGACCCGATCAGAATCATCTTCTCGCCGCCATGCCGGCGGCTGAATTCGATCGCCTGGCCGCGCATTTGGAACTGGTCGCGATGCCGGTCGGTAATGTGCTCTGTGAATCCGGCGGCAAGTTGCAGCACGTTTATTTTCCCACCACCGCCATCGTCTCGCTGCAATACGTGATGGAAAACGGTGCATCGGCAGAAATCGCCGGCGTCGGCAATGAAGGCGTGCTCGGTATCTCGCTGTTCATGGGCGGTGAAACCACGCCCAGTCGCGCACTGGTGCAGACGGGCGGCCACGGTTACCGCTTGAAAGCATCCTTGCTTATGCAGGAATTCAATCGTGCCGGCGTCGTGCAGCGTTTATTGCTGCGTTACACCCAGGCCTTGCTGACCCAGATATCCATGACCGCGGCCTGCAACCGTCATCATTCGGTGGAGCAGCAATTGTCGCGCTGGCTGCTGTCGACGCTCGATCGCCTGCCGACCAATGAACTGACCATGACGCAGGAATTGATCGCGAGCATGCTCGGCGTGCGCCGCGAGGGTGTCACCGAGGCTGCCGGCAAGCTGCAGCAGGCCGGGCTCATCAGTTATCGCCGTGGCCATATCACGGTCCTTGACCGCTTCGGACTGAATGCCCACGCCTGTGAATGCTATGCCGTGGTCAAGAAGGAATTCGATCGTTTACTGTGCGACCTGCGCAACCGTCATGACATACCTAATGTCGCCGGATAATTCGCTGAGCTATGTGTGTCAGCGTACAGAGAACCGCGGTCATATGGGCTATTTTCATAGGCTGAGGGGTATCTTGGTCGAATTCCGCGGTCGTTTCACGACCCGAGCGATTTATCCGACCCCGGATCATTGCACTCTAAACGCGAAGCTTGTGTCATGACCGAACATTACAGCGACTCCGGCCCCAGCAACCACGATGCCGACATCGCGGATGTCATCACCGACCTCCGTCGCCAGGAGGCGATGCTGAAGATCGGCGCCTTGCAGAGCGCGATTCTGAACAGCCCGAATTTTTCCCTTATCGCCACCGACGAGAAAGGCATCATTCAGTTATTCAACGTCGGTGCGGAGCGCATGCTGGGGTATCAGGCCGCCGAAGTCGTCAACAGGATCAATCCCAGCGACATCCACGATCCCGAGGAAGTCATGGCGCGCGCCGCCGCATTGAGCCTGGAACTCGGAACGATCATTACGCCAGGCTTCGAAGCACTGGCCTTCAAAGCCTCGCGCGGCATCGACGACACCTATGATCTGACCTATATCTGCAAGGATGGCAGCCGCTTCCCGGCGATCGTCTCGATCACGGCCTTGCGCGATGATTACGACGAGATCATCGGCTATCTGTTGATCGGCGCCGACAACTCCGTGCGCAAACAGGTGGAGAATGAGCTGATTCACGCCAAGGCGGCGGCGGAACAGGCCAATCTCGCGAAATCGGAGTTCCTTTCCAACATGAGCCATGAATTGCGCTCACCGCTGAATGCGATCCTCGGCTTCGCGCAGTTGCTGGACTCCGATATCACGCCGCCAACGCCGCCCCAGAAAGAAAGCATTGGCCAGATCCTCAGGGCCGGCTGGTATCTGCTGGACCTGATTAACGAAATCCTCGACCTCGCCTTGATCGAGTCCGGCCGGATGTCCTTGTCGCATGAACCCATGTCTCTGTGGGAGGTCCTACTCGATTGCCAGACCATGATCGAGCCGCAGGCGCAGAAACGCGACATTCACATCACGTTTCCGAACATCGATACCGCTTACTTTGTCTATGCCGATCGCACCCGCGTCAAGCAGGTCCTCATCAACCTGCTGAGCAATGCCATCAAATACAATCGCGTCGGCGGCACGGTCGTGGTCGAGTGTGCTGTGACAAGCCCGCAACGCATCCGCATCAGCGTCACGGACAGCGGTCCGGGATTGACGCCGGACAATCTCGCGCAGTTGTTCCAATCGTTTAATCGCCTTGGCCAGGAAGGCGGTACTGAAGAAGGCACCGGTATCGGACTGGTAGTAAGCAAGCGACTGATCGAACTGATGGGCGGTGAAATCGGTGTGGAAAGTAGCGTCGGCATAGGCAGCCAATTCTGGATAGAACTGAATCGGGTAGCTGAGCCACAGCATGTCGCCAGCGCCGCCGCCCTAGCGAAGCATGCCCCACAGCTGCCATTGGCAGCCGACGTGCGGGTGCGCACGCTGCTTTATGTCGAGGACAACCCGGCCAACCTGTTGCTGGTCGAACAACTCATCGCACGCCGTCCCGATCTGCGCCTGCTGAGCGCGACCGACGCTACTCAGGGTATTGCACTGGCACGCGCTCATCTGCCGGAGATCATCCTGATGGACATCAATCTGCCGGGAGGCATCAGTGGCATCAAGGCGCTCGGCATGCTGCGTGAGGATCCCTTGACTACTCAAATACCCGTCATTGCAATCAGCGCCAATGCCATGCCGCGCGATATAAAGAGGGGCCTGGAGGCTGGTTTTTTCCAGTACCTCACCAAACCCATCAGAGTGAAAGAGTTCATGGATACCTTGGACGTGGCTTTGGAGTTTTCTGCAGCGCTAGCTGTGACACCCGCTCAAGACGGTGGTATGTGATGCTCAATCCCTCCGACATCCTGAATGCCGGCATTCTGATTGTCGATGATCAGGACGCCAATCTCCAGTTGCTCGAACGCATGCTGCGCGAAGCCGGTTATACAAACATTACAAAGACGCAGGATCCGCAGGCGGTCTGCGCGCTGCATCGCGAACATCAGTACGACCTGATTCTGCTCGACCTCCAGATGCCCATCATGGATGGCTTCCAGGTGATGGAAGGTCTGAAGGGTATCGAAACCGATGCCTATCTGCCGGTGCTCGTGATCACGGCACAGCCGGGGCACAAGCTGCGCGCCTTGCAGGCCGGCGCGAAGGATTTCGTCAGCAAGCCGTTCGATCTGATTGAGGTGAAAACACGTATCCACAATCTGCTGGAAGTGCGCCTGTTGTACAAACAGATCGAGAATCACAACAAGCTGCTGGAACGGACCGTGCTGGAACGGACCGCCGAACTGCGCGAAAGCGAAGCACGCTTTCGTCGGCTGACTGAACTGGCCTCGGACTGGTATTGGGAACAGGATGAGAGCGGACATTTCACCAAGGTCTACGGCCCGGTGTTCGAGATGCTCGGCATCCAGGGCGACGCGTTGCTGGATGAAACCTTCAGTACCGCCGGCGGACATTGGAATGAGGCCGAACGCGCGCAGCTCGTGACCAACATGGACGCCAGGCGACCGTTCCTGGATTTCGTCTACAGCCGCGTCATGCCCGATGGCGCGCTGCAATATCTGCAGGTCAGCGGTGAACCAATGTTCGACTCATCCGGTCGCTTTACCGGCTATCGCGGTATCGGTAAGGATGTCACGGAATCGATGCAGGGCAATACTGAGCCTGTACCTGCAATTTAGTCCACCTTTGCGTTTCCGCACAGCGCTCGACGAGCGGTCTTGTCATGCACGTTCGTTATCCGCTCTCATTTCACTTGCTTGGAACTCCATAAAAATCATCCTCCTGCCGGCGGGTTCAGTTGGCTGTTGTTCCGGTTTTTGATGTTTTTGTCAGCGCAACTGCCTTGCTGAGATGATCCATGGCGGACTCACGACAAATCACCCTATGTGCGCCAACGTACCGACCGTACGCAGCGATGCGTTCAAGCTACAGGCATATAGATACTTGTCAACAGCACATACCCAAAGGAAGTCTTTATGACCACGCAACCCACTAAATCGTCATCACCCCTGATGTGGATAGCATCCATTGCGATTGTACTGTTCAGCGGGGTTGGTATCGCAGCGTTCATGGGTTGGTTACCTACCTCGTACGGTCAACAGAGTACTGAGACCATGCCCAAAGTGGCGTCGACCAGTACCCAGAGTGCGGCGAGTAAGCCGATCTGCGCCGACTGCGGTGTCATCGAGTCGATACAGATTATCACCGACGTAAAAGAAACCAGCGGTATCGGTCTGGTTGGCGGCGCGGTAGTTGGTGGCCTGCTGGGCAATCAGGTGGGCGGTGGCCGTGGCAAGGACGTGGCAACGGTCGCCGGTGCGGTCGGCGGCGCCGTTGCCGGAAATGCGATAGAAAAGCAATCAGGAACAACCCGGCACTATGCAATTACCGTTCGTTTCGACGATGGTTCGAGTCGCGTATTCAATGAAGCCGATCCGTCGGCATGGCAGCTCGGCGATCATGTCAGGGTCATAGACGGTGCCATCCGATCGAATGGCTGATTGTCAGCCAACGTTCCGGATCCTTGAAGTGACTGATATGAGTCTCACTATTGTTAGCCTAGAAGGAATACAACCATGCTTGAAACAATCGCAATTATCTTATTAGTACTCTGGGCACTAGGTTTGGTCTCCGCGTACACGATGGGCGGCTTCATTCATATTCTTCTGGTGATCGCCATCGTCATAATCCTGCTTCGAGTCATACAGGGTCGACGGGTCGTTTAACCTAAAAAATCATGTCAGCCACGGAAACACACGGAAGACACAGAAACACACGGAAGACACAGAAACACAGTGCAGTCCTGGAGCGACTATTCACCCCCTTGCGGGTGATGGCGGTGCCGGCCTGAGGCTTATGATCTGGTCCGGGTTTTCCCGTGTGATTCCGTGGCAAATGCGGTTTATAGGTTTAACGTTTGTAAATGGTTTCCTGACGCCGTAAACGGAGAGTTCCCTCTCCCCTCGCGGGAGAGGGCCAGGGAGAGGGGGCTGTCTGAAACTGACTCACCCTCTCCCTGGCCCTCCCCCGTCAAGGGGGAGGGGACTTCCTTTTAACCTAAAAATCATTTCAGCCACGGAAACACACGGAAGACACTGAAACACAGTGCCTTACTGGAGCGACTATTCAGCACCTTGCGGGTGATGGCGGTGCCGGCGTGAGGCTTATGATCTGGTCCGGGTTTTTCCGTGTGATTCCGTGGCAAATGCGGTTTATAAGTTTAATGGTCTGTTGCACGTACGAACTTCGGCGCACTATGCAAGATCTGTCCGGCGCTGAAATATAAATACAGTTTGATTGTTTTTGGAGAGTGCGAGATGAATCAAATTAAAATTACAGCGGCCATTCTGATGATGGCGGGCATACTGGCGCTGGTATACGGCGGCTTCACCTATACGAAGTCAACACAACAGGCACAGATAGGTCCATTGGAGTTGACAGTACAGGACAAGGAGACTGTCAATGTTCCTGTCTGGGCAGGAGTCGGTGCGATCGTTATCGGCGGTCTGCTGCTGCTTTCTCCCGGCAGGAAGGGCTGATTCCATCAATGCTGGCAGGGCCCGCCTTAAGACGCGTCGCGCCGGTATTGATGCTCAGACATTCATCACTAGAAAGTACCGACAGAATCTCTTGAATACCACTGCAACCCCATCAGCGGTTCCCGCTAAGTCCGACATTCAGGCCGACTCAAATCATCCTGAAGAAACACGGCTTGGCGCGGGCGAGTCTGAGCCAGGCAACGTCACTGTGCAGACAATGCCGCCGCCAGTTACAACCCCTCAGGACACAACCCCTCTGCCCGTTATCCGCCTTCCAGTAGACGCAAGCGGCCTGTCGCTGGGCATACTGGCAACGATCGCTGTGGTGTTTGCATTGGAGTGGGCGCAAAGTTTTATCATCTCGCTGCTGCTCGGAATCCTGTTTGCGTATACCCTGAATCCGCTGGTGGTGTGGCTCGAACGTCTCAGGATTCCGCGCTTATTCAGTGCCAGCATCGTTATGGTCGGCGTGCTCTGTACGCTGCTGCTTGGCTCATATGCTTTGCAAGGACAGGTGCAGAAGATTCTGACACAGTTGCCGGAAACCACGAGCCGGTTTTCCGCTGGGCTGGCCAGCATGGGCAAGGGTCAGAGCGATACCATGAAGAATGTGCAGGCCGCCGCGACCGAAATGGAAAAAGCGACCTCACAAGTCACCGGTAGTCCGCCAAAGCCGCGCGCGACGCATGTCGTTATCGATCCACCGGCGTTCAAGCTGAATGATTATCTCTGGGCCGGCTCCAAAGGCGTACTGGGCTTCGCAGGTCAAGCGTTAATGGTCGTTTTCCTAGTGTTCTTTCTGTTGCTGTCGGCGGATACCTTCAAGCGGAAAATGGTGCGGCTCACCGGACCATCGCTGTCGCGAAGAAAGATCACGGTGCATATCCTCGACGACATCAACAACTCTATCCAGAACTATATGTTCATGTTGTTGGTGACCAATGTGCTGGTCGCGTTACTTGCCTGGGCCACGTTCCGCTGGATTGGTCTTGAAAACGCGGGCGCCTGGGCTGTCGCGGCGGGCTTGCTGCATCTCATCCCCTATTTTGGTCCGGCAGTCACAGCCGCCGCTACCGGCATGGCGGCCTTTTTGCAGTTTGGCGATCTATCAACGGTTATGTTGGTCGCGGGAATGTCATTGGCCATTGCGACCATCGTCGGTACCTTCGTCACTGCCTGGATGACCGGAAGAATCGCCAAAATGAATACGGCGGCGATATTCATTTCGCTGTTGTTCTGGGGCTGGTTGTGGGGTGTCTGGGGCATGCTGCTGAGCATACCGATCATCGTCATCATGAAAGTCGTATCCCAGCATGTCGAGCAACTGCAGCCGGTCGCGGAGCTGCTGGGAGAATAGGTGTTTACTGTAGCGAATTAGCGGTAAGGCGGAGACAGGCTATAATTAGCACATCGATTGTTTAGGGAACCTCTGATTAATTTGATCAAGCGAGCAGATGCAAGGCGCGGGTGGGTGACTCGAAG